>NZ_FNTX01000002.1:1591391-1909669 GCF_900105765.1 Ruania alba
GGGGACTCGCTCGTAACAGTTCCTCTGGCGACATCCGACGTGGATGAGGCTGGTGATTGCACCAGCCACATCCACGTCGGATGCCGTGGTGCCGTCTCCATGAATTCTCCCTGCGACCTCCACGACTGGCTGCTGTCCCTGCGCACACTCTGGAGGGGCACGCCGACCGGGGGTTCTGGCGCATCGTGGCGTCAGTGGTGACGTCAGAGCGAGGCACCACGTACGCCTCGCGCGATCGATCCTCGGTCATGACTCGAGGAGGATCTGATGAGCACCACGTACACGGACAACGACCACACTGACGCACTCGTCTTCACCCAGGACGAGCTGGACGGTGAGACCGGGTTCATGCCGGAGCAGCTCGATGCCCTGGCCGACACCGTCGACGAGGTCGAGATCGCCCGCAGCACCTGTATCGACATCTGGGTGCTCAAGGGATGCTTCGAGTACGCCCGTGGTGAGATCGACGTGCGCCTCTACGTCCTCAAGCAGTACATCGGGGGAGGCACGATCAGTCGCGACCGGCCCGAGTTCTGCCTCGGCGCGGGCGTCGGGGTCGCGAAGGCGAAAGTCTGCGCCCGGGCGGACTTCGAGCGGGACCGGCTCACGGTCTGGGGGTCCGCCTGCTTGCGGAAGTGGTACGGCGGCTGGAAGTGCCGGTCGTTCCGGACGACGGCGCTCACCTGGTAGCCCAGGGTGGGACTGGCTCACCGGTCGCCGCCCGAACCTGCGCCCTGCTCACCGGGACCGACGCAACCAGGTCCCGGTGAGCAGGCGTGCTCCGTGTGCCGGATTCTCTCGCTCGGTGGGCATGCTGCCAGGAGCCTGGCGGGCCTCCACCCCATCTCCACGCACTCTCCGGCACCGCTCCAAGCGCCTCCACAACCGAGTGTGAAGACTGACTGCCCGACCGCACCACGGCGGTCAGACGATGAACGGAGTCGACGATGACCACCACAGAGAGCGACGCCCGGACCAACGGCGTCGATCTGAACCAGCTCACCCAGACCGTCGAGGCCATCCAGGCCGACGGCAATGTCGCGCAGTTCCAGTTCCGAGCCCAGAACGACTGGATTGACGGCGGCCACTCCCGCACCCGGATCCAAGGGTTCTGGGGTGCCGGCACCGAGGACGAGTCACGCACCACGCCATTCGTGCTCGACGGAGACGAACCTCCCGTGCTGCTCGGTAGCAATCAGGCCCCGAACGCCGTCGAAGTGGTGCTGCATGCACTGGCCTCGTGCCTGGCGGTCGGGATGGCGTACAACGCGGCCGCTCAGGGAATCACCATCCGCAGCATGCAGATCGAGCTGACCGGATCGCTGGACCTGCACGGCTTCCTCGCCCTCGAGCCACAGTCCCGGCCCGGCTACCAGAAGGTCGAGGTGACCTATCGCATCGACAGCGACGGCAGTCCCGAAGCCATCGACGAGCTGGCCGGCCACGTTCAGCGCACGTCTCCGGTGCTCGACATCTTGCGGAACCCGGTCGAGGTCACCATCGCCCGCTCCTGAACCTCGTGGCCGGGCGATGCCCTCCGCCGTCCGGCCACGAGTCCACACCACAGAAAGTGAGAGACCCATGCTTCCCACGCGCCCATCCCGGTGGCACGCCGCGTTCGAGGGAGATCAGTGATGCCTGCCATCCCCACGGCCACTCCTCCCGGCCTCAAGGCGTCGCAGCAGGCCACCTGGGCCAGCGGCGACTACAACCGGATCGCCTGGCTGACGGTGCCGCTCGCGGACATCCTCGTCGACGCCGTCGACCTACGGCCCTCGAGCAGGGTTCTGGATGTTGCCACGGGCACGGGACACGTCGCCCTGGCCGCTGCACGGCGGTTCAGCACGGCAGTCGGCGTGGACTACGTGCCCGCCCTGGTCGACGTCGCGCGGGAACGCGCCCGGGCTGAGGACCTGGATGTGACGTTCCAGGTCGGTGATGCGGAGGACCTGAGCGCCGGGGACGCGAGCTTCGACTACGTGCTCTCCGCGATCGGTGTGATGTTCACCGCCGACCATCAGCGGGCGGCCGACGAGTTGGTCCGGGTGTGTGCACCCGAGGGTCGGATCGGCCTGCTCAGCTGGACGCCGGGCGGGTTTGTCGGGCAGCTGCTGCGGACCGTCGGCCAGTACGTGCCCCCACCTCCGGGCGCGTTGCCGCCGATCCGGTGGGGCAGTCGCGACGTGCTCACCGAGCTCTTCGCCGACCAGGTGACGGGCTGGCAGTTCAGTACCGGGACCATCTCGATGCGGTTCCGTTCGCCCGAACAGTTCGCCGATCACTTCCTGGCCCACTATGGGCCGACGTTGCGTGCTGCGCAGCGGCTGCCACAGGAGGACTGGCCTGGCTTCCGTGCTGCGCTCGCGTCGCTCATCGCCGGCTCCGGCCTGCTCGAGGACGGCACCGTGCGCAGCGAGTGGGAGTACCTGGTGGCCGTCGCGGACCGGGCCGGCTAGTCCACGCTAGTCCGGGTCGCCTGCCGGCACCTGCGCCGATCGCAAGCCCTCGAGATAGAGTTCTCGTTGCTCCGGTCGCTTGAGGTAGAAGAGTTTGCGATCGGCGTAGGCCTGGGAGAACTGCGGGCACTGCGCCAGCAGGTCGCGGGCGGTGCACTCGGCCTCCTCCACACGACCAAGGTGCGCCAGCGCCACCGCCCGGTGCGCCGTGGTCCAGTACTGGCAGTTGACGATCGAGGATGCCTTGCGTGTCCACTCGATCGCCTCGTCGAACTGCTTGTCGAACACCAGCGCCAACGCGCCGTAGGTGTAGAACGCCCACAGCTGCGGGTCGTGTGA
This sequence comes from Ruania alba, assembly GCF_900105765.1. Taxonomy (NCBI): domain Bacteria; kingdom Bacillati; phylum Actinomycetota; class Actinomycetes; order Micrococcales; family Ruaniaceae; genus Ruania; species Ruania alba. The sequence continues at coordinate 1,594,187 of NZ_FNTX01000002.1, forward strand.
ACCCAGCGCGACCGACCGGCGGAAGTGAGCCATCGCCTCCCGGTAGCGGCCCTCGTAGCACAGCGAGTCACCGACCCCGCAATATGCGGCCGCGAACGTCGGATTGAGCTCGAGGGCACGTTCGTTGGCGGTCAGCGCGGGGCCGTACTCGCGGCGAGCCAGCTGGACTCGCCCGTACAGCACATGGAAGAGGGCGTTCTGCTCGTCCTTGCGGAGGGCCTGACGTGAGGCGGCGAGGGCCTCGTCGAGCAGGTCCGGGACTGGGTCCGTGCCCCAATACACCATGCCGAGCACGGTGGCGTAGGCCCACCAGGCGTGGGCATCGGGAAACCCGGGATCCCTGCTGCGGCACTCGCTCAACATTCGCTGAGCGTCCTCGTTCCCCTCGGCGGTGAACTGGAAGAATCGGTGCAGGCCGAGGTGGAACGTGTCCCACACCTGCATGTCCGTGCGTGGGAGGGCGCCACTCCGGGTGCGTTCGGCGTACCCGACCTCGGGCTCGACCGTGGCCACGACAGTGCTGACGATCTCGTCGAGAACGTCGAAGAGTCGCTCGACCCGGCGTTCGAATCGATCGGCCCACAGGCAGACGCCGGTGCTGGTGTCGGTCAGGTTCACCGAGACCCGCAGGTGGTCACCGCCGAGCCAGAGAGTTCCCTCGACGGCGTAGCGGACATCGAGCTCGGACCGTAGGCGGTCAATGACGTCTGCCTGACCGGCAAGGCCCGCTGTGGCGGCGCTCGTGAGCACGCGCAGCCATCGGTACTTCGACAGTGCGGCGATCAGGTCGTAGCGCAGCCCCCGGCCGAGCTGTGGACGTCCCGAGCTCGGGTCGAGGTCGGTGAACGGCAGCACCGCCACCACCGGTTGCCACAACGGGAGCAGTTCGTTCCCGGTCTCCGGTGTGGGCGGCGCCTCGTGCGGCGCACCTTCGGTGACCGGTGCCACGAAGCGGTACCCCTGCCCGTGCACGGTACGGACCATCCGCTGGGCGTCTCCGGTGTCGCCGATGGCGCGCCGGATCGCCTTGATCTGACTGCTCAGCGCCGACTCGCTGACGAATCGGTCTCCCCAGATGCTGTCCAGCAGCTCCGCCTTGGGCACCATCCGGCCCCGTGCGTCGATCAGGTGGAGCAGCACCTGCATGGCCCGAGGCTCAAGCGATACTGGTTGACCGCGATGGGTCAGCTCGAACCGATCGCGGTCAAGCTCGCACTCGCCGAACTGGAAGGCCACCCCCGTCAGGGTACCGATCAGGGGCGGATCCACATCCTGGGGGCAGGCTCGGACGGCTCTACCATCGATGGATGAGTTCCTCTGCTGCTGGACATGTCCTGCCCCCGCCTCCCGCCGGGACGGCCCTGGTCACCGGCGCCTCCCGGGGGATCGGGCGCCATCTCGCCGTCGGGCTGGCCGACGCAGGACTGGACGTGGCGGTGCTTGCCCGGGACGGCGACCGTCTCAGGGAGGTGGCTCAGGAGATCGCCTCGCACGGGCGCAAGGCGCTCGTCCTGACGGCGGACGTCACCGATGCCGACGCCGTCGCCCGGGCAGTGGCTACCGCGGAGAGTGAGCTCGGATCGGTCGACCTGCTCGTCAACAACGCGGGTCTGATCGACGGTGAGGTCCCGCTCTGGGAGGCGGATCCGGAGGAAGTCCGGCAGGTGCTGGAGGTGAACGTCTACGGGGCGTTCCTGCTGGCCCGAGCGGTGGCTCCCGGGATGCTCGCACGTGGCGGCGGCCGGGTGATCGACCTCAGTTCGGGTGCCGGCACCCGAGACATGGACGGCACTGTCGGTTACAACGCTGCCAAGACGGCCTTGTTCCGCATCGGCGGGGGGCTGCACGAGGCCGGCTTCGAGCGTGGTCTGCGGGCCTTCGAGCTTGCCCCCGGGGTGGTCGCCACGGACATGACCGCGAGCATGATCGCCCATGCGGACCGCACCGACTGGACGCCGCCGGAAGCTGTCACGGAGATCGCGGTGGCTATCGCGGCGGGAGACCTCGATCGGCTCTCCGGGTGCTACCTGCGTGCCGGGACCGACACCGTCGACGAGCTACGCGCCCGCGCCGCGGCCACCGACGGTGCCGAGACCGGCCGGCGACTGCGGGTCACCGACTGGGAGATTCCTCCGGCGCGGTGAGGGGTGCGCTGGCCGACTCGCGCGCGGTGGAGCCACGCTCCACGATCCGCGGGGTGGGTGCCGCTTCGACCGGCCGCTCCTCCCCGGTCAGCGAGCGGAACAGCAGCCGGGCTGCCGTGCGCCCCAGGCCGGGCAGGTCAAGGTCCAGCGCAGTCAGCGGCGGGTCGGCGAGCATGGCCCGCCGGCCGTCGTAGTTCGTCGCGACCATCAGGTCCTCCGGGATAGACCGGCCCACGTCCCGGGCCGCCTTGGCCGCCCCGACGGCGAAGGCATCGAGCGGTGCGTAGACGGCGTCGATGTCGGGCTGGGCCGCCAGGGCGGCCCGGGTGGCCTCGTACCCGCCCCGGTCGCCCTCGAGCGCCGGCGCCTCGATGATGGAGCACCGCGTGCCCGGCGGCGGTCCCGCACCATCCAGGTGGCTGCGGAACGAACGCGTCAGCGAGTACGACTCCGAGCTCAGCAGCACGGCCACGTGGCGGGCTCCGGCTCCCGCCAGGTGAGCGAGCATGATGTCCATCCCCGCCGCGCCGCGGTCGATGTAGCCGTCCTGGGCGTCGCTCGCGCGACCGACCGTGACCACCCGCACGCCCCGGTCCCGCAGGCGCCGCGAGATCGGATCCTCGACGGTCGGGTCCACCACGATCGCCCCGTCCACGTCGATCCCGTCCAGCATGTCGACGTGATGCAGCGGAGGGACGAGCATGAGCGAGTAGTCGTGGTTGAGGCACTCCTGCGCGATCGGCATCGACAGGTCCAGCAGGAAGCCGAGCTGGGACGCCTCCGAGACGATGCTGGCCGGCAGCGCGGTGATCAGGGCGACGGCCTGCGACCGGCCGGTGCGCAGCCGCTGAGCCCGCGGATTCGGCCGATAGCCGATCCGCTCTGCCGTCTCCTGCACTCGGCGGCGCGTGTTCGGATCCACCCGGTCCCGTCCGTTCAGCGCCTTCGAGGCAGTCGAGAGGGAGACTCCCGCTGCCTCCGCGACGTCCACGATCGTCGGGCGGTTGCTCCGCCGTCGGCCACTCCCGGACGCACTCGGTGCCGGCACGCGTGCTCCCTTCTCGAGCTGGCTGGATGAGCTGCCATCGGTCGCGGTATTGCGGACGACGTGGTCGATCGCTACAGTCTAGCCACCGATGCGAAAACGTTTCGCCCTCGCGGGGGCACCAGCACACGAAGGAGTGCCATGCTCCTGATCGACACCGATCCGGGCCTTGATGACGCGCACGCCCTGGCGATCGCGCTCGCCCGGACCGACCCGGCCGATCTCGCCCTGACCACCGTCGCCGGCAACGTGGGCATCGACCACGTCACCCGGAACGCCCAACGTCTGGTCGGCACCATCTCGCCGACCGTCCCGATCTACGTCGGTGCCTCCGGCCCCCTGCTGGGCAACCCCGTGCTCGCCGAGCACATCCACGGCGCCGACGGCTTCGGAGGCACCCCGTGGGACGACTCCGACCTGCCCCCGGTCCACCCGCAGCACGCCGTCCAGGCCATCCTCGAGCTCGCCGACACCCATGGTGAGGACCTGCGCATCGTGGCCCTGGGCCCCCTCACGAATCTCGCCCTGGCCATCCGGATCGACCCGACCCTGCCACAGCGGATCGGACCGGTCGTGGCCATGGGGGGAACGCCGTCGGGGCTCGGTAATGCCAGCATCAACGCCGAGTTCAATATCTACGCCGACCCGTACGCGGCCGAGATCGTGCTCGCCACGGTGCCCGAGCTTACCCTCATCACCTGGGACCTCGCGTTGGCCGTGCGATTCAGCCGTGCCGAGATGGCCCAGATGGTGGCCGGCTCGAGCCCTGCGGCCGTGGCCGTGCGCACCCTGCACGAGCACCGAGTCGCCACCGATGCCGCCTACCGCGATGCTGCCGACTACGGCCGGTGCGACCCGTTGGCGATGGCCGTGGCCCTCCACCCGGGTGTGGTGACCGACGCCGCCCACCACGCCGTCGTCGTCGGGCATGACGGCGGTCTCGGCCACGGCGTGACCGCCGTGGACTGGCGGGATGCCCGCACCGACCGCCCACGCCTGACCATCCCGCAGACGCTGGACCGCACCGCGGTCCTGGACCTGCTCACCCTCTGACCCCCGTCAACCGTCTCACCGAGGAGAACCTGTGACCACTCGCCACCCGTCCCGCCGCCGTATCGTCGCCGGCCTCGCCCTCTCCGCCGTCGCCTCCACCGGAGTCCTGGCGGCCTGCTCCGACGATGCTGGCACCGGCGGCGATGCTGATGCCGGTGTGCTGAGCGAGGCGAGCGTCCAGCTCGGCTGGTTCCCGAACGTCGAGTCGGCCCCGATCATCGTGGCCGACGAGAACGGCTACTTCGCCGACGAAGGCATCGACGTGACCGTCGAGCCCGGTGGCCCCGAGGTGAACTCGGACGCCCAGATCGTCAGCGGGAACGTGCTGATGGGGACGTTGAACAGCGAAGGGCTCGCGAACGCCGTCATCGCCGGTGCCGACCTGGTCGCCGTCGGAGCGATCTACCAGACCTCCTCGTCCGCGATCGTGACCCTCGCCGACAGTGGCATCGAGGAGCCGGCCGACCTGGAGGGCCGCCGGTTCGGCACCTCCCCCTCCGACGACCGGGTCTACCCGCCCTTCTTCGAGCTGGTGGGCGTGGGCGACAGCCAGATCGAGAGCGTCAACATCGGCGCCGACCCGGCCGCGCTGGTCTCCGGCGAGGTGGATGCCATGTCCGGCACCCTCGCGAACCAGCCGATCGCTCTAGAGGCGCAGGGCCACGACGTCTCCACCATCCGCCTCGGCGACTATGGGTACAACCGGTGGAGCGGCGTGCTCGTCGTGAGGGCCGACTCCCTCGAGGACGAGACCAAGCGGGCCACGATCGTGGCCATGCTGCGGGCCATCGCGCAAGGCACCGCCGACCTCGTCGCGGACCCGGACGCCGCCGCCCAGGTGGTCGTCGACACCTACGGCGAGCAGCTCGGCCTGGACCCCGACCAGCAGGCAGCCAGCGCCGCCGTGTGGGCAGACCTCGCCTCGGGAGAGGCCGGCGAGCCGGTCCTGCTCACCGACGACGGCATCGCCTCCCAGCAGGACTTCTACGACCGGGTCGGGCTCGAGGTCGACGCCGGCACCATCTTCGACACCTCCGTGCAGGAGGACCTGTGACGGCTCGAGGCCTCGAGGCCGAGCGGGTCAGCAAGACCTTCGGCAGCGGGGACGCGCAGGTGCAGGCGCTCGACGAGGTGAGCTTCACCTCCGACGAGGGCGCCTTCATCGCCCTGATCGGGCCATCCGGGTGCGGAAAGTCCACCCTGTTGCGGATGTACGCCGGGTTGGACGCACCCACCTCCGGCTCGCTCGCCCTGCTGGGCCGTGCGCCCGAACAGGTGCGCACCGAGAACGCGATCGGGGTGGCGTTCCAGGACGCCGCCCTGCTGCCCTGGCGCAGCGTAGAGGCCAACATCGCGCTCCCGCTGCAGGTGGCGGGTCGGCCCGTGGATCGGAAGGCCATTGCCGACCTGGTCGCGCTCACCGGACTCACCGGCTTCGAGAAGGCCCGCCCGGCGCAGCTCTCCGGCGGGATGCGCCAGCGGGTGGCCATCGCCCGCGCGCTCGTGCTGGAACCGAAGGTGCTCCTGCTGGACGAACCCTTCGGCGCTCTGGACGACATGACCCGCCAGCAGATGAACATCGAACTGCAACGCATCTGGGTGGAACGGCCCACCACCACGCTGCTGGTGACGCACGCGCTCGACGAGGCCGTCTTCCTCTCCGACCGGGTGATCGTGCTGGCCGCCCGGCCGGGCCGGATCGCCGCCGAGGTCAGCGTGGACCTGCCCCGCCCGCGGGAGCCGGAGGTCCAGCACACACCGGAGTTCCACGCCCTCACCGACGAGCTCTCCCGGCACCTGTTCGACGCACGGTCCGCCGCGTCATGACCGCACCCACCCGCACCCGTGGCGGCGTGAAGGCCGCCGGCCCGGCGCGCCACGGCACCCTGATGCACACCGGTGGCGTCATCGGCGCCGTACTGGCGCTGTGGCTGGCCACCGCCTTTCTGCTCCGGGACACCAGCCTGGTCCCGTACCCGTGGGAGCTCGCAGCGCAGTTCGCGGCGGACGGGTCACTGCTGGCTGCCAACATCGGCCCCACGCTGAGCACGGCGGTCTGGGGATTCGGCCTCGGGGTGGTGGTGATCATCCCGCTGGTGGTGATCTCCATCCTTGCGCCCACCTGGGAGCCCGTGGTGGTACGCGTGGCCGTGGTGGTGCACGTGATCCCGTTCGTGGCGATCGCCCCGATCCTGGTGGTGGTCTTCCAGGGCCAGACCGCCCGGGTGGTGGTCGCCGCCCTCGCCGTGTACTTCCCGCTGCTGATCAACCTGCTGCTCGGACTCCGCTCCACGGACGACCGGGCCCGCGACGTGGTCTTCGCAGCGGGAGGCGGCCCGCTCACCACGCTGCGCATGGTGCGGGTGCCCTCGGCGTTGCCGAGCCTCGTCGCCGGTCTGCAGATCGCCGTCCCGGCTGCCGTGCTCGGTGCGCTGATCGCCGAGTTCTTCGGTGCCAACGAAGGGCTCGGCGCGATCCTGATCAGCGCCCAGGACGCGCTGATGATCAATCGGGTGTGGGCGATCGCCATCACGATGGGACTCGTCTCCGCCGCCGGGTACGCCCTCGTGACGATCGCCGCGCGGATCCTGGTGCCGTGGGCCGGCAAGGGTGGCTCGGTCGGCACCTCCGTGGCCGGCGCCGAGCAGGTGCGGCTGCACCCGTGGCAGCTGCTGGTCGGCGCGCTCGCCTCGGTCGTGGTGCTCGTGGGCGGGTGGTGGAGCCTGCGCCCGGTCTTCGGGCTCGACGAGTTCTTCGTCAAGGACCCGCTGGACGTGTGGCGCTTCCTCCAGGAGGGGAACCCGTTCACCGGCGCCCCGGCCGAGGAGTTCTGGACCGCCTTCACGACGGCGCTCGGCGAGTCGGCTGTGCACGCGGCGGTCGGGTTCGTCGTCGGCACCCTGGTGGCCGTCTCGGCCGCCGTGCTCCTGGTGGCAGTGCCCAGTCTCGAACGTGCCGTGATGCCGTTCGCGATCGTGCTGCGCTCGATGCCACTGGTGGCGATCACCCCGCTGATCGTGCTCGTCTTCGGGCGGGACCTGGTCGGCGTGACCGTGCTGGTCACCCTCGTCACCTTCTTCCCGACCCTGGTGACCGTGATGGCCGGCCTGAAGGCGGCACCGGACGGCGCGCTCGACGTGATCTACGCCTCCGGCGGTTCGGCCCGCACGGCCGCGTTCCGCGCCCGGATCCCGTACGCCCTGCCGGCGATCACTGCCTCGGCTCGGATCGCGGTCCCCGGGGCAGTCACCGGTGCCACCCTCGCGGAGTGGATCGCCACCGGGAACGGGCTGGGCAACCTCCTCACCTCCGCCGCGGTGCGTGCCGACTACTTCACCCTGTGGAGCGGCGGGCTGCTGCTGGTGCTGATCGTGCTCGTGCTCTACTCCGCCATCAATCTGATCGACCGCCTCGTGGCCCGCCGCCTCGGTGTGGCTTTCTGACCGTGACCATCAAGGAAGGGGACGTCCCCGTGCGCCGTGCCGACGTGCTGATCCAGAACGCCCACGTGGTGACCTTCGACGACGACCGGCGGGTCGTGGCCGACGGCGCCATCGCGATCACCGACGGGGTGATCGCCGAGGTCGGACCCACCGCCGAGCTCGCGGAGCGCTGGGACCCGGCGCGCCGGGTGCTGGCCTCCGGGCAGATCGCGATCCCGGGCCTCACCGACGCCCACTTCCACACGGCACAGACCTTGATGCGCGGCCTGATCTCCACCCTGCAGCAGACCCGAGCGCTGCGCGTGCCGACCTGGCGTGAGTACTACCTGCCGTTCGAGGCCGCCCTCACCCCGGAGGATGTGCAGCTCTCCGGCGAGCTGGCGTACACCACGATGCTCGCCGGCGGGACCACGAACTTCCTCGAGTCCGGCGGACCGCACCCCGAGCTGATGGCGTCCGCCGCCGAGCAGGTGGGCATCCGCGGCACCGTCACGGTCTCCACGATGGACACCGGGTCCCGGATCCCCGAGTCGATGATCACGACGACGGAGCAAGCCCTGGCCAGGAACGTCGCCGTGGTCGACGCCCTGCCCACCGCCGCCGACGGCTCCAACCGGGTCACCGGAGGCATGTCGCTACGCCAGGTCATCACCTGCAGTACCGAGCTGGTGACGGCGATCCACGCCGAAGCGCAGCGGCGCGGGGTGAAGGTGCACACGCACCTGGTGGAGGGCACCTACGAAATCGACTACTGCCTGGAACGGTACGGGCTCCGCCCGGTGGACTACCTGCGCGACATCGGGGTCTTCACCCCCACGCTGCACGGCGCACACTCGGTGCTCGCCGGGGATGCCGACATCTCCGCATACGCCGAGCATCAGGTCTCCGCCTGCCACTGCGCGAAGGGGAACTACGCGATCGGTGCGGCACCGGCGATCCGCATGTGGCGCCGCGGGGTGCCCATCGGGCTCGGTACGGACGGGGTGGCCACCCTGGGCACGCTGGACATCTTCCGGGTGGCGATGCTCGCCCGAGTGGGCCAGCAGCTGGTGGAGGCCACCGGCAGCCACAACCGGAACGGCATCGCTCCCGAGGAGCCGCTCTCGATGGCCATCCGTGGCGGTGCCCGGGCGAGCGGGTTCGCCGACCACCTCGGTGCCCTCACCGCCGGACGGCGCGCCGACGTCGTGCTGGTTGGCACCTCCAGCGCCGACGCTGCCGGTTACGCCTCCCCGGAGGCGTTCCTGTACGAGTGCGCCAGCGGGCGGGACGTGGAGTCGGTCTTCGTGGACGGACAGCAGGTGGTCGCCGACGGTGAGGTGACCACGGTGGACGTCGAGCGGGTCCGGTACCAGGCCGCCCGCCGTCAGCGTGAGCTGATGGACGCGATCGGCTGAGTGCGGGTCAGGAGTCTGTGCCCGGTTCGCCGGCGGCGTCCGCATCAGCACCCTGGGAGCCACCGAACCCCGCGGCGCCCGCGTGATCGTGCGGCTTCACCCGGGTCAGGAGGGCCAGTCCCACCAGGAGCACGAGGACGATCCCGAGGATGCCCCAGTACTGGGCGTCGTCGGCACCGGTGACCACCAGCCCGAGGGAGATGGCCAGCGTCCACATGCTCGGGGCGAGGAAGCTCACCGCCCGGCCGGTGGTGGCGTACAGGCCGAACACCTCACCCTCGCGTCCGGCGGGGATGAGGCGCGCCAGGAAGGTGCGCGAGGCCGACTGTGCCGGCCCGACGAAAGCAGCCAGGGCCAGGCCGCACGTCCAGAACACGGTACGGCCGCCGTCGTGCAGGACGAAGATGAGCACACCCATGATCACCATCGCGATCAGCGACGCCATGATCACCCGCTTCGGGCCGACGGCATCATCGATCCGACCGGCGATGATGGTGGCGATCCCGGCCACCACGTTGGCCACCACTCCGAAGATGATCACGTCACCGGGGGAGAAGCCGAACGTGCCCGCCGCGATCACACCCCCGAAGGTGAAGACCCCGGCCAGACCGTCCCGGAACACGGCCGAGGCGAGCAGGAAGTACACCGTGTTGTGATCGGCGCGCCACAGGTCCCGGATGGTGCCGAACAGGAGCCGGTAGGACTCGATCAGTCCGGCCTGGGCGCCCTGTTGTGTCGGTCGCGGGCCGTCGCGCACGGTGAGCAGCAGCGGGATCGAGAACAGCAGGGTCCACCCGGCGCAGAAGAGCATGCTCACCCGCACGTCGAGGCCGTCCTCGCCGGTGATGCCGAACAGGCCGACTTCCGGCTGGATCAACCCGAGGTAGAGGAACAGCAGCAGGACGATGCCGCCGAGGTAGCCCATGCCCCACCCGATCCCGGAGACCCGGCCGACCGTGCGTGGGGTGGAGACGTCGGCGAGCATCGCGTTGTAGTTCACTCCTGCGAACTCGAAGGCGATGTTCCCGGCCGCGAGCAGCACCAGGCCGAGCCAGAGGTATTCGGCGGAGGGCTGGACGAAGAACAGCGAGGCGGACGCGGCGATCACCAGTGCGGTGTTCACGCCGAGCCAGAGGGTGCGGCGCCCGGCGCGGTCGGCGCGCTGCCCGATCACCGGCGCGGTCGCTGCGATCAAGAACCCGGCGATCGCCAGGGCGGTGCCCAGGCTGCGGTCGGCGTTCGGGCCGAACGCGTCGGAGGTCAGGTACACGGTGAAGACGAAGGTGGTGATCACCGCGTTGAACGCGGCCGACCCCCAGTCCCACAGCGACCAGGCGATCACCGGCCAGGTGAGGGTGCGGTCCTTGGGCCGGGGCACAGCAGCGCTGGTCATGGGTCCAACTGTGGCACTGGAAGGTGACTGGTGGGTGTCTGAGCCGGAAAATAGTGCGGCAACGCCTGGTCATCGTGACCGGATCGACGGCGATACGTAGAGCTGGGGGCCTATGCGGCGCAGCTTTGCGTATGACCGTCGATCGGGCCAGCACTTCTCCTCACGTGGCGGCGAGGATGTTTGGGCTGACTACGCTCGGACAACCAGTTCGACGTGTGATTTCAGGGAGGGGAGGGTGATGGACGAGCCGAACGCCCAGGCGGTGCAGGCGCTGCGCGCGGATCTCACCGACGCCGAGTACACCGTGGACCGGCTCACCGAGGTGCTCGGGCCGGTGCCGATGGCCGCCCTCGCCCGGGAGCAGGTGCTGCCCGCCGTCCGCGCCGCGCGCTCGGCCGGACCCGACCCGGCCGCGCTGCTCGCCCGCGCCTTCATCCTCGGTGACACCCTTAGTCCCGCCGAGCTGGACACCGCCCTCCCGCGCACCGGCGCCGCCGGGGCGAAGCAGCTCGGACTGACCACCGGCCCCACACCGGTGCGCGGCGCCGTCGATCTGCGCCCCATCGATACCGCTGCCGGCGAGTTCTGGCTGGCCGCCGACCTCGGTGAAGCCACCACCGGGCGGGCCGTGACCGGCGACCACGTGCTCGGGATGGGCGGCGCCTCCCGCACCCTGGCCGAGCTCACTCTCCGCCACCCGGTAGGCCGCACCCTGGACCTGGGCACCGGGTGCGGCGTGCAGGCCCTCAATGTGGCTCCGTTCAGCGGGGAGGTGGTGGCCACGGACATCTCCGCCCGTGCTCTCGCCTTCGCCCGGCTGAACGCCGCCCTCAACGACGTGCCGCTCGACCTGCGCGCTGGGTCGATGCTGGAGCCGGTGGCCGGTGAGCAGTTCGACCTGGTGGTCTCCAACCCACCGTTCGTGATCACTCCGCGGGCTGCGGGCATCACCGAGTACACCTACCGGGACGGCGGCCGTCGCGGTGACGATGTGGTGCGCGACCTGGTCACAGGGGTGGCCGACGTGCTCGCCCCGGGCGGTGTGGCGCAGCTGCTCGTGAACTGGGAGGTTCGCGATGGTGAGGGCCGCTTCGACAGGATCCAGGCCTGGCTGACCGAGTCCGGCCTGGACGGATGGGTGATCCAGCGGGAGAGCGCCGACGCGGCCGAGTACGCCGAGACCTGGCTGCGCGACGGTGGCATCACCCCGGACCGGGACCGGGATGCCTGGGAGCGCGGCTATGCCGCATGGCTGGACGACTTCGCCGACCGTGGTGTGGTTGCCGTCGGGTTCGGGTACGTCACCCTGTCCAAGCCGGACCAGTCCGACGGCGTCGCTCCCGCCGGCCCGGCCCGTGCCCCCTGGCACCGGGTGGAGGAATTCACCGGTCCGGTCACCGGGCCGCTGTGGCCCACCATCGCGGCCACCCTGCAGGCCAAGGACGCACTGGCGGCGCTGGATGACGGGGCGTTCGCCGAGCAGGCTCTCACCGTCGCCGCCGACGTCACCGAGGAACGGCACTATCGGCCCGGATCGGCCCACCCCGAGGTGATCGTGCTGCACCAGGGTGGCGGGCTCGGCCGGAGCGTGCGGGCGGACACGGCCCTCGCCGCGGTGGTGGGCACCTGCGATGGGGACCTGAGCGTCGCGCAGATCGCCGCCGGGGTGGCCGCGCTCACCGACACCGATCGGGACGCCGTGCTCGCGTCCGTGCTGCCGCAGGTCCGCGAACTGGTGCTGGACGGGTTCCTGCTGCTCTGATCGTCCGCCGCGCGCCCAGGAAATCCCCAGACTCGCCGATTATCGTGCGCGATGATGACCACGATGGCCCCCACCAGCCCGCCCCGCTCAGTGCAGCCCGCACCACAGTCCGGAGCTGCCCGGTTCTGGGGTGCTGCCGTCCCGATCGCGGCGGCGGTGCTCAGCGCGGTGGCCGTGGTTGTCCTCTGGTGGGTGTTCGTGACCACCCGCAGCGGTCAGTTGCTCGACGATGTGGCAGCACTGGGGGCGGCGTTCGGGCGGGACACACTGGAGCCGCTGCTCACCCCGGTACTGACGATCGTGTCCATCCCGTTCGTGGCCGCTGCGCTGATCGCCGCCGTGGCACTCGCCGTGCTGCAACGGCGCCAGTCGATCGCCGTCGGTGCCGTGGTGCTCCTCGGCGGGGCGAACCTGACCACGCAACTGCTCAAGGCCGTCCTGCCGCGACCCGACCTGGACGTCACCTACGCCCTGGGGAACTCGCTGCCATCAGGGCACACCACCGTGGCCGCATCGGTGGCGGCCACGGCGTTGTTGATCGCTCCGCACCGTCTGCGCGGCGTGGTGGCCGTGGCCGGTGCCGTCTACGCCAGCTTGACCGGACTCGGCACTCTGGTGGGCGGCTGGCACCGCCCATCGGACGTGGTGGCCGCCTATCTCGTGGTGGCTGCCTGGTACTTCCTCGTCGAGGCATCCCGGCAGTTCCGGTCTGCCACCCCGCTGCCACGTGGCTATCGCACAGCACCACCGGTGAACGCGGCCGCCGTGCTCGGCGGCCTCGGTCTGCTCAGCGGTGTCGTCGCGGTCGCGATCGGTGCCTGGGTGCTGGCTGAACTGCCTGCTCCGGGCACCGTAATTATGGATCCGGGCAGCGCCGGGACCACCCTCGCGTACGCTGGGGGTAGCCTCGCTGTGGCGGCGACGGCGTGCCTGACGATGGGCAGCATGCTCGTGATGCGGCCCTACGAACGCGGCTGACGTCGTCGGAGCCTTTTCGGCAGTACCACTACCTTCGGGTGGTGTGCGTCACACAGGCGTAGAAGTCCGCTGGGCGACGGCGCAGCCGAACACGTTGTACCGTCACACCGCGAGAGTCCCTGAGTTGCACTGGTTGCCAGTGCACACCCGATGAAGGAAGGTCCGCGTGACCGCAACGGCCCGCAAGCTTGTGATCGTCGAGTCCCCGGCGAAGGCGCGAACGATCGCCGGGTACCTGGGCTCCGGCTTCGACGTCGAAGCGAGCGTGGGCCACATCCGCGACCTGGCGCAGCCGTCGGAACTGCCCGCGGAGATGAAGAAGGGGCCGTACAAGAAGTTCGCCATCGACGTCGACAACGGCTTCGACCCGTACTACGTGGTGGACGCGGACAAGAAGAAGAAGGTCACCGAGCTCAAGAAGCTCCTCAAGGATGCCGACGAGCTCTACCTCGCCACCGATGAGGACCGCGAGGGGGAAGCCATCGCGTGGCACCTGCTCGAGGTGCTCAAGCCCAAGGTGCCGGTCAAGCGGATGGTGTTCCACGAGATCACCCGCGAGGCGATCCAGCGAGCCCTGGCCGAGCCGCGGGACCTGGACACGCGCTTGGTGGACGCGCAGGAGACCCGCCGCCTGCTGGACCGTCTCTACGGCTACGAGGTCTCGCCGGTGCTGTGGCGCAAGGTCCGCCAGGGCCTGAGTGCCGGCCGCGTGCAGTCCGTGGCCACCCGGATGGTGGTAGAGCGCGAGCGGGAGCGGATGGCGTTCGTCGCTGCCGAGTACTGGGATGTGCGCGGCACCTTCACCGGTGGGCGCGGCGCTACCGCCGGGACCACGTTCGGTGCGCGTCTGGTGGCCGTCGACGGCGCCCGGGTGGCCACCGGCAAGGACTTCCGCGACGACGCCACGCTGAAGAGCAGCTCCGTGCTGCACCTGGACGAGGCGGCTGCACGCGGGCTCGTCACGGCCCTGCAGAGCAGCGACGTGACCGTCTCCAGCGTTGAGGAGAAGCCCTACACCCGCCGTCCGGCCGCGCCGTTCACCACCTCCACGCTGCAGCAGGAGGCCTCTCGGAAGTTGCGGATGAACTCCCGCACGGCGATGCGGGTGGCTCAGGGGCTGTACGAGAACGGCTACATCACCTACATGCGGACCGACTCGGTGGCACTGTCCGGGCAGGCGATCAGCGCAGCCCGCAACCAGGCCACCGAGCTCTACGGTGCCGACTTCGTGCCGGCCAAGGCGCGCCACTACGCTTCCAAGTCCAAGGGAGCGCAGGAGGCGCACGAGGCGATCCGCCCGGCAGGGGACACCTTCCGCACGCCGGCGCAGGTGGCCAGCGCGCTCAGCGGGGACCAGTTCCGCCTGTATGAGCTGATCTGGAAGCGCACCGTGGCCTCCCAGATGGCTGATGCGAAGGGGTCGACGGCGTCCGTGCGCCTGCAAGGGACGGCCACCGATGGGCGGGTGGCCGAGTTCGCTGCCTCGGGCACGGTGATCACCTTCCGCGGGTTCCTCGCCGCGTATGAAGAAGGTCGTGACGTCGACCGGTACAGCGAGGACGCAGCGGGCCAGGGCAAGGATGCGCGCCTGCCGGACCTGCAGACCGGTGACGGGGTCGCCACCGACGAGCTCACCGCTGACGGTCACGAGACCTCCCCACCTCCGCGGTACACCGAGGCGAGCCTGGTCAAGGCTCTCGAGGAGCGTGGCATCGGCCGCCCCTCCACCTACGCCGCCACCATCTCGGTCATCACGGACCGGGGCTACGTCTTGCGCCGCGGTCAGGCACTGGTGCCCAGCTGGGTGGCGTTCTCCGTGATCCGGCTGCTGGAGGAGCACTTCCCGAAGCTGATCGACTACGACTTCACCGCCGAGATGGAGTCCGACCTGGACCGGATCGCGGCCGGGGACGCCGACCGGGTGGACTGGCTGGCTGGGTTCTACTTCGGACGGGACGGTGCCGAAGGTCTGAAGAACCTCGTGGAGGACCTCGGCGAGATCGATGCCCGGGCGCTGAACTCCGTGCAGATCAGCGACGGCGTGACGTTGCGGGTGGGGCGTTACGGTCCGTATCTCGAAGGGCCACCCGCTGAGGAGGGCGGGCAGGCGCGACGCGCCTCCGTCCCGGACGACATCGCTCCCGATGAGCTCACCGCAGCCCGCGCCGAGGAACTGTTCGCAGCGAACGCCGATGGTGACCGGGAGCTGGGTACCGACCCGGAGACCGGGCACACGATCGTGGCGAAGAACGGACGATTCGGTCCCTATGTCACCGAGGTGCTGCCGGAGCCGGAGCCGCCGGCGAAGGGGAAGAAGAAGCCCGCGAAGGCGAAACCGCGCACCGCGTCCCTGTTCAAGGACATGGACCTGGGCACCATCGAGCTCGACACCGCGCTGCGGCTGCTCTCCCTGCCGCGGGTGGTGGGGACCGACCCGGAGTCCGGAGACGAGATCACCGCCCAGAACGGCCGGTACGGGCCCTACCTGAAGAAGGGCACTGACTCCCGGTCCCTGACCAGCGAGGACCAGCTCTTCGACCTCACCCTGGATGAGGCCCTGGAGATCTACGCCCAGCCGAAGCGGGGGCGTGGGGCGAGTGCGTCGAAGGCGCTCAAGGAACTCGGCGAGGACCCGGTCTCCGGCAAGCCCGTGGTGGTCAAGGACGGCCGGTTCGGTCCGTACGTGACCGACGGCGAGACGAACGCCACGCTGCGCTCGGCGGATTCGGTGGACGCCATCACCGCGGACCGGGCCTATGAGCTGATCGCGGAGAAGCGGGCGAAGGGTCCGGCGAAGAAGAAGGCTCCGGCGCGGAAGGCTCCGGCCAAGAAGAAGGCACCGGCGAAGAAGGCGCCCGCGAAGAAGTCCTGACGTGAACTGACGGAAATGCGTCGACCCTCGCGCCATCGTGCGAGGGTCGACGCATTTCCGTCAGTTCCGCGGGATCAGGCGGCCCGTGGGACCCGCAGATGGTGACGGGTGGCGATGAGTGCGCCAAGATCACGCTGTGTTGCCGCCCAGTCGTCCCACACCTGGGTAAAACTGAGCCGAGTCACTGAATAGCCGAGCAGTCGTGCCGCCAGATCGCGACGACGGTCTGTTTCGTAGTTCGGCACGGCGGTGTGGTGTGCCTTGCTGTCGGTCTCGATCACCCACGAACGTCCCACCAGGAAGTCGACCTTCCCGACGCCCGGTATGCGTGCCTGTTGCGTGAATGCGATTCCGCGGCCGCGGAGCCAACGCGCCACTCGAGTCTCGGATCCCGACTGGCTGAGCCCGGAGAGCACGCCGAGGCGTGACCTGATCCTGAGCGGGAGTGGCCGGGCAAGGTCGCCGACCTCGCCCGGCGTGAGGAGCTTGTGCGTCATCGACGACTCGAAGAGGATGGCGGACTGTTCAGGTGTGAGACATCGTGCTGCGTGCTGGAGACACAGACCGAGGCTGGCGACCGGTTCGGTCTCGGGCCAGGCATCGCAGTAGGGGCCGTGGGCGATGAATCTCGGTGGTACTCGCCCTCGCCGAGCATAGACGTGCATGCCCGGGACGAGGGGTGACCAGAGTCCGTGGATGCGAGCCGCCGAGATGCAGGTCAACCGGGCTCCTGACCGCATAGCCATGAGTGCCGTCTGGTCTGCGTCACGGGTGGCGAACCAGCCACGGGTGACGGGGACGAGTCGGCCCTCCTCGATCAAGCGCATGCGGTGCCGGCGGTCGATCCCGCGGGCCTCCAGGGACCAGGTGGGGTAGATCCCGACAGCGTCGGCGAGCGGTGATCCGGTCATGGCCACCAGCCTGCCGGACCTTCCCACTCCCGGTGAGGGCCCTGTGGACAACGCTGAAATGACGGCTATATGACAGACCCTGCGCCATATGCGCGCGCTGTGACGTATCGCCGTCGTCTCGGTCGGCGCTCTACGCTGAGGCCATGACGATCCACGACCTCACCTACGGACCAGACCCCGCCGACGCGCCGCCACTGCGCTGGGGGATCCTTGCCGCCGGCGGGATCGCCGCGAAGTTCGCCCAGGACGTCCCCGCGCACTCCTCCGGCTCGGTCGTGGCCGTGGGATCGCGGAGCCTGGAGAGGGCGCAAGCCTTCGCCGAGAAGCACCAGATCCCGACGGCGTACGGCAACTATGCGGACCTCGTCGCCGACGAACAGGTCGAGGCGGTCTACGTGGCCTCCCCGCACTCGGAGCACCTCGAGCACGCCATGCTCGCCATCGAGGCCGGGAAGCCGGTGCTGGTGGAGAAGTCATTGACACGGAATGCCGTGGAGGCCCGGGAACTCTTCGAGGCAGCGAAGGCCCGTGGGGTGTTCGTGATGGAGGCCATGTGGAGCCGGCTCCTCCCTCACATGGTGGCGCTGCGCGAGATCATCGCCTCCGGGGAGATCGGCGAGGTGCACATGGTCACCGCAGAGCATGGCCAGTGGCTGAACCACGTAGGTGACGACCACCGGCTGAAGAACCCGGACCTTGCCGGCGGCGCCATGCTCGACCTCGGCGTCTACCCCGTCTCCTTCGCCTACGCTGTGCTCGGCGCCCCGGACCAGATCAGCGCGATCGGCACGACGACTGCCACCGGTGTGGACGAGAGCGACGTCATCACGCTGCGGTATGGCAATCGGGCGCTTGCCCTGCTGGGCGCGAGCCTCAAGGGCGGGACCCGGAACGCCGCCACGGTCACCGGCACCCAGGGCAGGGTGGAGATCGAGCCGACGTTCTTCGCCCCCACCACCCTCACGGTGCGGCCGCAGGGCGGCGAACCGCGGACCCTCACCCCACCGGTGGGCGGCGGCTTCGAGTACCAGGCCGCCGAGGTGGCACGCTGTGTGGCCGCCGGTCGCACGGAGTCCGAGGTGCACTCCTGGGCGGACACGATCGCCGTCATGGAGATGATGGACGAGGCGCGCCGTCAGTTCGGTGTGGTGCTCCCGGGGGAGTGAGGCGCCCAAGGCCCGGGTCGCCGCGACCGCCGTCGCGACGACCCGGATGGCTAGCGGCTCAGGTTCTGGAACTGCCGCACCGCCAAGGGCACGAAGACGATCATCACGATCGCCGGCCAGATGAGAGCCCCGCCGATGGCCTGTCCCTCGATCCAGTAGGTGCTCGTCGCGAGGTCGACACCCGGGGTGTGGAACAGCTCCCGGATGGCCGAGGCGGTCGACGACACCGGGTTCCACGCGGCGACGGTCCCCAGCCAGCCGGGCATCATCTGCGGCGGGGCGAAGACCGAGGAGATGAACCCCAGCGGGAACGCGATCGCGAACAGGTTGCCGGCCGCCTCGGTGTTCTTCACCCGGAGTCCGATCCAGATCCCGACGAAGATCAGCGCGAACCGCAGCCAGAGCAGCAGGGCGAAGGCCGCGAGGGTCTCGCCGAGCGTGCCGCCAGGGCGCCAGCCGATCGCCAGGGCAATGGCCACGATCACGGCGAGATCGACGGCCGCCTGGACGATGTCGGCCACGCCCCGTCCGGTCACCACGGCTGAGGAGGACATCGGCATGGACCGGAACCGGTCCATGAAGCCCTTCTCCTTGTTGAACGCCACCGGGAAGGCGGTGTTCATGAAACCGAAGGCGATCGTCATCGCGAACATGCCCGGCATGGCGTAGTCGATGTACCCCACCCCGGCGCCCATCCCCGTGACGTCCATCGCGCTGCCGAAGACGTAGACGAACATCAGCACCATGACCACCGGCATGCCGAGCTGCCAGGCGAACGTGGAAGGCTGGCGTAGCAGGTGCATGAACTCCTGCAACACGATGGTCCAGGTGTCCTTGAGTGCCCAGCGCAGGCGACTGCCGAGCGTGTCGTCGGTCACGGCGGGCTGGTTTACCGAAGTCGTGCTCATCGGGTCTCCTCCGTCGGTGCAGCGAGCACGGCCTGATCGCCGGTCAGCTGCAGGAAGGCTTCATCGAGGGTCGGGCGGCGGAGCGCAATGTCGGCCAGGGTGAGGCCGGCTGCGCGGATCTCCGAGGCCACCTCGGTCAGTGCACGGACGCCGTCGGGCACCGGCACGCTCAGGGTGGTGCCGCCCTCGTCCGTATCGGGCGCGAGATCCGTCACCCGCCGCACCAGGTCCGCCGCCTGATCGAGGTCAGCGGGGTCGGCCACCGTCAGCTCGAGACGTTCGTCACCGATGCGGCGCTTCAGTCCTGCCGGGGTGTCCTCGACGAGATTGCGACCGTGGTCGACCACGCTGATCCGGTCGCACAGCTGGTCGGCCTCGTCGAGATAGTGGGTGGTCAGCAGCACGGTCGTGCCCTGTGCCGCCAGCTGGCGGATCGCGTGCCACACCTCGCGCCGGCCCGCCGGGTCCAGTCCGGTGGTCGGCTCGTCGAGGAACAGCACCTGCGGGGCAAGGATCATCGAGGCCGCCAGATCAAGGCGGCGGCGCATCCCACCGGAGAACTTCTTCGGCGCTCGATCGGCGGCATCGGTCAGGCTGAACTGCTCGAGCAGTTCGTCCGCGCGCCGCTGAGCCGACGTCTTGTCGAGGCGGAACAGGCGTCCGAACATCGTCAGGTTCTGGCGCGCGGTGAGCAGGTCGTCGACAGCAGTCTGCTGCCCGGTCAGGCCGATGGCCCGGCGAACCAGGCGTGGGTCGGTCCGGACGTCGTGGCCGGCGACGGAGGCCTGACCTTCGTCGAGACGCGTCAGCGTGGTCAAGATGCGCACGGTGGTGGTCTTCCCGGCGCCGTTGGGCCCGAGCAGCCCGTGCACGGTGCCGCGCGGGACGGCAAGGTCGACGCCGTCGAGCGCGACCGTGGTGCCGTAGCGCTTGGTCAGCCCGGACGCCTCGACCGCGAGAACGGTTGGTGACATATCCCCTCCTCCTGGGTACGGTGTACGCCAAAAGTACTGCGTACGATGCACTCAGTCAAACTGCGTACGCTGCACGCGAAACGATCGGTACAGTGGGATCCCATGGCATCGACCTCACCTGAGACAGCCCGGAACGAGGCGCACGCTCAACTTGTTCGTGCGCTGGAACTGCTCTGGCACGGGCATACGCCCGCGGGGCGGGGGCCGAAGCCCGGACTCACCGTGGCGGCGATCGTCGAGGCTGCTATTGAGGTGGCCGACGCGGACGGAGTCGAGGCACTGTCGATGCGACGCATCGCGCGCGAGCTGGGCGTGGGCACGATGACGCTCTACCGCTATGTGCCGGACAAACGCGTGTTGCTCGCCCTGGTCCTGGACCGCGTGCTGGCGCCGGTCGGAACTGCGCCGCGAGGTTCGCGTACCTGGCGCGCCACCCTGGAGTCCGATGCGCGTGCAGGGCGGGCACTCCATCTGCGTCACCCGTGGCTGCTCCAGGTCAATATGACCAGACCTACGCTCGGCCCGGGCAGTGTGGCCGGGCTCGAGCAGACGATGGCGGGACTGACGGACTTGCCCATGAGTGACAAGGAGAAGATCAACGTCATCGTTGCGCTCGACGGCTACGTCACCGGCGCTGTGCGAGAGCAGATCTACTACGAACGCGTCACCGAGGAGTCCGGTCTCGACGACGAGGCCTTCTGGGGAGCGCAGTTGCCGTTCATGGAGGCGGCCATGGCGTCCGGGAACTACCCAGTGATGGCCTCGCTCGGTATGGACAGTTTCGACGGCACCTGGGAGGAGACCTTCGATCTGGGCCTGAACTGCTTCCTCGACGGCCTGGAACGGCAGGTCGAGTCGTCCTGAAGGTGCCGCCTGGTCCGGCGGGAAATGAAGCGAGTGCCGTGCCCGGCACATATGCTCGGTATGAGATCGAACTCACAGTTCGTGGTGGGCACGGCAAAGGCTCTGGGTCTGCTCGCAGCTCTGTTCGCCGTCTTGGGGTGTGCGGCCGAGAGGGTTGAGCCGCTGGTTGAGAGCGAAGAACCGGCCGGTGGCGTCATGGCGGACTATCCCTGGTACACCTCCACCGCGGAGCTGGTCAGGGCTTCGACGCTCGTGATCGAGGGGCGAGTGACCGGCTCCTGGGACGACGAGGTAGATCTACGTATCGATCCTGGAGGTGACGACCCCGAGGCGGACCCCTGCGTGGGTGTTCCGAACTGTGAGGGCGAGGAAGGGCTCGAACCGGTTCGGATCGTCGAGGTCGAGGTGAGCCGGATCTGGTCCGGTGCCGAGGTGCACCGCGTACTGGTGTATACGCCTCGAGGCACAGCCGGCGACGGTCCGGACCTGACGATCGGCGCCGACTACCTGCTGTTCCTCGCCGGGGACGCTTCGGTCGCCCACCCGCTCAACCCCGATCAAGGTGCCTACCGCGTGGAGGGCGACTCCTATCTCCCCACCAGCGAGGCGAACACGGTGGCCGTGGAGATCGATGAACTCACCGGGTGAAGCACCAGCACGTGGCACGCGGCGCCCATTGTGGGTGGACGCCGATAGTCTGCACAGGTGACATCCGGACTCTTCATCTCCTTCGAGGGAGGCGACGGCGCGGGCAAGTCCACCCAGCTCTCGCGGCTGGCCGACTGGATCGAGCAGGCGACCACACGTGAAGTGGTGCGCACCCGTGAACCAGGAGGGACCGCCGTCGGGCAGACGTTGCGCGAGGTGCTGCTGCACGGGCAGGACCTCGGGCCGCGTACCGAAGCACTGCTGTTCGCGGCGGACCGCGCCCACCACGTGGACTCCCTGATCCGGCCCGCTCTGGACCGTGGTGCCGTCGTCTTGACCGACCGGTACCTCGACTCCTCGGTGGCCTATCAGGCAGGCGGTCGCACCCTGCTGCCGGCGGAGGTGGAGCAGCTCTCGCTCTGGGGTACCGAGCACCTGCTGCCCGCCGTCACCGTACTGCTCGACCTGGACCCGGTGCACCTGCCCGAGCGGATCAAGGGTGACCCGGACCGCCTGGAACGAGCCGGCGCCGAATTCCATGTGCGCACCCGCCAGGCGTTCCTCGATCGAGCGTCAGCCGATCCGCAGCGGTGGCTGGTGATGGACGCCTCTGGGCCGAAGGATCAGGTGGCGGCCGCGATCCGGCACCATGTCGCACCCTTGCTGGGGGTCACCCCGTGAGCGTCTGGACCGAGTTGGTGGGCCAGGACCGCGCCGTGGAGGTGCTCTCGGCCGCGACGACGAGCGCCACCTCGATGACGCACGCCTGGCTGATCACGGGGCCACCCGGGTCCGGCCGGTCCGTGGCCGCCCGCGCGTTCGCTGCCGCCCTGCAGGATCCCGGCGACGCCGACGGCACCGGGCACCAGGTGCGCACCGCGCTGGCCGGCACCCATGCCGACGTCACCGTATTCGCCACCGAGAAGGTGCAGATCAGCATCACCGAGGCCCGTGAGCTGGTCAGCCTGTCGCAACGTTCCCCGTCCCAGGGGCGCTGGCGGGTGATCATCGTCGAGGACGCCGACCGGATGACCGAGCGCACCGCGAACGTGCTGCTCAAGGCGATCGAGGAGCCACCGCCGCGCACCGTCTGGATCCTGTGCGCACCGAGCCCGATGGATGTGCTGGTCACGATCCGCTCCCGGTGCCGGTTGGTGAACCTGCGGGTGCCGGCGCCGGAGGCGGTCGCCGATCTGCTGGTGCGCCGCGACGGCGTGGACCCCGGTCTCGCGCTCACCTGCGCCCGTGCCGCGCAGAGTCATATCGGGATGGCGCGGCGGCTGGCCACCCACTCGGACGCCCGCGCCTACCGGGACACCGTGCTGGCAATCCCGACCACTATCCGCGGCGTCGGTGACGCGGTACTCGCTGCCCAGACCCTGGTGGAGGATGCCACCGAGCAGTCCAAACTGGCCACGACCGAGCGTGACGCGGCGGAGAAGGCCGAACTGATGCGCACGATCGGCGCTGAGGAGGGAGCCAGGATCCCGCCGGCACTGCGGGCGCAGATCCGGCAGCTCGAGGAGGAGCAGAAGCGCCGCTCCCGCCGGGCGCTGATCGACCTGCTGGACCGGGCCATGCTCGACCTGCTCTCCTTCTACCGGGATGTCCTCGTGACGCAGCTGCGTAGTGACGTCCCGCTGGTGAACGAGGCACATGCGGAACGCATCATCGCTATGGCCGATCACTCCACCCCCGAGCAGTCGGTGCACCGGATGCAGGCCGTCGGGCTGGCGCGCACCAGGGTTGCCGCCGGCGCTGCCCCGCTGCTCGCCATGGAGGCGCTCACCATCGCACTGCGCCCGCAAGGATGAGCCGAGGCTGTGGAAGGCGGCGCGGGGCTAGGTCGTGGCGCCCGTAGACTGCTGAGGTGGTCTCCCGTCCTGCGCGTGCCTGGTCCGCCGTACTCGCTGCCGCCTCCTTGACTGTGCTGACCGCGTGCGCGACGTCGGCTCCGATGGTGCAGCCCACCGGCAACACCGCCGCGGTTCCGGACGGCCTCGAGGAGTACTACGCCCAGGAGGTGTCCTGGTCCGAGTGTGGGGACAACTTCGACTGTGCCGAGGTGTCGGTGCCGATGGACTACGACGATCCTGACGGCGAGACGATCTCCCTCGCGCTGAAAGTGCACCGGGCCGTCGACACCGCTCAGGCGGCGTTGTTCGTGAACCCCGGTGGGCCCGGTGGGTCCGGGATCGAGATGGTTGAGAACGTCAGCACGTACTTCGGCTCGGAGGTGCTCCGCCAGTTCGACGTGGTCGGGTTCGATCCTCGCGGTGTGGGCGAGTCCACCGCCGTGCGGTGCTACGACAGTGCCGAGCTGGAGGAGTACTTCACCCTCGAGTTCGACCTCGAGACCGATCAAGGATGGACCGACTACGTCGACGCCCTGACCGAGTACGGCGAGGCGTGCGAGCAGAACACCGGGGAGCTCATCGGCCACGTGGACACCGTCAGCGCCACTCGCGACCTCGACGTGCTCCGTGCCGTGCTCGGGCAGTCCACACTCACCTACCTCGGCTTCTCCTACGGCACCTTCCTCGGGGCGCACTACGCCGAACTCTTCCCGGACTCCGTCGGGCGCCTCGTGCTCGACGGCGCGGTGGACCCGTCGCTGTCCTACCAGGAGATCACCGCCGGACAGATCGAAGGGTTCGAGGTGGCCTACCGGTCCTACCTGGAGGACTGCCTCACCGGCGATGACTGTCCGTTCTCCGGGAGCGTGGACGACGCCGTCCAGCAGACCATCGACATGATGGACCAGCTCGCCGACACCCCGGTGGAGAGCGGCGAACCGGACCGACCAGTCACCGACTCGGACCTGATGAACGCCATCATCGTCGCGCTGTACAGCGCGAGCTCCTGGCCGACTCTCACCAGCGCGATCACGGCCCTGAACGACGGGGACGGCTCGCAGGTGCGGTTCCTCTCGGACTTCGCGATGGAGCGGGAGGACGATGGCACCTACCCGGCAGACCAGGGCGCGTTCCGCGCCATCGACTGCCTCGACTACCCGGTGCAGCTGGACCGCGAGGCGAGTATGGCCAACGCCGAGGCGAACACCGAGAACTCGGAGCTGTTCGGAGAATCCCTCAGCTACGGAGAGGTCGGGTGCGCCACGATGCCGGTGTCCTCGGATGCGGAGCGGGAGGAGATCCACGCCCCCGGCACTCCGCCGATCGTCGTGATCGGCACCACCCGGGATCCGGCCACCCCGTACGAGTGGGCGGAGTCCCTGGCGGACCAGCTCGAGTCCGGCGTCTTCATCGGCTACGACGGAGATGGGCACACCGCGTACGGTGCCGGCAGCACGTGCGTCGATGACGCCGTCGAAGCCTTCCTGCTGGACGGTGTGGTACCCGAGGACGGCCTGGCCTGCTGAGGCGACCGCTCGGCTGGGCCTGTGCGCGAGAGCCTGGCCGTGAACCCCGCCACAGACGGGGCGACCGTTTTGCTCGACCCCGACGGCGCCAGGTACAGTGGGCCCCGCTCGTCGCCAGACGCGCACGCCGCCTTAGCTCAGTCGGCAGAGCGATTCACTCGTAATGAATAGGTCATCGGTTCGATTCCGATAGGCGGCTCCACTCGATGATTGGCCCGGTTCCCCGCAGGGGCCCGGGCCAATCGCATGCTTGACCGCACGAGGGCAAACTTTGCCGTTCCGAAGCACTCGCTCCTACGGGTGACGTTCACTCCGAGGAGATCCTGCGCCGGGCCAGACCCACTCGGCCACCTCCGGGATGTCCTCGCCGTGCTCGCGCGTGTACGCCCTGGCGCGTAACCGGGCATCGGCCATCTGCTGGCGCAGTCCGGCCGCTCGCGCACCGAGCGAGGGCACCCGGTCGATCACGTCCATCACCAGGTGGTACCGGTCGAGATCGTTGAGCATCACCATGTCGAAGGGCGTGGTGGTCGTTCCCTCCTCCTTGTAGCCGCGCACGTGGATGTGGGGGTGACCGGTGCGGCGGTAAGTGAGGCGGTGGATCAGCCACGGATAGCCGTGGAAGGCGAAGATCACCGGCGCATCAGTGGTGAACACCTGGTCGAAACTGCGGTCGGTCAGGCCGTGCGGGTGCTCGGCTGCGTCCTGCAGTCGCATCAGATCCACCACGTTCACCACGCGCACCCGAAGGTTCGGCAGGTGACGGCGCAGGAGGTCGGCAGCGGCGAGCGTCTCCAGTGTCGGCACGTCCCCGGCGCAGGCGAGCACCACGTCCGGTCCGGCTCCGGCCTCCTCGGTGCCTGCCCACTCCCAGATGCCGAGCCCGCGCGCACAGTGCGCCTGCGCCTCCTCCAACGGGAGGTACTGCGGCCCGGGCTGCTTGCCCGCCACGACGACGTTCACCAGTTGCCGAGAGCGCAGGCAGTGGTCGTAGGTGCACAGCAGGGTGTTCGCATCCGGCGGCAGGTAGACCCGCACCAGCTCGGCCTTCTTGTTCATCACCACGTCGAGGACCCCGGGGTCCTGATGGGTGAAGCCGTTGTGATCCTGCCGCCATACATGGCTCGAGAGCAGATAGTTCAGGCTCGCGATCGGACGCCGCCAGGAGATCCGGTTCGTGGTCTCCAGCCACTTGGCGTGCTGGTTGAACATCGAGTCCACGATGTGCACGAACGCCTCGTAGCTGGTGAACACGCCGTGCCGCCCGGTGAGCAGATAGCCCTCGAGCCACCCCTGGCACTGGTGCTCCGACAACATCTCCATCACCCGCCCGGCGCGGACGAGATGATCGTCCACCTCCGGGCCCAGATACTCGGCGTTCCACTGCTTGCCGGTGGTCTCGTACACCGCCTGCAGCCGGTTGGAGGCCACCTCGTCGGGACCGAAGAGCCGGAAGGTCTCCGGGTTGAGCCGGATCACCTCCCGCAGGTAGTCCCCGAGCGTCGCGGTCGCGGCCCCCTGCGTCGCCCCCGGCTCGGGAACCGCCAGCCCGTGATCGGCGACTTCGGGCAGCACCAGATCCCGCAGCAGCAGTCCGCCGTTGGCGTGCGGTGTGCTGCTCATGCGCAGCTCCCCGTCCGGGGCCAGGGAGGCGACCTCCTTGCTCAGCTGCCCGTCGTCGTCGAACTGTTCCTCGGGCCGGTAGGAGCTCAGCCACTCCTGGAGCAGCTGCAGGTGCGCGGGGTCCTCCCGTGGCGAGCTGAGCGGCACCTGGTGCGCACGCCAGGAGTTTTCGGTCATCTCCCCGTCGATCGTGGCCGGGCAGGTCCACCCCTTCGGGGTACGCAGCACGATCATCGGCCACGCCGGCCGCTCGGATGACCCCTGTGCGGCACCAGCCCTGATCTCGGCGATGTGGTCGAGGACCTCGTCCAGCATCCGCGCGAATCGGGCGTGGATGCTCAACGGATCCTCGTCGTCGAACCCACCGGTGAACAGGTAGGGCGTGTGCCCGTAGCCGCGCAGCAGGGCCGTCAGTTGTTCCTCTGGGATGCGGGCCAGCACGGTCGGGTTGGCGATCTTGTAGCCGTTGAGGTGCAGGATCGGCAGCACCGTGCCGTCGGTACGGGGGTTGAGGAAAGCGGTGGAGTGCCAACTGGTCGCGAGGGGGCCGGTCTCGGCCTCTCCGTCCCCGATCACCGCGGCGACCAGCAGGTCCGGGTTGTCGAAGGCAGCGCCATAGGCGTGCGAGAGGGCATAGCCGAGCTCGCCGCCCTCGTGGATCGAGCCCGGGGTCTCCGGGGCCGCATGGCTCGGGATCCCGCCGGGGAAGGAGAACCGGCGCATCAGGCGGCGCAGTCCGTCCTCGTCGTCGGTGATGTGGGAGTAGACCTCGGAGTAGGTGCCCTCGAGATAGGCGTTGGCCACCATGCCCGGACCGCCGTGCCCCGGACCGGCGATGTACAACGTGGACTGCCGGCGCTGCCTGATCACCCGGTTCAGGTGCGCGTACAGGAAGTTCAGTCCCGGGGTGGTGCCCCAGTGGCCCAGCAGTCGTGGCTTGATGTGCTCCGGCGCCAGTGGCTGGCGCATCAGCGGGTTGTCGAGCAGGTAGATCTGGCCGAGGGAGAGGTAGTTCGCTGCCCGCCACCACCGGTCCACCTGGCGCAGCGTGACCTCATCCGTTCCTAGGGTCGTACTCATCGACGTCCTCCCGTCGAGGGGCCCTCACGCAGGGCCGGAGTCTGGACGTGTCTGGTCGATCGGGGCTAGTTCCCATGACAACGCATCCTGGCGCTCCTTGCCTCCCGAGACGGCGCTGCATTCACGGGTTCTGCGGATGCAGATCCCCGAATGGCGGACCCGGGGCGCATGCGGCACAGTGACGCCCATGAGCGAGTCGCCGAGCGAAGGAGCGTCGCGATGTCACTGGTGCTGATCGGCGCAGGCCTGGCCGCTGCCACGGCAGTGACGCAGCTGCGGGAGGCCGGCGACTCCCGGCCGGTCACCATCGTCGGTGACGAGGGTGAGCTGCCCTACGAACGGCCCGGTCTGTCGAAAGGAGTCCTTCTCGGTGCCGAGCCGATGGACTCCGTCTTCGTCCACGACGCTGCATGGTATGCCGAGCACGACGTGCGCATGATCCTTGACGACGCCGCTGTCACGCTCGACATCGCCGCCGGCACGGTGGGCCTCACCTCGGGGGACGTGCTCGACTACGACGACGTTATCCTCGCCACCGGGGCGACAGCGCGCCGGCCCCCGATCCCGGGTGTCGATCTGCCGGGTGTGCATACGCTGCGCCGCATCCCCGACTCGCGCGCGCTCCGCCAGTCCTGGGGACCGGGCCGTTCCGTGGTGGTCGTCGGGGGTGGCTGGATCGGCCTTGAGACCGCGGCGGCGGCCCGCCTCGCCGGTGCGGACGTCACCGTGCTCGAGGCTGGGGACGTGCCGCTCCATGCCGCCCTCGGGCCCACGCTCGGTGAGCATTTCGCCGCGCTGCACCGCAGCCACGGCGTCGACGTCCGCACCGGCGTCTTGGTCACGGCGATCGAGGGGGACGGCGCCGTCAGCGCCGTCCGGGTGGGGGAGGAGACCATCCCAGCGGACGTCGTCGTGCTCGGTGTGGGTGCCGCGCCCAACGTGGCGCTGGCGGAGCACGCCGGCCTCGCCGTCGACGACGGCATCGTGGTGGACGACCAGCTCCGTGCGGCGCCCCACGTGTACGCCATCGGCGACGTCGCCACCACCGAGCATGCCTCGGGCGGACGGATCCGGGTGGAGCACTGGGACAACGCGATCCGCCAGGGCCGGCTGGCCGCCCAGGTGCTGCGCGGTGAGGACGCCCACTACGATTGGTCCCCGTACTTCTTCACTGACCAGTACGACCTCGGGATGGAGTACGTGGGCCGCAGCGCCCCCGAAGACGAGGTGACCTTCCGCGGCGATCCGGCCTCCGGGGAGTTTCTCGCGTTCTGGACCCGTGAGGATGTGCTGACGGCTGCGATGAACGTCAACATCTGGGACGTCTCGGACGACCTGCGCTCGCTGCTCGGCCGCACCATCGCCCCGGACCGGCTCGCCGACCCGGGCGTCGGCCTCACCGAGCTCTGAGGAATCTCTGCACCCGTGTGCAACGATCGGGCCACTCGCGACACAAGGTGGGTGAGAGTGCCGGGCTGGTGACCGGCCGGTACCTGCCGGCCATGCGTGGGAGAGGGTCCATGACGAACGATGGGGAGAGCGCGCCCGAGCCCGTGCCCCGGGACGCTGCGTGGTTCGAGGCCCTGTTCGCCGCACATACCGATGCCGTGCACCGCTTCCTGCTGCGCCGCGGTGCCGCGAGCGACGCTGAGGACCTGTGCGCGGACGTGCTCACCACCGCCTGGCGGCGCCGGGACGACCTACCCGAGGGGCACGAGCTTGCCTGGCTCTACCGCACAGCTGGGTACGTGCTGGCTAATCACCGCCGCAAGCACCGACCCGTGCCCGTGGCGGAGGTGCCGGACGATCCCGATCGTGACAGTGCTCCCGACCCTGCCGACCTCGCGCTCGCCGATTCCGAACTGACCCAGGTGCTCACGGCGTTGAGCCCGAAGGACCGGCATGTGCTGCTGCTGCACGCCTGGGAGGGGCTGGACGGCGTGGCGCTCGGTCATGCGCTCGGGATCAGTCGCGGCGGTGCGGCCGCGGCCCTCTCCCGGGCCCGGGCCCGCCTGCGCGAGGTGTGGGAGGAGCGCGTGGGTGCGTGAGAACTGCAACAACCGCTGGTCCGGGCACACAGACACGATGACGACGTCCCTCACCCTGTCGTCGGACCACCACCCCGATCGGGAGGACCGATGAACCCCCGCGACCCTGACCAGCCGCTGGACCGGCTCCGCGCTGCCGACCCGGCCGCGGACGCACCGGCGGTGGACCTTGCCAGGGTGCGGGCCGCCGTCGACGCTCGCCTGGGGGAGGAGGGCCCCCGGGCGAGCGCCGACCACGAGACGCGGGCGGTACCGGATGAGCTGGCCCGGCGCCGGCGCCGCAGGGTCGCGCCCTGGCTGTCCGCCGCGGCGGTCGGTGCGCTGCTGTTCACCGGTGGTGGCTACCTGCTCGGAACGAGCGGTACCGGTGGTGCCGATGCTGCGGGCGCGGACTCTGCGGCCGCGGAGGAGGCCGCTGCGGACCGCTCGATGGCCGACTCCAATGACGGTGCGGCCGAACCGGGCGCCCTGGCGCCGGGAACAGCCGAGAGCGGGGCCGAGGAAGACGCTCTCAGTTACCCGTCGGGGCAGCGCACGGTGTTCACCTCCTCCGGGCTCGGGTCCACGGGAACCACGGCGCACGCCTACGGGCTGGATGCCTCCGGTGTGGCGACGGCCGAGCGAGTGGCGCAGATCGCGGAAGCGTTCGGGATGACCGGCACGCCCACCGAAGGGGACGGGGCGTGGAGCCTCGGCTCCTACGACAGCGGCGACCCCGTACTGCGCGTCTACCCGGACGGCACCGTCGACTACTCGGACCCTGCGCTGGACCCGTGGCGGTGCGAAGAGATGGCTGAGGAGGGCGGCGGTGCGTCCGGTTCCACCGGGTGCACCGATCCCTCCGGTGACGCCCCGGCCCCGGCGCAGGCGGAACAGCTGCTCCGTGAGGCACTGACCGCCCTCGGCGTGGATCCGGACGCCTATGCCGTCACGGCCGACCGGGGCACTGAGGGTCCGCTCGCCTACGTCACGGCCGACCTGCTCGTGGACGGCACACCCACGGGTGTGACCATCGGAGCCGGGGTGAGTCCCGACGGCGTCGCGAACCTGTGGGGAACTCTCGCCGAGCCGTACGACCTCGGTTCCTACGACGTGGTCTCGCCCGAGCAGGCGGTGGAACGGCTGATGGATCCGCGATTCGGAGGTGTCAGCACGGATGTCCTGCCGATGGAGATCAGGGACGAGGACCTCGCCGCGGAGAGCGGCAGCGCGGACGCGCCGGCCGAGGACCCGGACACCCCGGTCGAGGGACCAGCGGCGACTGCTCCGCCGGCCCCGATCGATCCCGGCGCCTCGATCCCGTGGCCGGTGCGCCAGGTGACGATCACTGGCGCGGCCTTGGGACTGCAGACCCTGTACACCGATTCCGGGCACGTGCTGCTGGTGCCGACCTACACGCTCACCGGCGCGGACGCCGACGGCGAGACGGGCACCTGGACGGTGATCGCCGTCGCGGACGGGCAGCTCGACCAGGGGTAGCGGTGAGGCGTGGTCACGGGATGGTGAGGCGCCCCGAGCGTGACAGTGGGTCCCACAGTCCGCACGCCTGCAGCAGCGTGCGGGCCATCGCCCGGTGACCGTAGGCGTTCGGGTGACATCCATGGCCGAGCCAGTGGTAGACCGAGTTGACCTCGGTGGCTTGCCACACCGCATAGTGGTCCACCAGCACGGCACCGGTCTCCGCGGCCACACCCCGGATCGCCTCGACGTACTCCGCCAGGTGCGCCACCACGTGATCCGGTCCGGTCGTCAGGGTGTCGTTCGGCGTCTGCGCCACCACCAGAGCACCGGTCTCGGCACGGAGCCGGTGCACCAGTTCGGTATAGCGGCGGGCAAAGTCGTGCACACCATCCGTTGTGCCCTTCGTATCGTTCAGACCGGTGCCGATCAGCACGATGTCCGGGCGGTACCGCAGGCACACCGCGTCGAGCTCAGCCAGCAGGTTGCCCACCTGCCACCCACTGACGGCGGTCGTGACCACCCCGTCCCGGGTACGGCCGACCTCCCGGAGCCGTTCGTGGAAGAGCTCCGAGTAGCCACGCGATCCCCAGGTGTGCCATCCCGCCGCCGTGACGCTGTCCCCGATGAAGGACCAGGCCAGCGGCGCCTCCGTGCTGAGCACCTGCACCAGCTCGGGTGCTGCGTCCACCGTGGTCGCCGTCATCGAGGTCGCACGGGCTGCCCGGTACGGGCCGAGGTGTACGCGGCTTCGATGAAGGCCACGGCGGCGCGAGCCTGGCTCGAGGTCACCAGAGGGGGCTGCCCGGTGGTGACCGCGGTGACGAAGTCGGTCAACTGTGCGAGCTGCTGGTCTACTGGCTCGAAGGCTGGCACCTCGTGGCCGTCACGGGCGATGAAGTGCGTGAACTTCTCGGAGAGCGTGACCGCTGTGCCGCCGTCCCCCATCACCGCAACCCGGAGCGGCAGGTTCCCGTACGCCGTCGTGGTGGCCAGGAACGTCAGCAACGCGCCGCTGGTGAAGCGGGCGGTGATGGTGATCGTGTCCTCGACCTCGATCCGTTCGTGCGCCAACAGTCCGCTGTGCGCATAGACCTCCTCGACATCACCGAGCAGCCAGAGCGCCAGATCCACCAGGTGGACGCCCTGGTTCATCAGGGCGCCGCCGCCGTCCAGCGCCCACGTGCCACGCCAGGCGCCCGAGTCGTAGTACTCCTGGGTGCGCCACAGGGCGATCTCGATGTTCGCCGTCGTGAGATTGCCGAGCCGGCCGGACTGGATGGCGTCGCGGAGGAACTGGTTCTCCGGCGCGAACCGGCGTTGGCTCACCACGGAGAGCGTCTTGCCGGACCGCTGCTCAGCGGCGATGATCCGGTCCGCCGCGTCCACGGTCACGTCGATCGGCTTCTCCAGCAGGACATGCTTGCCGGCGTCGAGAGCCGCGATTGTGACATCGGCGTGCAGCCCGGAGGGGATGGCGATGATCACCGCGTCGACGTCGGTGCGGGCCAGCAGCTCGGGCACGGATGCGTCGACGGGTGCGCCGAGGTCGTCACCCACCGCCTGGGCCGATGCCGGGTCGGCGTCCGCGATTGCCACGAGCTGTGCGGGGGAGCTGTCCGTCAGCAGTCGCTTGATGTGCGCCTTCCCGATCACCCCCACACCGATGACGCCGATACGGAGCCGGTCGCTGCTGCTCGGGGCGGGAGTGGTCACGGGAGATCCTTCCGGTTGTGGAGGGCGTCGACGATCGCGCTCATGATGACGATCGGGCTGAGTAGTTCGGCGGCTGGGACCGGCGAGCGTCCGGTTCGGACGGCCTCGACGAATCGGCCCAGCGCGGGGGCGTTGTAGTCCGGGTCGAGGGTTAGCTCCCGGCCCGTGACGCTGGTGGTGCGGGTGGCGACGGCGTAGAACGGCACCCGCTGCTTGCCGTCCGGCACGACGAAGGTGAAGGTCACCTCGACGCCGGCGATACGGATGTGTGCCACGGTGGTGTCGCCATCACGGGTGACGTGAGCGTGAACGGATCCCGGCTCCACCACGGGATTGCCGAGGATCTCCAGTGCGGCCTCGACGTGATGGATGCCGTAGAAGAACAGACCGGAGTACGGGCTGTCCGGATCGGCCGGACCGATCACGGTGAGCTGGCGGAGGGTTTCGGTGCCGCCCTCGCTGACCTCGGCGATCTGCGGGACGAACCGTAAGGCCGAGCAGGAGACCAGTGGTGCGCCCGATGTCTCGGCGGCGGCGATAATCGCCTCGGCGTCCGCGATTCCCGTGGCGAGTGGCTTGTCGACGAGCACGGGCATCCCCGCTCGCAGCAGCGGCTCGGCCTGCTCGCGGTGCCGGGCGCCGTCCCGGGTGGAGATGATGGCGGCGTCGACCTGGCCGCCGAGGTCCTCAGGGCTCTCCACGATGGCGAGGTCGCCATCGGAGGCCAACGTGTGGTTCCGCTCGGACGGGCCGCCGGCGAGCGCGGCGGCGTGGAAACCGGGGTGCCGTTCCTCGGTGTTGAGGAACCGGATGAAGTGGTCGGTGTGCGAGTTCTCGGTACCGATGAAGCCGATGCTTGTCACTGGCGAGCGATCCAATCGCGTCGTTGGTTGGTCCTCCCTAGCCTGACCTGCAATCGGTTGCACGTCAAGTCTGTGAGCAGTGTCGGATCCTCGGCCGGCCGGCGTCCGAAGGGGAAGGCGGGTGGACGCGGCGCCGCCGTCCTCGCCGAGCGGCGCCGCGTCCTGGCGGTAGCTACAGGTCGCTGCACTGTCCCGTCTGTGGTCCGCTGATCACATTCGGGCTGCCCAGATCTGTCGGTGCCGATGCATTGTCGGAGCAGCTGAGCGGGCCCCGGATCTGGTTGTCGGACAGGACGGTCCGCTCGCTGGTGCCGGTGATGGTGACCGGGCCGCTGACCGTCGATCCGACGATCTCCACCACGGTCGCGTTCGTACTGTGCACCGGACCGGCCAGTTGTGCGTCCTGAGCGATGAGGGTGGCGCCCTCACTCAGGGTGATCGAGCCGTGCACACTGCCACCCGTCACGCAGAGCACCTCGTCGGAGATGGCCAGGGGCCCGTCGTGACGGCCGTCGATGGTCGTGGTGCACTCGGGAGCGCGCTCGATGGCGATCTCGTAGAGGTTGGTCTCACCCAGGGCGTAGATCGTGCCGTCCGGGGCGATGTCCATCCGCTTGTAGCCGTCCTCGGCGAGGATTTGCACCTGGTGGCTGTGCGGATCGAAGGCGAAGACGTCGGAGCCGGAGATGCCGTAGAGCAGGCCATCGGTGGGGTGCGCCTGGATCGTGCTGGCCAGACCCCACGGAGAGGAGCTGGCGCCCGTGCCCAGCTCGAGTCGCTCGACCACCTCGCCCGCCGTGATGTCGTACTCGAAGAGGATGCCGGTGTTGGTCACACCCCAGATCGAGTTCCCGACCACGGTCAGGCCGGAGACTACGTCGTTGTCCGGGACGGGAACGAGGGCCTCGACGACTTCGCCGGCGTCCGGGTCGAAGACGACCAGGTGGGCGTCCAGCGGGCTGTTCTGACTGGACAGGCCGCCACGGATCGAGGTTCCGGCGTAGACCAGCCCGTCCGGTCCGAAGGTGACCGATGCGGTGCTCTGGGCATCCACCAGATCGCGATAGGTGTCCCGGCGCTCGTCCATGTCGGTGAGTGTCAGCGCGCCGCCACGGACGCCGTAGTCGGAGACCGTGGCCATCGCCACGAGCGCACCGTCGGTGGCCATCTCGATGATGCGGTCCTGACCCTCACTGATCAACCTGAACTGCTGGGAAGGATTGGTGTCCCAGTCCCACTCGGCAGTCGGGTCACCACGGTGCACGACGGCGTTGGCGTAGCTCCCCGTGAGGATGTCCCCCTCGAAGGTGGCCCAGGAGTCTGCCTGGCTCGGCCCGCTGATCGCCTCGATCTCCTCGGTGGTGGGGTCGAAGCGCCCGAGCAGGCTCGGGCTGAGGTAGTACCCCATGTACACGCGGTCATCCGGGCCGACGTGGATCGAGTGCGCGGTCAGGCGTGAGCCGGACACCTGGCTCTCGAAATATGCCTGCTCCCCGGTCTCGGGATCGAAGCGCCAGAATGAGCCGTCGCGGTTCAACCCGAGGAGGGCGTGCTCGGCCGCGGAGCCTTCTCCGGTCGTGACTAGTGACAGGGCGCGGTGGTTGCCCGTTCCGGCCAGGTCGGTATCGATCCAGCCGGTGGGCGTGACGGAGCAGTCGGTGGTGTCGAACTCCCAGATCTCGTTGCTGGCCTTGTAGTAGAACCGCCCGTCCTCGGTGGATTCGGTGTACGGGTTGTTCAGGTTGACGAACGTCCCGATCGCACCATCGCAGGCCCAGTCCTGGGCCGCGGTGTCCCAGAACAGGGTGTTCGTGCCACCCGAGATCCCGGGGGAGAAGGCCATGGCGATCAGATCGCCGACCTGCTGGCTTCGGTAGAAGCGGGAGATGTGGTCGTACTCGGCGGGCACCTCCATGGTGCTGATCTCGCCCGAGTCGAGGTCGACGGCGACCAGGTTCCCGTTCTGCATCCCGGTGCCGACATACGCCGTGCCGTCGTGGACGGAGAAGCCCTCGGCGTAGGTGTCGCCGTCCTGCTCGTCGACGATGGAACCGTAGTCACGGACCTCACCGGTGGCGGGATCGTAGGAGAAGACCTTCGTGTTCGGGTAGGTGGAGCCGTACAGCAGGCCGTCATCGCCGAGCTGCAGCTCTCGGACCAGCCGTTCACCAACGGGATTCTCCACCGCCTCGGTGATCTCGTGCGTCTCCGCGTCCCAGTGATAGATGATGATGCCCGAGCCAGATCGTAGGCCGAAGTAGGCGCTCCCGTCAGGAAGCGGTTGGATGGGACCACCGATGATCTTCGGTGCCACCTCCGCGCCGGAGATCAGTTCGCCGGTCTCTGCGTTCACGACGGTGAAGCTGGCCGGTTCACCCGATCCGCTGATGTACAGCACCGGTGTTCCGTCGGCCAGGGTTCCAGCCTCGGCGAAGCTGGTGTTCGGTTCAGTAGCGATGTGGCCGCGATCGATCACCTCGGCCGTGAGTCCGAGGCTTGCGGAACCGTCGTCGCCGGATGCGCTCGAGGCCAGCCCGAGGGAAGTGACGGCAGCGACGGCCGTTGCTGCGATGAGGCGGACGTGAGGTCTTGTCGGTGAGGAAATCACCAGTACTCCTCCATGGTCGCGCGCGCCGCGCTCATTGCGACACGCTCGGTCACGATTGCCGATCGGGAGAGTGGCCTGATCGTGTGCCTGGCCCTGCGATCTGATTGCAACCGGTTGCTGGAACGTAACGCCGCCTCGGCGTCACCGTCAAGGGGTGATGGTGGACGGTCGAACAAAGCGCATGCTAGCGTCGATGCCACCGGTTGCAGGATAGTGCTTGGACGATCGCCTCGTCGCGCGCCTCAACCGATCAGTCGTCGTCGAGGGAGACACGCCATGGCCGCCCGGCACACCCGCACCAGACCGCTGAATGTCGACCGAACGGCGGGCTTCACCCGCCGCGGATTCCTGTCCGGAGCGCTGGGCACCGGCGTGGTCGCGGCAGGGTTCGGGGTGCCCGCGATCGCCCCGGCCGCTGGTGCCACGGCGTCGGCGAGCAGTACTAATCTCGGCCCGGCCATCGAAACGGTGAACGTGCGGTCGGTGACCTATGGTGAGCTGCCCGATGGCCGCCAGGTCGCCTATGCGACGTCTAACGGTGAGCCGGCCACGTTCACCATGATCGACATCACCACAGGTGAGAGCCTCTTCGCGACCGAGATCGACGGGGCGAACCTGGGCGGCTTCATCGCGATCGCACCCGATGGAACGGTGTTCTTCACTGCGCGCTCACCGATGCGTGGCGGGCTGTTCTCCTTCGATCCCGTCAGTCACGACGTCATCCAGATCGCGGAGGACATCGCCGGTCAGCGCGTGCTCTACGACGGCACCTTCGACTCCGGCGGCATCCTCTACTTCGGTACCTACCCCGATGCCAAGGTCATCGCCTACGACCCGAGCACCGGTGAGTTCCGGGACTACGGCACGCAGACCGAGGATGCCGCCTATGTGTTCGGCCTCGGCATCGTGGACGGAGAGATCTGGGCCGGCACCGGACCGGTGCCCCACCTGTACCGGATCGATCCGGACAGTGGAGAACGTACAGAGATGCAACCGCCCGCCCACGTCATGGACGGCGCCGACTGGTTCATCGCCATCGAGCCGCGCGACGACCTCGTTTTCGTCCGGTTGTCGCCCCGCGGGGCATACGACATGGCTGTCTACGATCGGAGTCAGGGGCGCTGGCTCGACGACATCGTCGAAGGAACCTTCGCTGCCGCGCTGACCCAGCCCGGGCTCGGGCACAAGGCCTACTTCCTCACCGGTGACGTGCTCACCGGTTACCACCTGCGGGACCAGCGGACCTTCTCCACCGGATTCGAGCACTCTGACCTGCGAGCCGCCATGGCAGGGGCGGTCGGCACGTACGGCATCACCGTCACTGAGATCGCCGGCCTCCCGGCGGACACCGTGGTCGGGCTAAACACGGACGGGCACTTGTGGCACTACAACCTCGCCACGAGGCGTCATGCGCTCATTGACGCCGACATCCTGGGCACCCCAGCCGGTGCACACAGTATCGGCGTGGGCCCGGACGGCCGTGTGTACCTGGGGGCCTATCTGAGCAGCGGTGCGATGAGCCGGATCGATCCGGAGTCCCAGCAGATCGAACAGCTCCGAGGGCCGAAGCAGGCCGACGCGATCGGCGCGCACGACGGGTGGCTCGCCGTCAGCTCGTACCCCGGCGCCATCGTCCACCTCGGCGCACCGGACGAGGACTGGGCGGACTTCGAGAGGATCCTCGAGCTGCGGCGCGGTGCGCCGCACTATCAGGACCGCATCTTCGCCATGACGTCCGTCGGCGACCGGTTGGCCGTCGGGAGCGTCCCGGACTACGGCCAGCTCGGCGGCGCCCTGACGATCGTCGACCCGGCGACCCACGAGCACGCGGTCCATCGCAACGTCGTCCCGCAGCAGAGTGTCGTCTCGCTGGCCTACGCCAACGGGTTCGTCTATGGGGGCACCTCGATCCACGGCGGTCTGTCCACCGAGCCGGCCGCGGGCGAGGCCGAGCTGTTCGTGTGGGACGTGAGCTCCGGCGAGCGGGTCTTCAGCGCGCCGGTGGTGCCCGGGGCTGAGGTCATCAACAGGCTGACCGTGGGACCCGACGCACTGCTCTGGGGCCTCGCCTCCGACGGCACGGTCTTCGCTTTCGACCCCACTCAGCGAACCGTGGTGCGACGCGTCGCGACAGGTCTGACGAACAGCAACTCCTGGGGCCGGAACTCCTCGCTGTACTACCGGCAGGCAGACGCGTCCCTCTATGGCAACAGTGGTGGCGCCCTGTTCCGCGTGGACCCCGCAGAGCTCGAGCTGGAGGTCCTGGTCGAGTCCGGTGTGCGCGGCTCCGCCATGGACGGGCAGGGCCGCATTTACTACGCCGGCGACATCAACGTCTACCGCTACGAGTGACGTTCGGTGCCGCACCCGCGGCACGGAGGACGGCCGGACCTATGCCTGGTCCGGCCCAGCTGGCTGCAGCGGATGCGTACGGGCACCGTGCAGTCACCCGAGGAGGAGGATGCAATGACGCACAACGTACAACCATCCCGCGCCAGACGGAGCGGTCTGATCGCCGGGGTCCTGGCCGCGGTTCTCGCGCTGGTGGCTGCCCCCGCGACACAAGCAACGCCGTCGTCGGCCGTCCCTGAGGCGAGCGTGCACGACCTCGGCCCGGCCGTCATGTCCGTCAACGTCCGGTCGGCGACGTTCGGCTATCTGGACGATGGCACCCCGGTGGCCTACGCCATCTCCAACGGCAATCCTGCGACGTTCACCATGGTGGACGTGCAGACGGGGGAGAGCTTGTTCGCGGCCGAGCTCGATCGCACCACCGTCGGCGGATGGATCGAGATCGCCGACGACGGCACGGTCTACTTCAGCGCGCGTCACCCGATGCCTGCCGGGCTCTTCTCCTTCGATCCGGAGTCTCTCGAGCTCACCCACATCGCCGAGCGTGTGGTTGGCGAGAGCGTGCTGTACGGCGGTGATTTCGGCCCGGACGGGCGACTGTACTTCGGCACCTATCCCCACGCGAAGGTTGCGGCCTACGACCCGACCACGGGTGAGTTCCAGGACTACGGAAGCCAGACCCAGGATGCCGCGTACGTCTTCTCGCTCGGCATCGTCGACGGGGAAGTCTGGGCCGGCACCGGGCCCGTGCCGCACCTGTACGCCATCGACCCTGCCACCGGGGAACGGAGGGAGATCCATCCGCCCGAGCACGTGATGGCCAACACCCAGTGGTTCATCGGACTGGACCAGCGTGCCGACCACGCCTTGATCCGCCTCTCCCCGCGCGGTTCCTACGACACCGCCATGCTGGACCTCACCACCGGTGACTGGAGCGAGGAGATCATTCCCAGCGTGGGTGGATCCGCGCCCACGAGCCTTGACTCGCAGGGGCGGACCTATGTGCTCTCCGAAGGAATGCTGACCGGCTACGACACCACGACGGGGGAGATCGTGCCCACGGGCTTCGCCGAGACCGAGCTCCCCGCGTATCTCGCGCAGCAGGTGAACACCTACGGGATCGAGGTCATGGACCTTCCGGGGACCGAGGGCGATGTCGTGGTCGGGTTGAGCACCGACGGTGACCTGTGGACCTATCACCTCACCACCGGGGAGACCTCGATCATCCGTGCCGAGATTGCGCCGTCACCGGCGGAGGCCCATGGGCTGGGTGTGGGACCGGACGGGAACACCTATATCGGTGCCTACCTCTCCAGCGGTTCGATGACGCGGGTGGATGCGCACACCATGGAGCTGGAGCCGTTGCGCGGGCCTAAGCAGGCCGACGCGATCGCGACGCATGGTGACGAGCTCATCGTCACCTCGTACCCGGGCGCCGTCGTGCACGCCGGGGACCCGGCCGGGGAGTGGAGCTGGGGCGACAACCCGCACCATGTGCTCACTCTCGATCGCGGCGAGCCGTACTACCAGGACCGGATCAACGGGGTCGTGTCCGCCGGCGACACCCTGGCCCTGGGCACTATCCCGGACTACGGCGAGCTCGGCGGCGCGCTGACCTTGCTCGACACGGAGACCGGCGAGTTCGATGTCCACCGGGACATCGTCGCGGACCAGAGCATCATCTCCCTCGCGTACGCCGACGGCCTGATCTACGGCGGCACCTCCATCAGTGGTGGCCTCTCCTCGACACCCGCAGCCGAGGAGGCGCGCCTGTTCATCTGGGACGTCGCCGCCAGTTCGGTCGTCTGGGAAGGGGTGGTCTCGGCCGAGGCCGGGTATATCGCCGGACTGTCCTGGGGAGCCGACGGCATGCTCGCCGGCGGCACCTCCGACGGCCTGCTCTTCGAGTTCGACCCCCAGACTCGCGACGTCACCTGGACGACCCGGCTCTACCCGGCGGCCGAGGGCCGTCGCACCGGGTGGGGATACGCGACGAAGACCATCTGGGACGAACGCACGGGGACCTACCTGGCCACGAGCAACGGCACCTTGTATCAGGCGCACCGGGAGACCGGCGACGTCACGGTCGTGGCCGACGAGATGGAGCAGATCACTCGCGATGGTGTCGGCACCATCATCGGGGTCGACCTGACCCATGCCTACCGCATCGATGTGCACGGCGCGAGTGTGGCCTGCGACGAGACCATCGATGGTCGCCACGACGGTCCGCTCCGGATCGACGCCGGGATCACTTGTGTGTCCGGCGGCACCGTCGACGGACCCGTCACGGTCAGCGAGGGTGCGGGTCTTGTCCTGACCGAGGCGCAGGTCTCCGGGCCGGTGCGAGCCGACGACGCCGCCGTGCTGCAGGTCGTCGAGTCCACGATCGGTGGGGCCGTGCACGTCAACGGTACGACCGATGATGTGGTGATCCGCGGCACCACGATCGACGGGTCCGTGGGCGTCCAGGGCGGTACGACCGCGCTCGCCCCGGTGATCGGCGGCAACACGGTGCACGGTTCACTGTCCTGCCGGGCGAACGACCCTGCACCGGTGGATCAGGACCTCGGCAACCACGTTGCGGGAGCCCTGCTCGGGCAGTGCGCCGACCTGTAGGCAGCGCAGCGACGGCGAAGGCCCGCCCCGAGATCGGGGCGGGCCTTCGCTGTGGCGTCAGTCCGCGAGCTCAGCGCACTGGCCGCTGGCCGGTCCGTCCACCACGTTCGGCACGTCCTCGTCGCTCGGTGCCTGCGCGTTGGCGCTGCACCGTAGCGGACCACCGATCTGGTTCCCGGCCACCACGACTGACCCGGTCGACCGGTTGATCGTCACCGGACCGGAGATCGTGGTGTCCCGCACGGTGACCGTCGCGGCGCCGTCGGCCCGGAACGGTCCCTCCAGGTCCGATCCCACGAGGACGACGGAGGCGCCGTCGCTCACGGTCAGCGGCCCCTCCAGCGTCGCACCGGTGATGCAGGTGGTCCCGCCGTCAACGTGCACCGAGCCGGTGTGGGTGCCGGTGATCTCCCGCTCGCACTGTGGTCCGGGAAGGTGGTACCGGAACACATTCGTGGCATCGGTGTAGAAGACGTCGCCGGCTGCGACGGCGGCACGCTGGACGCCACCGTCGACGAGGATCTCCACCTCGGCCGACTGCGGGTCGAACCGGAACAGCGTGCCGCTCGTACTCCCGTACATCAGCCCGTCGGCGGGATTGAGCTCCAACGTGCTCTGGGTGCCCCAGATGTTGCCGTGCATGAGTCCGGTGTCGATGCTCTGGGCGACCTCGCCGGCCGCCGTGTCGTAGTGGAACAGCGCACCGGTGTCGGCCATGCCCCACAGGCGGCCGGCTCCGTCGAAGGCCAGGGCATGGATGACCTCGGCGCCCTCGATCACGGGGGCGCTGCCGAGAAGCCCGCGCTCGATGTCCCACGCGAACAGTTCAGCGGTCTCCTGGGTCGGTGTGGAGTCCAGGCCACCGTGGATCGAGGTGCCGCCGTAGACCACGCCGTTCGCATACGCGACGTCGGTCACGCTCTGGTCCGGTACGACATGACGGTGCACCTCGTATTCCCCGGTACCCGGGTCGAACAAGGTGAGTGCACCGCCGAGCTCGCCATAGGTGGAGATCGTGCCGGCCGCGACCAGGTCGCCGGCGCTGGTGAGGTGCCGTGGCCGGTCCTGTCCGGTGGCGTCACGCCCCAGCGTGAACAGGTGCCGGGGGTTCGTGCCCCACTCCCACGTCTCGCCCGCCTCGGCCGCGTAGAAGCCCGCACTCGGGTAGGTGCCGATCACCGTCTGCCGGCCGTGGGCGGTGATCGCGTCGGCCTGCTCGGGACCGTCCATCTGGCGGATCTCGTCGGTCGTGGTGTCGATCCGGGCCATCACACCCGGGCTGAGGTAGGCGCCGATGTACACGGCGCCATCGCCCCCCTCGGCGATGGACATGACCGTCACCGGCGCGCCGGGGGTCTGCGTGAACAGGACGTCCCCGTTCCCGGTTGTGGCGCCAGATCCGTCCGTCCGAGCGCACCCCCAGCAGCGTCTGACCCGGGAACTCCTCCGTCCCCAGCTCGGTCAGGAACAGGCGGGTGGTACCCGCTGTCTCGGCTGCGATGCCGCCGAGGTCGACCGGGCTGGACTCACGAGCGGCGACGTCATAGGCGAACGGTTGCCCGTCGGTGCCAAGATAGTAGAAGGCGCCGCCTGCCATCTGCTCCGTGTACAGCCACATCCCCGAGATGGCCAGTGAATCGACCCATCCGGTGCCATCGTGCACGTGGGCGGTGGCGCCATCGACCTGACGGTGGGTGATGACTCGGATGTCGTCGTAGGTCTCGATGCGTTGGACGAAGCCGCCACCCTCGGGTACCCCGGGCGGCAGGTCGATCGGTGTCGTCGCCCCGGTGTCCGGGTCCAGGGAGTACAACTGTGCAGGCAGGCCGGCTCCTGCCCAGACGTCGCCGGAGTTCGCCTCCAGTCCCCACGCGTAGTCACTCTCCGGCGCGATCGTTCCGAAGCTCGTGACCTCCTCAGTTGCCAGATCCATCGCGTAGACCGTGGCACCCGGGTACGTGGTGCCGTAGAGCGTGT
This sequence comes from Ruania alba, assembly GCF_900105765.1. Taxonomy (NCBI): domain Bacteria; kingdom Bacillati; phylum Actinomycetota; class Actinomycetes; order Micrococcales; family Ruaniaceae; genus Ruania; species Ruania alba. The sequence goes on from NZ_FNTX01000002.1 coordinate 1,637,468, forward strand.
CGCCGTCGATGTCGAGGGTGCGCAGCATCTGTTCGCCCGCGATGCCACTGGCAATCTCGACCAGCTCACCGGAGCCGGGCTGGTACCGCCAGAGCGTGCCGTCGTTGGGGCTGCGGACACTGAGATACACCGTGTCGTCCTCGGCAACGTCGATCGAGGATGCCACCGAGTAGGGCGGCATCTCATGGCTGTCGAGCAGGTCGCCGGTGCGGAGGTCGATGACGTTGAAGCTGACGGGTTCGCCGTCGGAGAAGAGGTAGGCGACGGGTGTGCCGTCCGCGAGGACGTCGACGTCGGACAGGCGCACGTTCGGGGCTTGCATCGCCACCCCGAGGTCGCTCACGTGCTCCTCCGCGGCCGGTGATCTTTCCTGCGGTGCTCCTGCCGCCGCACCCGCGCAGAGGGTCACGGCGAGCGTGCCGGCCGTGACGGCGGCCAGTGCGCCGCAGGCTGCGCGGGTGGAGGAGGTGGCAGAGATGAGCGGTGGGCTCGACATGTTCTCCCCGTTACAGGTCACGGCACTGGCCTGTCTGGGGACCGCTGACCGTGTTCGGCACACCGAGATTGGTCGGCGCTGGACTGTTCTCCGAGCAGGCGAGCCGTCCGTTCACCTCGGAGCCGGAGATCGTCGTGCTCCGCGTGGATCCGACGATGCTGACACCACCGGAGATCGAGGACTCGGTGAGCTCGATCCACGAGGCTGAGGTGCTGTGCACCGGTCCGAGCAGGGTGGCCCCGTGTGCGATCAGGCTCGCGCCCTCGTTCACGGTGGTCGGGCCGTCGATGGTGCCATCCGCGATGCACGTGACACCGTCGGTGACGGTCAGCGGGCCGTGATGAGTGCCATCGATCGTGGTGGTGCACTCGGGCGCGTTGGCCTCGATGTCGATCCGGTACAGGTTCGTCGCGTCGATGCCGTAGATATCGCCCGAGCCGGTGATCGTGATCCGCTTGAACTCCGCCTCGGTCAGGAACTGGAAGTCCTGGGTGGCCGGGTCGAACGCAAAGATCGACTGACCAGCGATCCCGTAGAGCAGGCCGTCGCTGGGATGGGCCTGGATTGCGCTGGCGAGGCCCCACGGTGAGGGCGACTGGCCGGTGCCCAGGTCCGTCGTCGAGGTCACGGTGCGCGTGGTGGTGTCGAAGCTGAACACCAACCCGGTGTTCGTCACCCCCCAGAGCGTGTCGCCTCGCACGGCAAGGCCGGCCACGGTGTCGTTGTCCGGTACCGGCACCTCGGCGTACAGCAGCTGCCGTGAGTCCGGATCGAAGATGACCAGATGCGCGTCCAGCGGGCTGTTCGGGCTGGACAACCCACCCCGTACCCCAGTTCCTGCGTAGATCAGGCCGTCCTCGCCGAACGCCACCGACGTGACGCTCTGATGTTCCACGAGGTCGCGGTAGACATCGGTCGTGCCGTCCATGTCGGTCACTGTCAACGAGCCGCCGCGAAAGCCGTAGTCGGAGACGGTGCCGAAGACGATGATCTCGTCGTCGGTATCCATCGCCACGATCCGGTCCTGGTCGTCGCCGATCAGCCGGAACATCTGGGCCGGGTTGGTGCCCCAGTCCCACGGCTGTGCGGGGTCGCCCATATGCACGACGGCGTTCGGATAGCTGCCGATGACCAGTTGCTCTCCGAACCCGATCAGCGAGCTGGCCTGCCCGGGACCGTTCAGCTCTGTGATCTCCTCGGTGACCGGGTCGAACCTGCCGATCGTGCCAGGGCCGAGGTAGGTGGACACGTAGACCCGGTCGTCCGGGCCGTTGGTGACCGTGTGTGCGGTCAGCGGTGCCCCGGGCACGTTGCTGTCGAACGCACCGTGTTCGCCGGTGGCGGGGTCGAACCGCCAGGTGGACCCGTCATTGTTGATCCCGACCAGCAGCGGCGTCGCGGAGTCGCCTTCGCCGATCATCACCATGTCGATCACGCGGGTGTCGTTGTCCAGATCGGCGGCGTTCCACCCGGTGGGCTCCACCGCGCAGTCGGCGGAGTCGAACGACCAGATCTCGTCTTCCGACATGTAGTACATGCGCCCATCCGGCGTGGCCTGGGTGAACGGACCGTTGAGGTCGAGGAACCGGGGGATGGCGCCCTCACACGTCCACTCTTCGTTCACCGTGTCCCAGAAGAGGGTGTTGGTGCCGCCGGAGATTCCTGGGGAGAAGCCCATGGCGATCAGGTCGCCGACCTGTCGGAACTTGTAGAAGTACCGCAGCACGTCGTCCGCCTCTTGGGGCAACGGGATCTCGGCGATCTCACCCGTGGCGGTGTCGACCGTCATCACGTGCCCGGCGCCGATCCCGGTGCCGAGGTACATGATGCCGTCGGACTCCTCGAGCCCCCAGGCGTACTTGTCATCGGTGGTCACCGACCCGAAGTCCACCACCTCACCGGTCTCCGGGTTGTAGGTGAACGCCTTGGCGCGCGGGTAGGTGCTCCCGTAGATCAGACCGTTCTCGCCCACGACGAGACTCCGCGTCACTGCGTCGCCGGTCGGGCTCTCGATGAGGAACTCCAGCTCATCGGTCGCTGGGTCATAGCGGTGCACGAGGGTGCTCTTGCCATCCCGGACCCCGAAGTAGACGGTGCCGTCCGGTGCGATCGCCGGGTAGCTGCCGACGGTCTTCGGCGGTAGCTCGAAGGACGAGATGAGCTCTCCGGTGTCCATGTTGATCACGTTGAAGCTGACTGGGTTGCCGTCGGAGATCGCGTAGCTGACCGGTGTCCCGTCCGGCAGCACACCGGCCGCACCGGTGCGAACATTGCGCTCGCTGGCCGCAACGCCGAGGTCGACGACAGATGCAGACAGATCCAGGGAGGGATCCGTTGCCGATGCATCGGGCTCGGCGCTTGCCGCGCCGCTGACCACCAGTGTGCTGGCCACCGCGAGAGCTGCTCCCAGTGGGACGAGGCGCCGGCGGCGCTGGTGATATCGGGATCGAGCGGGGCGATTCCTCATGCCAAACCTCCATGTAGTGCACGCGGATGGCCGCGGCCGCCGCCTGTCGGAGGGTTCCCCGGGGACCGCGACCTCGCGGTTCGACGGTCCTGACGGCGTGAGACTGCAACCCGTTGCAAGAACCGTGGTCCGGTCAACGTAGGTCTGCTCGGGCGGAGTGTCAAGGGTCACGAGTGCGCTCCGTCGAACCTTTCTGCCACCGATTGCAGGATCGCTCGAAGTGGCCGCCAGATTCGCTTGACCCGAGGCGGATTGCGTCGCTATCGTGGCCTGCAATCGGTTGCAACGGAGATCTGGATCACGGTGTTGTGACGACGGCTCGTCCCGAAGGGAAGTAGATATGAACGGCGCAATCACGGTCAGTCGGCGATTGTTCGTCGGAGGTGGTCTGGGTGCCGCCGCGGCGACCCTCACTGGATGCAACTTCCAGCAGGACGCCACGGTGCCCGAGGGGTCGGGTGACGGTGACGGACCATCGGGGAAGCTGACGCTCGTCCAGTCGACGGCCACGATCGACTCGCTCGATCCGCACTACGTCAGCAATGCCATGCTGGTGCTCCCGGCCGGGCTTCTCGAGGGATTGGTGTTCTCCAACGACGAGGGCACGGATGTGGTGCCGGCGGCCGCGGAGTCGTGGGAGGTGTCCGACGACGGGCTCACCTACACATTCACGATGCGTGACGGTGCCACCTGGTCCAATGGTGACCCGGTGACGTCGGCCGATGTGCTGTGGACCTATGAGCGGCTGCTGACACCGACCGGAGCCGGTTCCAACTTCGCGTCCGGCTCGTCCAGCTACCAGGTCGGCCTCGGCATCAAGGGAGCCGCGGACTTCCTCTCCGGGGCGGAGTCGTCGTTCGACTCGGTCGGTATCAGTGCCCCTGACGACGCCACCGTGGTGATCGAGCTGGAGGCGCCGAACCCGGACTTCCTCATCCTGCTGACGCACTACTCGATGGTGCTGCTGCACCAGGGAAGCGTGGAGGCGGACGACACCGGCTGGCAGGAACCGGAGGGCTGGGTCGGCAATGGCGCCTACGTCCCGACCAGCTGGGCGCCGACGTCGTCGTTGGTGCTGCAGGCAAACCCCAACTATTGGGATCGCGAGGCCGTCTCGGTCGGCACGATCGAGATGCGTCTGGGCGGCGATTCGGCGACGAACCTGGTGGCCTTCAAGTCCGGTGAGCTCGATGTGGTCACCGTGTCCGCGTCCTCGGTGCAGAACGACGAGGATATCCAGGATCGTCTAGTGGACGTGAGCGGCTACGGGACGTCCTACTTGCAGCGCATGTGGGGTGGCCACCCCGCCCTGACCGACGCCCGGGTACGTCGTGCCCTCTCCATGGCGATCGACCGCGAGGCCCTCGCCGCTGTGGGCGGCGGGAGCGTGGCCGGAACGTCTCTCGTGCCCAACGTCGTGCCGGACTGGAGCGACGAGCTCGCCATCGGGTACGACGTTGACGGTGCGCGGTCGCTGTTGGAGGAGGCAGGGCTGGGCGACGGGTTGCCGGATGCGCGGGTGCAGTTCAACTTCGAAAGCGCGTGGTTGGAAGCGCTGCGGGAGCAGTGGGCCGACGCCCTCGGACTGACCCTGAACATCGAGATCCTCGAGTCGGGCGTGCATTCGGACACCCGCTGGGCGCCCCATGAGGACACCTCGGTGATGAGTTTCTACGCCGGCACCTTCTCCGGGCTGCCGACGATGAACAACTGGGTCTACAACATCTTCGGGGTCAATTACGTTCGCCAGTTCAGCCTCTCCGCCGAGGACTGGCTGGCCTACCAGGCTGTGCAGGCGGACGAGGGCCTCTCCGGGCCTGAGAAGGCCGAGGAGACCGAGCGCATCCTGGCCAACGACTCCACCCCGAGGCGCAGGAATACGCCCGGCTGGCGAACGAGGCACGGGAAAGCCAGGACGAAGCGCAGCGCTTGGAGAAGTTCCTCGCGGCGGCGAAGGTTCGGGAGGAGATGGCGTTCACCATTCCGATCATGTGGAACTCGATGCTCTGGGCTGTCGCTCCGCACGTCAGCGGATTGGCGCCTCGGCCGTCGCCGGAGGGCTACTACCTCAAGCATCTCGGGACCACGGAAGAGTGAGCCGCACCTGGTCGTTCCTGGATCGGTCGCGGGGGCAGGGCCCCGGTGCTGGGAGGAGGTCTCGATGAGGGTTGCCGTCTTCATCGGCCGTCGCGTGCTGCGGATGGTGCTGTGTCTGATCGCTGTGTCCGTGCTGACCTTCGTGCTGCTGCAGCTCGCTCCCGGCGACTTCGCCGGGATCCAGGCTGTCGGCGGCGGGACGGTCGGGCTCGCAGCTGATGCCACCGCCGAAAGTACCGCGGGCCTCGCGGCGCGCTACGGCGCGGACGTGCCGCTGTGGGAACAGTACTTGCGCTTCATGGCGGGTGCGGTCACCGGTGATATGGGACCGAGCTACAAGTACCCGCAGTCGAGCGTGGAAGAGATCATCGCCGGGGCGTTCCCGATCTCGGCGAGCCTCGCCGCGTTGGCCATCGCCGTGGCCGTGATGGTGGCCGTGCCGATTGGGGTGCTCGCCGCCGTGCGTCGGCGCTCGCCCTTGGACTGGGGCACGATGTTCGTGGCGACGCTCGGCCACGGGCTGCCGAACTACCTCGCCGGTCTGGTCCTGGTACTGATCTTCGCCGCCGGGCTCGGGCTGTTCCCCACGTTCGGCTGGACGGGTCCGGAGAACATGGTCCTGCCAGTTCTCGCACTGGCGATCTCACCGATCGGGCAGCTGGCCCGGTACGTGCGCTCCTCGGTGCTGGAGAACCTACGCGAGGAGTATGTGGTGGCAGCCCGTTCGAAAGGCGGCACCGCCCGGACCATCCTGGTGCGGCACGTGCTCCGCAACTCCACCATGCCCCTGGTCACGGTGGTCGGTCCGATGTTCGCGGGCCTGGCCACCGGCACGATCTTCGTCGAGAAGATCTTCGGCATTCCGGGTCTCGGCCACTACTTCACCGAGGCCGCCGCCGCACGAGACATGCCACTGCTGATGGGAACCACGCTGTTCTTCGCTGCCCTCCTGATGCTCATGAACCTCATCGTCGATCTTTCCTATGCCGTCCTGGACCCGAGGGTGCGCGCCGATCTGGGCCTCGCCGGTCGAGGTGGCCGTCGAATGCGCACCAAGGGCCACCCAGGGGCCGGCAGCGCAGACCAGCGCTCGACCACGCCCACTGTGGCAGGGCCGATCTGATGGCCGTCACCGACCATCACGCCGGCGACGAACCGACCGGACCGGTTCCGCAGCCACGAAGTGAGTGGTCCCGTCGCTGGGGTCGTTACCGCCGCAACCGGCTCGCCGTCCTCGGTCTGGGCATTGTCACCATCGCCGTCCTGATGGCACTCACGGCGCCAGTGCTCGCGCCGCACGGGTATGCCGACATCAATCCCGGCCAGGAGTTCCTGCCGGCGTTCTCCCCGGACCACCTGATGGGAACCGATCTGCTCGGGCGGGACCTGCTGTCCCGGCTGATCTACAGCCTCCGCACCGCATTGTTCATCGCCGTGGCCGCCGAGCTGCTCTCGCTCGCGATCGCCTTCGCCGTCGGCCTGGCAGCCGGTTACCGCGGTGGCAAGGTCGACCAATGGCTGATGGCAGGCACCGACGTGATGTATGCGTTCCCCGGTTACCTGTTCGCCGTGCTCCTCGTGGCGGTGATGGGACGGAGTACCTGGGCCGTGATCCTCGCACTGACCATTGCGAGCTGGGTGGGGCAGTCACGACTGCTGCGCGCTCAGATCATGCGGTTGAAGACGTTGGAGTATGTCGAGGCCGGGCGCGCGATGGGTGCGACCGGCTTCACCCTGGTGATGCGGTACATGGTGCCGAACGCGCTCGGCCCGGTGCTGGTGAGTACCAGCTTCGGGATCCCCGCGAACATGCTGGCGGAGTCCGGACTGGCGATCCTCGGGCTCGGGGTCGCGCCACCCGTACCCTCGCTGGGCACGATGATCATCGACGGGTACCGGTTCGTCCTCACGGACCCGGGCCTGATCGCGTGGCCGGTAGGAATATTCGTACTGATCATGCTGGCCTTCACCTGGGTCGGGGACGGGGTTCGGGATGCCTTCGATGTCGACGAGAGCTGAGCACGCCGGCGCTGCGGCTCCGGTAGCAGGGGTGGCGTTGGACGTCACCGGGCTGAACGTGGGTTTCGGCATGCCGGATGGCACCACCACGTGGGTCGTGCACGATCTGGACGTGACGGTGCCCGAGCACGGGTCGTTGGCCATCGTCGGTGAGTCAGGAAGCGGCAAGAGCGTCTCCATGCGCGGCATTCTCGGCCTGCTTCCCGGCAACGCCACGGTCACCGGTCGTGCGGTCCTGCGGACTCCCGCTGCGAACGGACTTGAGTTGATCGGGGCCCCCGAAGGAGCCGTGCGGCGCATCCGAGGGCGCGACGTCGGCATGGTCTTCCAGAACGCGATGGAGGCGCTGAATCCCTCCATCCCGCTCGAGCGACAGCTCACCGAGCATCTGATCTGGCACGGGCTGTGCGGGCGGCAGGAGGCGACCAGGCGAGCGGTCCAGGCACTCGGCGATGTCGGTATCCCGGAGCCGGAACGCCGGTTGCGGATGTACCCGTTCCAGTTGTCCGGCGGTATGCGCCAGCGGGCCATGATTGCGATGGCCACGATCACCCGGCCGCAGCTGGTGATCGCTGACGAACCGACCACGGCGCTCGATGTCACCGTGCAGAAGCAGATCCTCGATCTGCTGGTCGAACTGCGCGAGCGTGGGATGGCGCTGGTGATGATCACCCATGATCTCGGCGTCGCGCGGTACGTGTGTGACTCCGCCGTCGTCATGCGCGAGGGCCTGGTGCTCGAACGTGCGCCCATCGCAGAGTTGATCGAGACCCCGCAGCACGAATACAGCCAGAGCCTGGTCGATGCGGCTCTGGACGTGGGAGACGGGCCGGCGCCGATCCAGGTTATCGACCCCGCACGGCCGCCGGATCAGGTCAACGGCCCGTCCGGCAGCAGGGACCCGGTGGAGGAGGCAGGTGCGCCGGTGCTCCAGGTCCGCGATCTGCGGAAGGTATTCGAGGGTCGCGCCGGTGATGTCCTTGCCGTCGATGGAGTGTCCTTCGACCTGCGGCCCGGACGCACCCTCGGCGTGGTGGGGGAGTCCGGTTCCGGTAAGTCGACTCTCGCCCGGTTGATCCTCCGGCTCGTGGAGCCGACGGCCGGGGAGGTGCAGTTGGACGGGGAGGACCTGCTCGCGTTGTCCGGCAGTGCGTTGCGTCGGCGGCGTCGCGGGATGCAGATGGTGTTCCAGTCACCGTACGGTTCGTTGCTGCCCACCTACACGGCCGCGGAGAACATCGCTGAGCCGCTCCGGATCAACAAGATCGGCACGCGTGGGGAGCGCAGGGAACGCGCGCTGGAGCTTCTCGAGCGAGTGCAACTGGCTCCGCAGTTCGCGGATGTCTACCCCCGGCAGCTCTCCGGCGGGCAGCAGCAGCGCGTGGCGATCGCCCGCGCCCTCGCGCTCGAGCCTGCGCTCTTGGTGGGTGACGAGCCGACCTCCGCGCTGGATGCCTCGGTGCAGGCCCAGGTCCTCGACCTGTTGCGACGGCTTCAGGACGACCTCGGCTTCGCGATGCTGCTCATTACCCACAACCTGGCAGTGGTGGAACGGCTTGCCGACGATGTGATGGTGATGCGCAGTGGCGAGGTGGTGGAGAAGGTACCGACGGCACAGCTCTTCTCCGCGCCGGAGCACGACTACACGAAGACCTTGCTGGATGCAGTGCTCCCCGTTCGGAACGGCGCCGGGGCCATGCCGCGCTGACATTCAGCCGGCACCACCGGTCGGCGTGGACGGCTCGGCATCCCCCAGGCCCGGCGTGGCACACTGGCGACCGTGTCGAGCGTGAACACCCAGAACCCGGACTCGAGCACCGCCGCGCCCTCCGGAGTCGTGGCCGCTCTGCGTTCGGTGGTCGCCGGGGACGTCGACGACAGCACCCGCCGCCGGGCCGAGTACAGCACCGACGCCTCGAACTACCGCGTGGTTCCCCAGGTGGTGGTCTTCCCGCAGTCCACCGAGGACGTGATCGCCACCTTGCGCGTGGCCCGTGAGCACAGCACCCCGATCACTGCCCGCGGCGCCGGCACCTCCATCGCCGGCAACGCGGTGGGCACCGGGATCGTGATCGACTTCTCCCGCCACCTGAACCAGGTGCTCGAGATCGATCCGGAGGCCCGCACCGCCCGGGTCCAACCCGGTGTGGTGATGTCGCAGCTGCAGAAGGCCGCCGCACCGTACGGGCTCCGGTTCGGACCTGACCCCTCCACCCAGTCCCGGGCCACCCTCGCCGGGATGATCGGCAACAACGCCTGTGGCCCGCACGCCGTGGCCTGGGGGCGCACCGCCGACAACACGATCTCCTTGGACGTGGTGGACGGTGCCGGCCGCCGGTTCACCGCCGGCCGCGGCGGTCTGGACTCGGTGCCCGGCCTGGACGAACTGGTCCGGGACCGGCTCGCGCTGATCCGCACCGAGTTCGGCCGGTTCGGTCGCCAGGTGTCCGGGTACTCCCTGGAGCACCTGCTGCCGGAGAACGGCGCCGACCTGGCCAAGTTCCTCGTCGGCACCGAGGGCAGCCTGGTCACCGTGCTCGAGGCCACGGTGCAGCTCGTGCCGATCCCGAATGCTCCGGTGCTGCTCGCCGCCGGATACCCGGACATGCCCTCGGCCGCGGACGCCGTGCCCACGATGCTTGCCCACTCACCCCTCGCCGTCGAAGGTCTCGACGCCGAGCTGGTGGAGATGGTGCGCCGGCACAAGGGCGATCACGCCATCCCGGACCTGCCCGAGGGGGCGGGCTGGTTGCTCATCGAGGTCGGGGGCGCGGACGAGGCCGAGGCGCTCGCGAATGCTCGGTCGATCGCCGCCGACGCCGGCACCGAGGCAGTGCAGATCATCCCCGCTGGTCCGGAGGCCGCCGCGATGTGGCAGATCCGCGCTGACGGCGCGGGGCTGGCCAGCCGTACCCTCGACGGCGCGCAGGGCTGGCCCGGGTGGGAGGACGCCGCCGTCCCGCCCGAGAAGCTCGGCGCCTACCTGCGCGACTTCCAGGCCCTGATGGACTCCTACGGGGTCTCCGGGCTGCCGTACGGGCACTTCGGGGACGGCTGCATCCACATCAGGATCGACTTCCCGCTCGACCCCGACGACGGCCCGGACGGCGTGGCTCTGTTCCGCCGGTTCATGTTCGCGGCCGGTGAGTTGGTGGCCTCCCACGGGGGCTCTCTCTCCGGGGAGCACGGGGACGGGCGCGCCCGGGGGGAGCTGTTGCCCCTGATGTACTCCGCCGAGGCGATCGGCACCTTCGAGGCAGTGAAGGCGATCTTCGACCCGGACGACCTGCTCAATCCGGGCGTCGTGGTGCGCCCGCGCCGGGTGGACGATGACCTGCGGCGCCCGCAGGTGCGGCCGTTGCCGATGCTGTCCGGTTCCGGCTTCTCCTTCTCCCACGACGGCGGCGACATGGGCATGGCGGTGCACCGGTGCACCGGTGTGGGCAAGTGCCGGGCCGACCTGCCGAGCTCGTTCATGTGCCCCTCCTACCTGGCCACCCGAGACGAGAAGGACTCCACGCGCGGACGCGCCCGGGTGCTGCAGGAGATGGCCAACGGTTCTCTCGTGCAGGGCTGGGACTCACCGGAGGTGCACGAGTCGCTAGACCTGTGCCTGTCCTGCAAGGCATGTTCCAGCGACTGCCCGACCGGCATCGACATGGCGCAGTACAAGTCCGAGGTGCTGCACCGCAGCTACCAGGGCAAGGTGCGCCCGGTGGCCCACTACGCCCTTGGCTGGCTGCCGCGCTGGGCGCGCGCGATCACCACGGTGCCGGCCGTGACCAAGGCGGTGAACGCCGTCCTGGGGGTGCGCCCGATCGCAAAGCTGGTGCTCACCCTGGGTGGGATGGATGCGCGCCGGTCCATGGTCACCTTCGCCGAGGAGTCACTGCCGCGCTGGTGGCGCAGGCGCAAGGCCCCGATGGCGCAGGGCCGGCCCACGCAGCCCGGCACGGCCAGGCCGGAGGTGCTGGTGTGGGCGGACTCGTTCTCGTCCTACCTGGACACCGAGGGTGGTCGCGCCATGGTGGAGCTGCTTGAACAGGCGGGCTACACGGTTCGGCTCCCGGAGGCGAGTGTGTGCTGCGGGCTCACCTGGATCTCCACCGGACAGCTGGACGGTGCCCGCACACGATTGCGTCAGACCATGGACGTGCTGGCTCCGTATGCCGAGGCGGGCATCCCGATCGTGGGCATCGAACCGTCCTGCACGGCCGTGCTGCGCTCGGACCTGCCCGATCTGTTCCCGGACGACCCGAGGGCTGCGCTGCTCGCGGCGAATACGCGCACCCTCGCCGAGCTGCTGATGGCCGAGGCGCCCGTGGGCCCCGAGAACTGGACCCCGCCGGACCTGACCGGGGTGACCGTGATCGCGCAGCCGCACTGCCACCAGCACGCGGTGATCGGTTATGCCACCGACCTGGCGCTGCTCGAGCGTGCAGGTGCGGAGGTCACCACGCTCACCACGTGCTGTGGCCTGGCGGGCAATTTCGGGATGGAAGCCGGGCACTACGACGTCTCGGTGGCGGTCGCCGAGCAGTCCCTGGTGCCTGCGCTCGCCGCAGCACCTCCGGACGCGGTCTTCCTCGCGGATGGATTCTCGTGCCGTACCCAAACTGAACACTTGACCAACGTTCGCGGCGTACACTTGGCACAGTTGCTCACGGGCCCGGGGGCTGTACGGCGTGTGGGTGGCTGAGACCACACGCCGTCCTACGCGAGAGCGAGTGCCTACACGACATGCCCTCCTTCGCCTTCGACTCCGGACTGCTCGTTCCCACCGTCCTCGGACGCCGCACGAGCACCCCACTGACACCTGAGCTGCGCCATGCTCTGCGGGACTATCTGCTCGATGTGATCGGCGTCGATCTGTTCCCGGTGGCCTGGTCGGACGGGGCCGATCCGGTGCTGACAGCCCTCGATCCCGCTGGCCAGGTGGTCACCGCCGTGGTGACTGACGCGATCGACGGCGTCGGGTTGGTGCGTGCGCTGGCGCGGGCCGGGGAGACCTCCGCATCCTCCTGGCTCGACATCGCCGCCCGCTATCCGGGTGGGGTGGCGGCGTTCCGCACCGCCTGGGCGCGGTTCCGCGAGGCCCGCCCGGTGGGTGCTCAGCCTGGTCCGCAGCTCTTCGTGGTGGCCGGGTCCGTCGACCCGGAGGTGCTGGCGGCCACCCGGGTGATGCACGGCGTGCGTGTCTACTCGGTCGATCTTCGTCCCGGTGCGGACGGTCAGCAGGTGGTGGATGTCTCGCCGGTGCACACGGCGACCGTGCGAGTGCTCGATCATGTGGTGCACGAGTCGGAGGAACTGGCCCTGACGCCGGAGACCTCGCCGATCTCGGCCGGGGAGACGGCGGTGATCGCTCCCGTGGTCACTGAGCGGGAGGACACCGCCGGTGCCGAGAGCGAACACGCGGCGCCGTCGCAGGCCGAATCCCCGTCAGAGGCCCAGCCGGAGGTCGAGCCCGACCTGCACCTGCAGGCGGTCGCAGATCTGGTGGGCGCACCGATGCCGATCGAGGTGCACACCGGCGGTCAGACTCGGGTGGCGTCGCTCTCTGCGGACGGCAGGGTCGTCCTGGACGGTGCTCGATACCCGACCCTGGAGGAGCCCACCGAACGGATCGGGCTGGACCCCGGGCGTGCCTGGCTGGTCTGGCAGATGGCAGGGTTCCCGATGGCGGACGCTCGCGACGAGGCCGCCCGCGCGGCTGGGCCGCCTGCAGCCCAGGAGGGCGGCAGCAGCTCCCGTGGGGAGAGCCGCCGCGCCCGCCGCCACGCGCAGCGCCACACCAGCAGCGCCCACCACCCCTGACGCGAGTGCGCGCCTTCTCGCTCACGTGGTGAGAAATACGCGATATCGACCGCACTCGCTGCCTCTCGAGTGCCCTCAAACAAGTGGTAGCGCGCTCCGTAGGTCCGGCAGCCCCTCACTCAGGTACTCGGCCCGCAGCGCCTCCCGCGCGACCACGTCGTCCCAGCTGCCGCGCCCGGTGGCGGCCTTGATCCAGGTCGCGGCATCGGCCACGGTCAGGTCGTAGCCGGTGCGGCGGTTCACCACCTCCACCAGGGCCTGCGCCACCAGTTCGCGCGCCCCGGCATCCACCGGTGCGGGAGCGGTCATCGCCGGAGCGAGGTCGTACCCGTGCACCACCAGCTCCACGAGCCGGGTGACCACGAAGTCCTGCACGGTGATCGGTGCCCTCCGGGTCCGGACCACCGCGTCCGGGCCCGCGTCAGCCAACGTCGCCAGGTGGGCGAACGCGCGCTCGGCCGTACGGTCGAGCCCGGTGAGCGGATCGTCGGCGATCGCGGCGGCGAACTCCCGGGTGACGCGGTCGATCCGGGCGAAGTCGGCGGCGTACCCGGCGAGATAGTCCGCGAGCGGGACGGGTTCGCTCGGTGCATCGGCGGAGTCCGGCTCGGCGGCGATGATCGCATCCAGGGCGCGGCCGAGGTGCGCCACCAGGTCCCCCACGGTCCAGTCCGGCAGGCTGCTCGGGCTCGCGAGTACCTCGCTGCCCATCTCCTCGAGCCGTCCGCGAAGCAGGTCCCACTGGTCCCGCAGCTCGTCAAGATACCTGTTCAAGGTCACCATCGCCCCATCCTGCCCCACCCCCTCCCGCGAGTGCGCGCCTTCTCGCTCATTTCCTGAGACATAGGCGAGATTGAGCACACTCGCGCCGCTGTGAGTGAGCTAGCGTCGGAGGATGAGCACACGGTGGGGAATCCTCGGACCTGGTCGGATCGCCGAGAAGGTGGCCGCAGACTTCGGCAACGTCACCAACGGGACCCTGGTCGCCGTCGGGTCCCGCTCGGCCGAGCGTGCCCAGGCATTCGCGCAGACCTACGGGCAGGGGGACGTGCGGGCGCATGTAGGCTATGAGGCCCTCCTCGCGGATCCGGACGTCGATGCTGTCTACATCGCCACCCCGCACAGCGACCACGCCCGCCAGGCGATCGCCGCCATCGAGTCAGGCAAGGCGGTGCTGATGGAGAAGTCCTTCACCGCCACCCTCGACGGCGCCCATCGCGTCGTGGAGGCTGCTCACCAGCACGAGGCGTTCGTAATGGAAGCCATGTGGACCCGGTTCCAGCCCGTGGTGCTCCGTGCCAAGGAGTTGGTGGCCGACGGCGCGATCGGCCAGGTGCGTGCCGTCCAGGCCGACCTGGGGGTACGTCGCCCGCTCGACCCGACCGATCGGATGTTCGCTCTCGAGCTCGGCGGTGGCACGCTGCTCGACCTGGGGGTGTATGTGGTCTCGTTCGCCCAGCACTTCCTCGGGGCGCCCGACTCGGTGCAGGTGACCGGATCGTTGCTGCCGGAGACCGGGGTGGATGCCGAGGCAGGCATCCTGCTCGGCTACGACGACGGTCGCAGCGCCACCCTGCAGACCTCGTTCCGCCTCCCGTTGCCCGGGCAGGCACGCATCTACGGCACGGACGGCTGGATCGACATCCTGCCCCGCTTCCACCACCCGAACGACCTGGTGCTGCACCGTCAGGGCGAGGACGCCCGGCCCGAGCACCTGCCGCCGTCGGGGGCCGGCTATGCCGAGGAGTTCATCGAGGTGGGCCGGTGCCTGGCCGAGGGGCGCACCGAGAGCGATGTGATGCCCCTCGCCGACACCCTCGCCGTGCAAGCGGTGCTGCAGGAGGCTGCCGACCAGCTCGGGGTGGCGCTGCACGAGCGCTGAGGACGCACTCGATGACGATCGAGTGCCGCCGTTCTCGCCCATATCTCGCCGCTTGAGCGAGATTGGCCGCACTCGCGATGAGGGAGGTCAGGCCTCGAGGAATTCGGTGAGGATCGGGGCGAGCTGATCGTTCTCGATGAGGAAGCCGTCATGCCCGAACGGGGAGTCGAGCTCGCGGTACACACCGCGCGGAACGCCGTCGGCGATCCGACGGGACTGCGAGGGCGGGAAGAGCCGGTCCGAACTGACTGACAGTGCCAGGGTGGGTGCCTGGATGGAGGCCAGGGCTGCCTCCACGCCGCCGCGGTCCCGCCCGATGTCGTGGGTGAGCATCGAGTCCGAGAGCACCACGTAGCTGTTCGCATCGAAGCGGCGGGCGAGTTTGTCGGCGTGGTGGTCCAGGTAGGACTGCACCGCGAACCGCCCGTCGCCGCCGAGCGGGTTCTCCCCACCTTGCGGCAGTCGGCCGAACCGTTCGTCCAGCTCGTGCGCGCTGCGGTAGGTGGTGTGCGCGATCTGCCGCGCCAGGCCGAGCCCACGGTGCGGACCGTCGTCGGGCGCGGCGTCGTAGTAGTCGCCGCCGCGGTACTTCGGGTCGGCCTTGATCGCGCCCAGCTGGGCATGCGCCCAGGCGATCTGGTCGGCCGAGCTCTGCGCACAGGTGGCGATCGGTGCGATCGTGGCCACCCGGTCCGGCGCTGCCAGGGCCCACTCCAGCACGCGGTGCCCGCCCATCGAGGCGCCGATCACCAGCGACCATCGGCTCACGCCCAGCCGGTCGGTGAGCTCGAGCTCGGCCGCGACCTGATCGCGCACGGTCAGGTACGGGAACCGGCTGCCCCAGGGGGTGCCGTTCGGAGCGTCGGAGGACGGCCCCGTACTGCCCTGACACCCGCCGAGCACGTTCGGGGCGACCACGAAGTACCGGTCGGTGTCGATCGGCTTGCCGGGGCCGACCATGGCCGACCACCAGCCGCCCGTGGGGTGCCCCGGCCCGGCATCGCCGGTGACGTGGCTGTCGCCGGTGAGCGCGTGCAGCACGAGGATCGCGTTGTCCCCGGCGGCGTTGAGCTCGCCCCAGGTCTCGTACGACATCCGTACCTGCGGCAGGCGCCCACCGGCTTCCAGGTGCAACGGGCCGAGGTCGACGAACATCCGATTGCCCACTGGGTCGCCCTCGCGCCAGGCCCCGGACGCCGGGACCGGCCCCTTCGGTCCCTGGCGCCGGAGCGGAGCACGACGCGCCGGGGCGTCGCGTCCGACGCGTCCGGCTGGGCTCGTCTCCCAGGTGGTCACGGAGTCCACGGTAGTTCCTCTTGCGCCTCTGCGCCTATGAGTTCCGCACTCCGGCTGCTGCGGTGAAGCCCTTCTCCAGGTCGGCGAGGATGTCGTCGAGGTGCTCCAGGCCCACGGACAGGCGCACCAGACCAGGGGTGACGGCGCTCGCGGACTGCTCGTCGGGGGTCAGCTGGCTGTGCGTGGTGGACGCCGGGTGGATGACCAACGAGCGGACGTCGCCGATGTTGGCCACGAGCGAGTGCAGCTCCAGGGCGTCGACGAACGCCTTGCCGGCCTCCAGGCCACCTGCGATCTCGAACGCGAGCACGGCCCCGGGCCCCTTCGGCGTGTACTTCGCGGCCAGCTCGTAGTACGGGCTGGACGCCAGCCCGGCGTAGTTCACCGAGAGCACGTCCTCCCGCGCCTCGAGGTACTCGGCCACCTTCTGGGCGCTGCCCACGTGCCGGTCCATCCGCAGTGAGAGCGTCTCGATGCCCTGCAGCAGCAGGAAGGCGTTGAACGGGGAGATCGCCGGGCCGAGGTCGCGGAGCAGCTGCACCCGCGCCTTGAGGATGAAGGACAGGTTCACGCCGAACGCGCCGCCCTCGCCCAGGTCGCGGGCGTAGACCAGGCCGTGGTAGCTGGGGTCCGGGGTGTTGTAGTTCGGGTACTTCTCCGGGTGCGCGGCGAAGTCGAACTTCCCGCCGTCCACGATCACGCCACCGATGGAGGTGCCGTGGCCACCGAGGTACTTCGTGGCCGAGTGCACGACGACGTCCGCTCCGTGCTCGATCGGGCGCACCAGGTAGGGGGTCCCCACGGTGTTGTCCACGATCAGCGGGACGCCGACCTCGTGCGCGACGCCGGCCACGGCCTCGATGTCGAGCACGTCACCCTTGGGGTTCGGGATGGTCTCACCGAAGAAGACCTTGGTGTTCTCCTGCGCGGCCGCGCGCCAGCCCGTCGCGTCGTTCGGGTCGTCGACGAAGCTCACCGAAATGCCGAGCTTGGGCAGGGTGTAGTGCAGCAGGTTGTACGTGCCGCCGTACAGCGACGAGCTGGCCACCACGTGGTCGCCCGCCTCGGCCACGTTGAGGATCGCCAGTGTCTCGGCCGCCTGGCCGGAGGCCACCAGCAGGGCGCCGACGCCGCCTTCGAGGGAGGCGAGGCGGTCCTCCACGACGGCGGTGGTCGGGTTGTTCAGGCGTGTGTAGATCGGCCCCAGCTCGGCCAGCGCGAACCGGTTGGCGGCCTGGTCGGTGTCGGAGAAGACGAACGACGTGGACTGGTAGATCGGCACGGCGCGGGCGCCGTTGTCCGAGTCCGGGGTCTGACCGGCATGGATCTGTCGGGTCTCGAAGTGCCAGTTCTCGCTCATCGCGGGTGTCTCCTTGGGTCGTGGCCGGGATCGAGGTGTGCCGATCGGGGTCCGGCTTTGGATGGTGCGCGGCGCTCGCACCCTACGTCCGTTCAGATTCTGTCTCGTTCAGGGCGATCTGGTGTCTCGAATCTCGGACGATTGGGAGGAGCTGCGGCACATTTCCGGGAGACGAGCCGTCTCGAGAGAGTGGTGGGGCTGGTGTGAATCTTGTGACTACTGGGCTTCATGTTCACAAATGGGCTGACATCGAGTACGTTGGGGCGCGCATCTGACTCGTTCGTCAACTCGACACGCCGGTTGCGTGAATTGTTGGTGATCGGGCCGTGAGTCCACGATCGAGGAGCAGGACAGTGACAGCACGAACCACTCGGCGGCGGATCGCTGCCGTGCTCGGCGCGGGCGCTCTGTCGGTGACCCTGTGGGCCGCGCCGGCCGGGGCAACCCCTGATATCCCCAGCACTGACGACATCGAGGAGGCCGAGCAGGCCGAACAGAGCACGGCCGAGCAGGTGGCCGCGCTCGAGGTTCAGCTCGCCCAGAACGCCGCAGCGCTGGATGAGGCGAACGTGGCGGCCGCTGTCGCTGCTGAGGACTACAACGTGGCGGTCGTCGAGCGTGACCAGGCCGAGGCCGACGCGCAGGCCGCGGCCGAGGCAGCGGAGCAGGCCGACGCCGACGTGGCCGAGGCGAGCCAGGCGGTGGCCCGCATCGCGACGGCGGCGTACCGCAATGGTGGGAACCTGCAGCAGGTGGGGATCTTCCTCTCGGCGGACGGTGTCGAGGAGGCGGTGGACAGCGCCACCACGTTCCGGATGCTCGGTAGCAACGCCGACGAGGCCTACCAGCGGTTGGACGCCGCCGAACGCGTTGCCGACGTGATGCACTCGCGATCCGAGGATGCGCTCGCCGAGGCGGAGGCTGCTGCCGCTGAGCTTGAAGACGCGTCCCGCGAGGCTGACGCCGCGGCCCTGAATGCCGAGAATCTCGTGTCCGACAGTGCGGCCGAGCGTGACCGGCTGATCCGTGAGCTCGCAGCGCTGCGCAACACCACGGCCGAGCTCGAGGCGGAACGTCAAGCGGGCCTGGAGGCGCAACGTCGCGAGCGGGAGAACGCGGCTGCGGCGGCTGCGGTGGGGGCGCAGGTCGAGACGGAGCGGGACACCGATGAATCGTCGCGGAGCGGTGGACGGACTGAGCCCGACCCCGAGCCGGAGTCAGAGCCGGAACCAACTCCCGCCGATCCTGGACCGACGTCTGAGCCCGAGTCCCCGCAGCCCGCGCCGGAACCGGAGCCGGAGCCAGAACCGGAGCCCGCGCCTGAGCCAGAACCTGAGCCCGCGCCTGAGCCAGAACCGGAGCCGGAGCCAGAACCGGAGCCGGAGCCCGAGCAGCCCTCGGGTGGTGGCTCGTCCGCAAGCGCCGGGCAGGGCGCCGTCAACTGGGCGATGACCCAGGTGGGTGACCGGTACGTCTACGGCGCGAACGGCCCCGACGAGTGGGACTGTTCCTCGCTGACCCGCGCCGCCTACAACTCCGTGGGCATCTACCTGCCGCGCACCTCGCGTGACCAATACCGGGCCACGGCGAACGTGCCGATCGACCAGATTCGCCCGGGTGACCTGATCTTCTACTCCAGCAACGGCACTGCGTCGGGGATCTATCACGTGGCGATCTATGCCGGTGACGGGATGCGCGTGCACGCGGCAAACCCGCAGACCGATGTCGAATACACATCGATGTGGTGGAGCAACGTGATGCCCATGGCCGGGCGGCCCTGACGGGACTGGCCGGCGCTCAGCCGCTGATCGAGGCGAGTTGAGCGGGACTGAGCACGATGGCCGGAACGGACGTGCCGCCGTCGAGGATCGTGCTGAGCAGGCGGTGGTAGCCGTCCAAGATCGCCACGCCGTGGCTGCGCCGCACGGCGTGCACAGGGAACGTCACGTCCACGGCACGAACGCGAGCCAGGTGATCGGGAAACTGGTCGGGGACGTTCAGCACCTCACGCGGTGATACCTGGAACCGCATCCCGTCTCGCTGCCACAGCGGCAAGTCCAAGAGCCAGTCCAACGCGGTGACCGATACACGAGTCACGGGACCGGTGATGGCCCAGAGGTCCTCCAAGCGCCACGCCTCGTCGCCGAACGCGGCACGGATCGCCGGCGGGGTCTGCCGGAGCAACTCCTCGCGTGTGACGTCCGGGGCAGACCTGTCAGCTCCGGACGCTGAGCCCATCAGGCTCAGTGCCCGATGTGTGGCTGCGGGTGGGTGTACCCGGTCTCCTCGGCGCGGGTGAAGGAGTTGCGGATCTCCTCCTCGGCGGCCTCGCGGCCCACCCAGTGCGCACCCTCCACGGACTTGCCGGGCTCGAGGTCCTTGTAGACCTCGAAGAAGTGCTGGATCTCCAGGCGGTGGAACTCCGAGACGTCGTCGATGTCGCTGCGCCAGCTCGCGCGCTGGTCGCCGACCGGTACGCACAGCACCTTGTCGTCACCGCCGGCCTCGTCGCGCATCCGGAACATGCCCAGCGCGCGGCATCGGATCAGACACCCGGGAAACGTGGGCTCCTCGAGCAGCACCAGTGCGTCGAGCGGGTCACCGTCCTCACCGAGCGTGCCGTCGATGTAGCCGTAGTCGTCGGGGTAGCGAGTCGAGGTGAACAGCATCCGGTCGAGACGGATCCGGCCAGTCTCGTGGTCCACCTCGTACTTGTTGCGTTGCCCCTTGGGGATCTCGATGGTGACGTCGAATTCCACAGCCTGTCTCTTCCGGTCTCGTGGTGTACTACCCCTAGTGTGGCCTACCGCAGGCACCGCCGGTGAACATTGGTGGGCATTCGCGGGTCGTGCGTGTTCGCGCCGTCCCGCTGACGACGACAGACAGGGTGGCAGTGGCGGGATCCAGGACGAGCACGACGGCGGCCGGTCGCCCCGTGCCCCCACGCCGCCCGGGCGGCCGGGGCAGGTCGTCCGCGGCAGCGGGGGCGGCCGCACGTGAGGCCGCTCGCCGGCGGATGTACCGACGGCGACGCATGACCGTGCTCTCTGCGTTCCTGGTGCTTCTGCTCGGCGGGTATGCGGCGCTGGATGCCAACGACGTCGTGCCAGGGGTGCTCACCCGTGACGCACCCTGGCCGGATCCGGAGCCGTTCCCACAGGTGGCGGCGGGTGCGCCTGCGGCCGCTCCGGACAGCGTACCGGGCCCGAGCACGGATGCCCCGATCCCGAGCACCGAGGCGCTCGCGGACCTCAGCTCGACCCTGGTCTCGTCCGGTGACGTGGGGCCGGCGCCGGGGCTGCTGGTGACCGACGTGCTCACCGGGGAGGACCTGTACGGCGCCCGGGTGAGCGAGTCCTACGTGCCCGCCTCCAGCGTGAAGCTGCTCGCGGGTGTTGCGGCGCTGGCCAGTTACGGCGACCAGCACCGGTTCACCACGTCCGTCGTGGATGCCGGTGACGGGGTGGTGACACTGGTGGCCGGGGGAGACCTCACCCTCGCCGAGGGCGAAGGTGACCCCGACCAGGTGATCGGCCACGCCGGGCTCGCGGATCTGGCCGCCGAGGTGGCGGAGGAACTTGACGCGCAGGGCCGTAGCGAGGTGCAGGTGGCCCTGGACGACACGCTGTTCACCGGTCCTGCTCTGGCGCCGCGCTGGGGCGATGTGGACATCTCCGGGGGGTGGGCGATGCCAATGGCCCCGGTCGCCGTCGACGTGGGTAGGCGCGACGGGACCAACGTGCGATCGTCCGACGCGGCCATGGACGCGGCGGAGATGTTCGCCGACGCGCTCGCGGCCGCGGGTATCTCGGTGACCGGGGACGTCAGCCGGGCTGCGGCGCCGGAGGGGGCTGCCGCACTCGGTGCGGTGGAGTCGGCGCCGTTGCGCGACCTGGTGGCGTACACGCTGCAGCATTCCGAGAACATCCTCAGCGAGGTGCTGGGTCGGATGACAGCGGTGGCGACCGGGCACGAGGCAAGCTTCGACGGAGCGGGCGAGGCGGTGATCTCGGTCCTCGACGAGCTGGGGCTGGACCCCTCCGGCTCGTCGTTGGCGGACACGTCGGGGCTGAGTTCGGAGAGTGTCCTGACCCCACGGTTGCTCACCGATGCGGTCCGGTTGGCATCGGACGGCAGCCATCCCGAGCTGCGGTCCTTGGTGGACGCGCTCCCGGTGGGTGGGCTCGAAGGAACTCTGGCCAGCCGACTGACGGATACAGAAGCGACGGGCAGCGTGCGCGCCAAGACGGGGACGTTGCCGCAGGTGGTGGCACTGTCCGGGATCGTGACGACGGCGGAAGGGCGCCTCCTCGCATTCACGGTGCTGGCGAACGACTTCCCGCGCGGGACGGCCTACACGGCACGGATCGCGGTGGATGAGTGGATCTCCGGAGTGGCTGCGTGTGGGTGTTCTGACCCCGGTGGAGCGTGATCGGAACGCTCAGCGGACGCCTGGCTGTTCCGGGGCGCTGGCCGGTCAGGTCAGCGATGGAAGGTGAACCGGGTGCAGTCTGTGGGGAAGGAGAACCAGGCCAGCACCCGGGACGGTGTGATGACACGGAGTCCGCCGCCCTGCTCGCCTGCCCATGAGTCGGGCCCCGGGTCGTAGCCGTCGTCGTGATACTTGCTGAAGGCCGCGGACAGCCGCGCCCCGAAGTCATCCGGCTGTGCGGATGTGGCGGTCGAGGCGCCTTCGACGATGATGGCTTCCGCGCCTGATTCCAGGTGGAGGGAGACGGCCGGATTGCTCTCGAGGTTCCGGACGTGCCGGGTGGTCGGGGCGCCGTCGTACCAGAACCGGCCGTCGAGCCACACGCCCCAGCGGGGCACCGAGTGCGGTGTGCCGTCCGGCCGGACGGTGCTGAGCCAGTAGTGCTTGGCCGCGGTGAGCTGCTTCTCCACGTCGGCCCAGTCGAGCAGCCCGTCGCGGCTCGATGGAATGCCGTACCCGTCCGGCATGGTGGGACGTTCTGCAGTGGGGCCTTGTATGGACATGGGGCGAGGCTACGCCCGGGGATGAGGTCACGTGATGGGTGCGCAGTCGATTTGGTGCGGGCCGACGGACGGGAGGCGTGTGCTGGTGATGGGGTCGTATCAATGTGGGTTGAGGCGATCGGCCGATGTCAGTGGTGCCTAAAGAATGTGGAAGGACGTTGACAACCACGGGCTCCATGTTCTCGTCACGGGTCGCGAACTGGTCGGCGATGCCTGTGTGGATGGGTATTTCTGAGTCACTGGACGAGGACGTCCGTGTCGACTTTGTGGGGCGCCGACACTGTGCCTCAGTGGCGCGGACTTTTCCACAGGTGCCGATGCTGTCCAGCGCAATGTCAGTGCCCTCTGGGAGAATAAAGCCATGACCTCGACAGCCACTGGTACCGCGTTCTCGGCCCCGGCCGGGAATGCGGTGTTGGCTGCCCTGCGGGAGAACCGGACCGCAGCCCGGGCAGTGGATATCGAGTGCGCCGAGCTGGTGGTGGCGTGGGTGGGTGAGCGGGCGATCGACACGGCCACCCTGGGCGCCTTGAGGGGTGGGCCGGTGTTCGACCCTGATGAACACGCGGGCATGCCGGTTCCGGACGAGCACGCGGGCCTGCCGGGGACGGAGCAGCCGATGCGGTTGGCTGGGGATGGTGCCCCATTGGTCTCGGACCTGGAGTTCACCCGGTTGGCGACCGCGTTGGGGCAGTCGAACGAAGCAGCCCTGGCCTATGTGGGTGTGGTGGTCGAGCTCGCCTACCGGCTACCCCAGTTATGGTCCCGGGTGAGGGCCGGGCAGGTCAGCATCTACCGGGCCCGGGCAGTGACCCGAATGAGCAAGAGACTCCCGTTCGCCGGTGCAGCCTGGGTGGATGCGCAGGTGGCCTGGACGATCGGGTCCTGCACGGTGGCGCAGATTGAGCGGACCGTGAGTGCGGCGATGGCCACGTTTGATCCCGAACAGGCCGCCAAGGACGAACAGGCAGCGTTGGAGGGGCGCCACTTCGATATCCGTCTCGATGAGGCAGCCACCACCGCGGCACCGGGACCAGGAGCAGGATTGGGTGTGGGGTCGGTGGTGCGGGTCGAGGGCGGCCTCGACCTTGCTGACGCGTTGGATCTTGAGGCTGCGGTGTCCGACCAGGCCCGGGTGCTGGCCGGGTTCCTGCCCGGCACCAGCGAGGACGTGCGCCGCTCCATCGCCGTCGGTGACCTCGCCCGCGGACACACCACACTCCCGATCCCCACCACCCCCGGCAGCGGTGAGGGCGGCAGTGAAGGAGTTTCCGGCGGTGGCGCAGCACCGACCACCACGACCGGGACCAGTGTCGTGGGGGCGCCAGGTGCTACTGGTGGGATGGGTCGGACTGTGATGCTCTACCTGCACCTGCCCGCTGACGCCCTCAACGACCACGCCGAAGCCGGCACCGGTGAGAGCTCCGGTACCGGTGAGGGTGCGGGTAACTCTGGTGAAACGGGCCCTGTGTTCGGATCCGGGGTCGTGGGCCGGTGCGAAAACACCAAATCACCGGTCTCGAAAGAGCAGATTCGTCAATGGTGTGCCACCGCCGGCCGAATACTGGTCCGTCCCGTGATCGATCTGGCCGGGCACACCGATGCCACCACGTATGAGGCCAGTCCAAAACTGCGTGAACAGATCATTCTTCGTGACGGGCGGTGCCGGTTTCCCTATTGCAATCGCTCCGCGCGTTCTGCCGATCTGGATCATAGTGTTCCCTTCGACCGCGGCGGCCGGACCAGTTCGGTGAATATGGCCGCCTTGTGTCGACGTCATCACCGGGCGAAAACTCATGCCGGGTGGTCGTATTCGATGATCACCCCCGGCGTGTATTACTGGGCTGCACCCGATGGTGCGCATTACCTGGTCACGCCCACCGGCACGTATCCCATCCCCACCGCCGGCACCAGTATGGGGGCGCGAAACGGACGGGGCAGCCCTCGTGGCGGCAGTCCGCCCGAGAGCAGACACGACCAGCCACACAGCAAGGACGTCGCGGGCCCGCCGCGCCCAGACCTGCCCGGCCACACCGACCCACCACCGGTCTGACCACCCCGCCCCGAACCCCGCCGACACCACCGGTCGACGGGGCCACCGGCATGTCCGCGGTGACCCACCGGCTCGATCAGAACCGCACGGCGAGGAGGGGCGGGGTGCTGAGCACCTGAGTCGGCTCACGTGGTGACGCGGGTGGATCTGCCCACTCAGCCGCCTGTGGCGCTGGGCGAAGAGTGACCTTCTCGTCTCGCTGGGCAGGCGGGGCCGTGCGCTGTGCTCCCTGACCTGTGACCTGCAACGGCCCTCCAGGCGTGAGCACCCCACCTGTTCCTGACCTGCGCCGCGACCGCGCCCCGTAGGGTGGGCCCATGGGTGCGAACGTCAGCGACAGAGCCATCGACTGGCCACTCGCCACGAGTCGCGCCGCGGCCCTGACCCGGCCGGGACCGCGGGTGCCCCCGGCTGAACTCGCCGAGTTCGTGGCCGAGTTGCGTACCTCCGCCCGTGAGGCACCCGCACACGTCGGCGCCGTCACCGGGCTCCTCGAGCCCGCGCTGCAGGCGGGTTCCGGCCCGGTCTACGTAATCGATCGGCCCCGTTGGACCGAGGCGAACATCGAGATGCTTCGGGGCACCATCGGCGATGTCCTTCCTGCCCCCTCCCAACCCTGGGGCGCACGATTCGCCGGTGAAGAGCTGGGCGTCCTCCTCTCCCTGCTCGCCTCCCGCGTCCTCGGTCAGTACGACCCCTTCACCCGTCGCACCGATGGTGCTGACGGCACAGCCCCGGGTGCTGACGGCGCAGCCCCGCTCTCAGCGCAGCCGGGGCGTCTCGTGCTGGTCGCTCCGAACATCTGGCGCATCCACGACGATCTCGGCGTGCGGCGCCGCGACTTCGGGATGTGGGTGTGCCTGCACGAACAGACGCATGCCCTCCAGTTCGCCGCCGCGCCCTGGCTCAGCGACCACCTGCGGGAACGGATGCGGTCACTGATGTCCGCCGTCACGGACACCGACTCCGGAGCGCAACGCCTGCAGGACCTCCTGCGCGCCCTCCCCAAAGTGCTCACCGGCGAACGCCACGACGCCCCGGCCGGGGGGCTCGTGGACGCTGTGCTCAGCGATTCCGAGCGCGCCGCGATGGCGGAGATGGCGGCCGTGATGTCTCTGCTGGAAGGGCACGCGGACGTGGTGATGGACGCCGTCGGACCGCGTGTGGTGCCCACAGTGAAGAAGATCCGCAAGGCATTCGAGAAGCGCCGCGCCGGCACCGGACCGATCGACCTGCTGCTCCGGCGCATCCTCGGACTCGATGCCAAGCTCGCCCAGTACCGCAACGGTGCTGCCTTCGTGCGTGGAGTTGTCGACCAGGTCGGTCATGAGGGTTTCAACGCCGTCTGGTCCGGTCCGCACGCTCTGCCGAGCGCCGACGAGATCGCGGACCCCGCGGCCTGGGTGCGGCGTCTGCACAGCTGATGCCCGGTCCACAGCCTCCGGTCGCACGAGTGCGGCACACGGTGCGCACCTTCCTCGACGAGCGCCTCGCCACCGGCCGCCTGCGACCTGGCGACCTGCTCCTGGTGGCCTGCTCCGGCGGCCCCGACTCCCTCGCACTGGCAGCCGCGACAGCTTTCGTCGCGCCTCGTCTCGGCCTGCGAGCCGGCGCCGTCGTGGTCGATCACGGACTCCAGGGAGGCAGCGCCACGATCGCCGATACTGCTCGTGCCGCCTGCGCCGACCTCGACCTCGAACCCGCCACCGTGGTGCGGGTGCAGATGCCCCCCGACAATCCGGACGGCCCGGAAGGTGGTGCACGAGCGGTGCGCTACAACGCGCTCACCGAGGAGGTCGCCCGCACCGGCGCGGCCGCCGTGCTGCTCGGACACACCCGGGATGATCAGGCCGAGACGGTCCTGCTCGCCCTCGCCCGCGGTTCGGGGACCCGATCACTGGCCGGAATGGCCGCCGTCCGGGAGCCGTTCTGGCGCCCCCTGCTGAGTGCGACCCGGGCGGACACGCACGCCGTGTGCGAGGCGCTCGGTCTGCCGGTCTGGCACGACCCGAGCAACGCCGTCGATGGCCCCTGGCGCACCGCTGACGGCGAACCGTTGCGACGGAGCGCGATCCGGCATGTGGTCCTGCCCACACTCACCGAAGCGCTCGGCCCCGGCGTACCCGAGTCGCTCGCACGCACCGCCGAGCTCGCACGGGCCGATGCCGTTCTCCTCGACGAGCTCACCGACCAGGCCTGGGAGCGACTCGCGTGCAGTGAGCCGAACGGCACCGTCACCGCCCCCGTCGGTGAGCTGGCCGAGGTCCCGACGGCGGTCCGCCGCCGCCTCCTGCGACGTCTCGCCCTGGCCGCGGGGTGCCCGGGTGGTGCCCTCTCGCACGCACACACCGAGCGGATGGATGCGCTCGTGATCGCCTGGACCGGACAAGGGCCCGTGCATCTCCCAGGCGGCATCGACGCCGTGCGGACCTGTGGCAGGCTTGTGCTGCGCGTAGGTCCGGCCCGCCCGGCTCGCTGACCTCGAGGCACGCGCCGTTGAGTATGAGGAGAGTGGTGTGGACGCGACCGATATGGGCACCGACCTCAAAGAGGTCCTGCTGACCGAGGAACAGATCGGCACGACCCTGGACGAGCTGGCCGCCCACATCGACGCGGACTACGCAGGCAAGGACGTTTTGCTCGTGGGTGTCCTCAAGGGCGCGGTGATGGTGATGGCCGACCTTTCCCGGCGGCTGCACACCCCACTCACGATGGACTGGATGGCCGTGTCGTCCTATGGGTCGGGCACCAAATCCTCCGGTGTGGTGCGCATCCTCAAGGACCTGGACACCGACATTGACGGCAGGCATGTGCTGATCGCCGAGGACATCATCGACTCCGGCCTCACGCTCTCGTGGCTGCTGGCGAACCTGCGCAGCCGCAACCCCGCCTCCGTCGAGGTCGCCACTCTGCTGCGTAAGCCTGACGCCGCGAAGGTGGACGTGGACGTCCGGTACGTCGGCTTTGACGTGCCGAGCGAGTTCGTCGTCGGCTACGGGCTGGACTACGACGGCCGGTACCGGAATCTCCCGTTCGTGGGAACGCTTGCCGAGCACGTCTATCAACGGTGAACACGGCCGACCGCGTTCTGATAGTTGGCCAACGATCTCGTGCACGCACAAGTTCCGTCGTACTGCCATAGGCGAACACGTGCACGAGCTGCCAGATCTGTCGTATAGCGTCACCCGGTAGAACTGCTAGCAGGAGGGACCGGGGCGCGACCCCATAGGTGCGATGAACGTCAAGAAGCTGCTGCGTGGCCCACTGATCTGGATCCTGATCCCGATCATCGTGATCATCGTGAGTTTTCAGCTCATGAGTGGTGGCGGCGTGCGCCAGATCGACACCTCCGTGGGGCTGGAGCTGCTCGACGGAGACACGGTCGAACAGGTCGAGATCACCGACGGTGAGCAGAGAGTCAACCTCACGTTGAGCGAGCCCTACGTCGAGGGTGAGACCGACTACGGCACCGACGTGGAGTTCTACTACGTCACCCCCCAGGCCGACACGGTGGCCGAAGCCGTCGCGGCGAACGACCCCACCGGTGGGTACAACTCCGTCGTGCCGCAGACGCCCTGGTGGTCCAGCCTCCTGATGACGCTGCTGACGATCATCCTGCTGGTGGGTGTGTTCTGGTTCATCCTCTCGCGCATGCAGGGCGGGAACTCCCGCATGATGAACTTCGGCAAGTCCAAGGCCAAGCAGGTCACCAAGGAGACGCCGACGGTCTCCTTCACCGACGTCGCCGGTGTGGACGAGGCTGTCGAGGAACTGCACGAGATCAAGGACTTCCTCGCCGATCCCACGAGGTTCCAGGCGGTGGGCGCGAAGATCCCCAAGGGTGTGTTGCTCTATGGCCCACCCGGAACGGGTAAGACTCTGCTGGCCCGATCCGTGGCCGGCGAAGCGGGGGTGCCGTTCTACTCCATCTCCGGTTCGGACTTCGTGGAGATGTTCGTCGGTGTCGGTGCCTCTCGTGTGCGTGACCTCTTCGAGCAGGCCAAGGCCAACGCTCCGGCGATCATCTTCGTGGACGAGATCGACGCCGTCGGGCGTCAGCGTGGTGCCGGCCTCGGTGGTGGGCACGACGAGCGCGAGCAGACCCTGAACCAGCTCCTGGTGGAGATGGACGGGTTCGACGTCAATTCCAACGTCATCCTGATCGCCGCGAGTAACCGGCCGGACATCCTCGACCCGGCGCTGTTGCGTCCGGGCCGGTTCGACCGGCAGATCGCGGTCGAGTCGCCGGACCTGAAGGGCCGCGAGGCGATCCTCGCCGTGCACTCCCAGGGCAAGCCGATGGCGCCAGGGGTGGACCTGCACGCCATCGCCAAGCGCACCCCCGGATTCACCGGTGCCGATCTCGCGAACGCCCTCAACGAGGCTGCGCTGCTCACCGCCCGCACGAACGGGACGATGATCGGCGACGCCGAGCTCGACGAAGCGATCGACCGAGTGATCGCCGGCCCGCAGAAGAAGACCCGGGTGATGAACGAGAAGGAGCGCAAGGTCACGGCGTACCACGAGGGTGGCCACGCCCTGGTGGCTGCCGCGTTGCGCTATACCGACCCCGTCACCAAGGTCACGATCCTGCCGCGCGGTCGCGCCCTCGGGTACACGATGGTGATGCCCAGCGAGGACAAGTACTCCACCACGCGCAACGAGCTTCTCGACCAGCTCGCCTACGCGATGGGCGGCCGAGTGGCCGAGGAGATCATCTTCCACGACCCCACCACCGGCGCCTCGAACGACATCGAGAAGGCCACGGCCACGGCCCGCAAGATGGTCAAGGAGTACGGGATGAGCGAGCGGGTCGGAGCGATCCGGCTCGGCACCGCAGACTCCGAGGTGTTCCTCGGTCGCGACATGGGTCACCAGCGGGAGTACTCCGAGGACGTCGCCGGTCTGGTCGACGACGAGGTGCGCCGCCTCATCGAGAGTGCCCACGACGAAGCATGGACGGTACTCACCGAGTACCGGCACGTGCTGGACGCACTCGCGCTCGCGCTGCTCGAGCGGGAGACGCTGAACCAGGCCGAGCTGGCTGAAGTGTTCACCCCGGTGGTCAAGCGGGACCCGCGCCCCGTGTGGCTCTCCAGCCAGGAACGCACCGTCAGCCACATCCCACCGGTGCAGACCCCGGTGGAGATCGCTCAGGGTCAGGAGCCGATGCCACCCCAGGACGAGGTGGCCGCCGCAGGGGAGGACGGTCTGCCCGGCCAGGTGCCGGCACCGAACCCGACCCCGCCCGAGCCCTCGACGGATACCCCGGAACCGCCGTCGTCGGAGGACTCGGAGAACCGGGCGTGAGTGACGCCGGCACCATCGGCAGCTACGATGCCGCTGCGGTCGAGCGCGCGGTGCGCGACCTCCTGGTCGCCGTCGGGGAGGACCCCGAGCGGGAGGGGCTGCGGGACACCCCTGGTCGACTGGCGAAGGCGTATGCCGAGATCTTCGTGGGGCTGCGGCAGCGCCCTGAGGACGTGGTGCAGACCTTCTTCGACATCGATCACGAGGAGATGGTCCTCGTGCGCGACATCGAGGTGTACTCCACCTGTGAGCACCACCTGCTGCCCTTCCACGGCGTGGCGCACGTGGGCTACATCCCGTCCGAGT
Source organism: Ruania alba (assembly GCF_900105765.1). NCBI lineage: Bacteria > Bacillati > Actinomycetota > Actinomycetes > Micrococcales > Ruaniaceae > Ruania > Ruania alba. The sequence continues at coordinate 1,667,566 of NZ_FNTX01000002.1, forward strand.
CCGGCACCGTGACCGGCCTGAGCAAGCTCGCCCGGCTGGTGGACGTCTTCGCCAAGCGGCCCCAGGTGCAGGAGCGGCTCACCACCCAGGTCGCGGACGCCCTGGTGGAGCTGCTCGACGCACGCGGGGTGATCGTGGTGATCGAGTGCGAGCACTTGTGCATGTCGATGCGCGGGGTCCGCAAGCCGGGCTCACGCACGGTGACCTCCGCCGTGCGTGGACTGATGCGCAACACCGCCACCCGCGCCGAGGCGATGAGTCTCATCGCGCGCGGTTGAGCAGTGAGCACGGCCGACGGCGTGGGTAGGGTGAGCGGGTGACCTCGCGCACGCACGTCATCGGTGTGGTCAACGTGACCCCTGACTCCTTCAGCGACGGCGGGCAGTGGTTCCGGACCGACGTCGCCGTCGCGCACGGACGCCACCTGCTGGCGCAGGGAGCGGACATGGTGGACATCGGTGGTGAGTCCACGCGTCCAGGCGCCACGCGGGTCCCGGTCGAGGAGGAGTTGGCGCGGGTGATCCCCGTGGTGCAAGCACTGGCTGCGACCGGTGCCGCGATGAGTGTGGACACGATGCGCGCCGAGGTCGCCGAGCAGGCCGTCGCCGCCGGCGCGCACATGATCAACGACGTCTCGGGCGGACGCGCCGATCCGGAGATGGCCGCAGTGGTGGCACGGACCGGCTGCCGGTACGTGCTGTCCCACTGGCGCGGGCACTCGGACGTGATGAATGACCTGGCTGACTACACCGACGTCACCGCCGAGGTGTGCTCCGAGCTCGGAGCACAGGTGGACCAGGTCAAGGCACGGGGAGTGCGCTCCGACCAGCTCGTGCTCGACCCTGGCCTCGGGTTCGCCAAGGAAGGCGTGCACAACTGGGAGTTGCTCGCGGGCCTGGACCAGATCATGAGCCTCGGGTACCCGGTGCTCGTGGGGGCCTCACGCAAGCGCTTTCTCGGGGAGTTGCTGGCTGCTGACGGCGCTGAGTCGATGCCGGCGTTCCGGGACCGGGCCACGGCTGCTGTCACCGCGCTCGCGGCTGTGCGGGGGGTATGGGGCGTGCGTGTGCACGACGTTGCTGCATCCGTGGACGCCGTTCGGGTGGCTCAGGCGTGGCGAGAGGCCGAGAATGGCCGGTGACATGGTGGGCGTTGAAAGGGCAGGGATGACGAGCCAACGCACGACGGGCAGCGGGGACAACCTCGACGAGATCCGGCTGCTCGGTGTCGGTGGTGTCGGACGGCACGGAGTGCTGCCGGAAGAGCGGCGGGATGGTCAGACCTTCCTCGTCGATCTGGTGCTCGGTGTGGACACCCGCGCCGCAGCGACCTCCGACGAGCTGACCGCGACGGTGGACTACGCAGCCGTGGCCGCGCAGGTGGTCGCCCTCATCGAGGGGGAGCCGGTCAACCTGATCGAGACCCTTGCCGCGCGTATCGCGGACTCGGCGCTCACCTACGACGGCGTCCACACCGTCGACGTGACCGTGCACAAGCCGGAGGCACCGGTCGGCGTGCCGTTCACGGACGTCCAGGTCACCATCAGACGCCCGGTCGTGGCACCAGTGCCGGCGCCCGCAGCACCGCCGGTGGACGCCGCCCCAGTTGCAGCAGCAGCCTCGTCCGCAGGGGCGAACCCGGCTGCCGTCGCCGCGGCGGCACCAGCCCAGCCTGTGCCGGACAGCGTCGCGTCACGGCGCCCGGCCCCGGACCTCGACGCCCCGCCGGAGCAACCGGTGCCCGTGGTGCTGGCGCTCGGTGGCAATGTCGGCGATGTCCGCGGCACCTTGCGCAGCGCGGTCGCCGATCTGCAGGACGCTGACGGACTGACCGTCGAGGAGATCTCACCGCTGGCGCGCACGGCCGCGGTCCTGCAGCCTGACGCCGTGGCCCAGCCGGACTACCTGAACGCCGTGGTGCTGGCCACCACCACGCTCGCCCCGCGCGAGCTGCTCGCGCTCACCCAGGACCTGGAGAACACCTATGGTCGCCGGCGCGAGGAGCGGTGGGGCGAGCGCACGCTGGACGTGGACATCGTCGTGTTCGGTGGGGTCACCTCGACCGACCCGGAGCTGACGCTGCCGCACCCCCGCGCGAACGAGCGCGCTTTCGTCCTCGTGCCATGGGCTCAGGCAGACCCGGACGCCTTCCTGCCCGGACTCGGCGGCGGACCGGTCGCCACCCTGGCCGAGACTGCACCGGATCGTTCCGGAGTGCGCTGGCTGGCATTGGACTGGCTCGAGGAGCCCAGCTCAGCGGCCCGCGCCCCGGTAGCGCCGGTGCCGCAGGCTGCGGCGGAGATGCCCTCCGACGTGCCCGCGGCTGAGCCGGAGCCGGCCCATGAGCAGGAGGAGGCCGACGAATCGGCGCTGGATCCCGCGTGGGACGAGCCCTCCGCTGAGGATCTCGGCGATCTTGAGCTGCTCGCGCGCGGGGACAAGGAGGAACCGCAGGCGCAACCGCAGCACGAGGAACCCGCGCAGCAGGACGAGCCTGCGTCCGATGCCCTCGGGTGGGTGCCGGAGAAGCCGGTCGAAGCGCCACCTCTCGCGCCTCGTTGGCAGCCGCTGCGCCGGGACGACTGAGAGTGATCACCCGGCTGGGCTGGCCCACGCTCGGCGCGATCGTGGTGGTCAGCGGAACGATCGCTGTGGTGGCGCTGCGTTGGTGGACCACCCGGGGCAACGTGGCGCCGACCGTGCCGATCCTGCTCGCGGGGGTGCTCGCAGCGCTGGCCGCACTGGTGCTGGTACTTGGGCTGCGCGTGCGCCGGGCCGTGAGCTCGGGACATCTGGACGACCCCGTCGGTGCCTCCCGGGTACTGGCGCTGGGGCAGGCCGCCTCGATCACTGCAGCGATCCACCTCGGCTACCTGGGTGCGCAGGCCGCGATCGCAGCAGGCAACCTGCAGGCCCCTGATCCACGAGAGCAGCTGATCCGCGTGCTGGTGGCGGTGCTCGCCGCCGGGGCGCTGCTGGTTGCCGGGATGATCACGCAATGGTGCTGCCAGGTCCCCGAGGACGATGACGACGACGACCCACCTGGCGGTACGGTCCCTGGCTGAGGGTCCACAATGGAGCCATGAACCACGCAACCCCGTTCGACGTCGAGGGCGTCACCTGGCAGCAGGTCTCGGCCAAGCTGATCCCGGTACGCCAGATCGCCACCGCGATCTTCCTCGGCCTGCCCTTCCTGGCTGCGGCGGCAGTGGCGATCTTCACGCACGCTGTGGTGTGGGTCGCTCCCGGCGTGCTCGGGCTCCTGCTCGTGTGGGTGCTGTGGCTGGTTCCTCGCCAGGTACGAGCCATCGGGTACGCCGAGATGGAGGATGAGCTGCTGATCCGCAAGGGGGTGCTGTTCCGCTCCCTCGTGGTGGTGCCCTACGGCCGGATGCAGTATGTCGATGTCGCCGCCGGCCCGATCGCCCGCTCGATGGGGATCGCGCAGGTGCAGCTGCACACCGCCTCCGCGCAGTCGGACGCCTCGATACCTGGACTTCCCGAGGCTGAAGCAACGCGCTTGCGCGACCAGCTCTCGGCACGGGGCGAGGCCAAGCTGGCCGGACTGTGACGGACCCGACCGTGACGGCGCATGACGAGGACCAGGTGCAGTGGCACCGGCTGCACAAGATCACCCCACTGCTGAATGCGTGGAAAGTGGCTGCCGGTCTGTTCGCCGTCTTCGTGTGGCAGTCCTACGACAATCTCCGCGACATCGACCTCCCGATGGCCACGTTGCTCCTCATCCTGGCCGGGGTGATCGTGCTGGGCGCGCTGCTCGGGCTCGGCTTGTCCGCGCTCGCGTGGTCGCGTACCAAGTACGGCATCTCGGACGAGAGCGTGTTCCTGCACTCGGGTGTGCTGTTCCGCCAGCAACGGCACGTACGCCTCGACCGGCTGCAGACGGTGGACGTGACCCAGCCCCTGCTCGCCCGGTTGGCCGGCTTCGCAGCCCTGAAGATCGAGAGCGCGGGCGGTGCGGGCTCCAACCTCACCTTGGCCTACCTGAAGGAAGACGACGCGCAGCAGCTGCGCAACGCCCTCCTTGCTCGTGCGGCCGGGGTACGGCCAGGAGCGTCGGCCGCTGCCTCGGCTACACCCGGGGCGCCGGAGCAGACCTCCGGAGCTGGACCTGCCGCGATCCCCGAAGCGCCTGAGCAGCACGTGTTCACTCTCACGGCGGGACGGTTGATCGGTTCCCTCGCGCTCTCCGGTGGGATCGTCGGGATCCTCGTCCTCACGGCAGGGCTGGTGACCCTGGCGATCAAATCCGGCAATGTCGGTTCGGTCTTCGCCATGGGTGCACCGCTGCTGGGTGGCGCCGCCTACTTCTGGGGTCGGTTCGCCGGCGAGTTCAACTTCCGGGTGGCCACCTCTCCGGACGGGATTCGCGTGCGGCAAGGCCTGCTGGAGACCAAGGCCCGCACGGTGCCGCCCGGGCGCGTGCAGGCGGTGCGCCTGGCGCAGTCGCCGCTGTGGCGGTTCAAGGGATGGTGGCGCATCACCGTCAACATCGCCGGATACGGGCAGGAGGAGACCACCGGGACCGTGCTGTACCCCGTGGCCACCGAGTCCGAGGCGGCCTACCTGCTCTCCCTGGTGCACCGTGACTTCGGCGATCCGCGTCCGTTGGAGGTGCTGCACGCCGGCCTGGCAGGTTCGGGCACGGACGAAGGCTTCGAGCACACGCCCCGGCGCGCCCGCTGGTTGGACCCACTCACCTGGCGGAACACCGGTGTGCGTCTCACCGAGACGGCGATCTTGCTGCGCAGCGGGCGGTTCTGGCGCACTCTGACGTTGGTGCCGCACGAACGGGTGCAGTCCGTCGGGATGGAGCAGGGTCCGATCGAGCGCCGCCTGAACCTGCTCAGCCTGGCGGTGCACTCCACCCCTGGCCAGATCGTCCCCCGCGTGCACCACCAGGACGCCGACACCATGTCGGATCTGCTCGCCCAGCTGACCGAGCGAGCCCGTCAAGCACGGCAGAACGCCGGTCCGGAGCGCTGGATGGCCGGGCGGGCAGCGGACGCAGCCCCGGACCCGCGCCCAGCATTCGCCGGTGTGCTCCCTGCCTCGCCGCGGCTACCGGACGCCAGCGACGAGACCTGAGGGACCGAGGCACGCCTCGACTGCTGGAAGAATGCCTCGCGTGAGTTCACGTCCAGGCCGGCTCGGAGTCGGCGTCGTCGGCGCGGGGCGCGTCGGTGCCGTGCTGGCCAGCGCACTGCGCGCGGCTGGGCACGCCGTCGTCGGAGCCAGCGGTTCGTCGGAGGAGTCCAAGGACCGGATCGATGCGCTGCTGCCGCACGTGCCCGTGCTCGATGTGCGCGACGTCGTCGAACGGAGCGAGCTGGTGCTGCTCACCGTGCCCGACGACGTCCTCGCCGACCTGGTCTCGGGCCTCGCCCGGCTCGGTGCCTTCCAGCCCGGCCAGCTTCTCGTCCATACGGCTGGCCGATACGGGGTCGACGTGCTCGCCCCCGCCCGGGCGGCCGGGGCGATCCCGCTCGCCGTCCACCCGGCCATGACGTTCACGGGAACCAGCGTGGACCTGGGGCGCCTGGAAGGGGCGCCGTTCGCCGTCACCGCCGACGCCCCCGTGCTTCCGATCGCACAAGCGCTGGTGGTGGAGATCGGCGGCGAGCCCGTGGTGCTGGACGAGAGCGCCCGGCCCCTGTACCACGCCGCGCTGGCGCACGGCGCGAATCACCTCGTCACACTCACTGCCCAGGCGACCCGGGTGCTGGCCGCCGCGGGTGTTCCGGAGGGGGGCACGCTGCTGCGGCCGCTGCTGTCCGCTGCCCTGGACGGCGCACTCCGTGGCGGTGAGTCCACGCTCACCGGTCCGATCGTGCGGGGGGACTCCGGGACGGTCGCCGGTCACCTGGCAGCACTGGTCACCCTGGCCGCGCAGGAGCCGAGCCTGGTAGATGTGCCCGAGACCTACACCGGGCTCGCCCGGGCCACCGTGCAGCGCTGCCTGGCGACCAGGCGGATTACCGAGACCACCGCCGGCCGGCTCCTGGATGCCCTCGAACCTGCCTCGAGGACGGCCACGCAAGCAGCCGCGGAGGGCGCACCGGAGACGGTCGCCGGACCCGAGGTCGTGCACACCGTGGCCGAGCTCCGGCAACGGCGGGAATCGTGGACGGAACCGGTCGCCGTCGTGATGACGATGGGTGCCCTGCACGAGGGGCACCTGGCGCTCGTGCGCCATGCCCGCACCGTGGCGCCGAAGGTCCTGGTGACCATCTTCGTGAACCCGCTGCAGTTCGGAGCGGACGAGGATCTCGACGCCTACCCGCGCACGCTCGAGACCGACGTGGCTGCGCTCGCTGAGGAGGGAGTGGACCTGGTGTTCGCCCCCTCGGTGGCCGAGATGTACCCCGACGGCGATCCGCAGGTGACGGTGACCTCCGGCCGGATGGGACAGGTGCTGGAGGGGGCGGCCCGGCCGAGCCACTTCGACGGGATGCTCACCGTGGTGAGCAAGCTCCTGCACCTCACCCGCGCCGACGTGTCGGTCTTCGGGCAGAAGGACGCCCAGCAGCTGGCGCTGGTGCGCCGCCTGGTGGCCGATCAGAACATCGGCGTGCGGATCGAAGGCGTCCCGATCGTGCGCGAGCCGGACGGGCTGGCGATGTCGAGCCGTAACGTCTACCTCGACGAGCGGGAACGGGCCGCGGCTCTCGTGCTGTCCCGGGCGATCCGGGCGGGGGCGAGCGAGGCTGCCGACGGCGGTAGCGTGGGCGACGTGCTGGCCGCCGCGCACCAGGAGCTGGATGGTCGCCACGCGTGCGTTCAGCCCGCCTATCTGGAGGTCGTGGACGAACGCACGATGGAACCTCTGGCGCCGGACAGCATGGATCGGCAGACCCCCGCGGTGCTGGTGGTCGCGGCCAGAGTGGGGAATACCCGGCTGCTCGACAACGCTGTGCTCGTGTGGCCACCGCAGGGAGAAGCATCATGACCGGACTACTGCGACCGATGATGGTGGGCAAGATCCACCGCGCGACCGTGACGCAGGCCGATCTGAACTACGTCGGCTCGATCACGATCGACGCCGACCTACTCGATGCTGCCGACCTGCCCGAGGGGCAGCAGGTGGACGTGGTGGACATCACCAATGGTGCGCGCCTGACCACCTACGTGATCGCGGGGGAGCGGGGCGCCGGGCAGATCTGCATCAACGGAGCCGCCGCACACCTGGTGCACCCGGGCGACCTGGTGATCATCATCGCCTACGGATTGCTCCCTGACGCCGAAGCACGCACCTACGAGCCGCAGGTGGTGCACGTGGACGCGCAGAACAGGATCGCTGCGCTCGGGCACGACCCCGGCGAGGTCGGACCAGGGAGCGGTCTGGCGTCGGCGGCAGTGCCCTGGCACTCCACGTGAGTCACCTCACCATCGCCGGTGGTCGGGTGATCGTTACGATGAACCGGTGAACACCGAGAACTCCCACCAGCCCTCCGCCACGCCGGACGTCGACGTCCCCGAGCAGGTCCGGGTGCGGCTGGAGAAGCGGGCGCGCATCCTGGCCGAGGGCGGGCAGGCGTACCCGGTCGAGGTGCCGGTGACGCACACCGTGGCCCAGATCCGCCAGGCCTACGACGGAACACTCGAGGCAGGTGAAGAGACGCAGGACGTCGTGGGTGTGGCTGGCCGCGTGGTCTACCAGCGCAACACAGGCAAGCTCTGCTTCGCCACGTTGCAGGATGGTGAGGGTCGCACCTTGCAGGTGATGCTCTCCCAGCGCGAGGTGGGCCCGGACTCGCTCGCCGCCTTCAAGGCCGACGTCGACCTCGGCGACCACCTGTTCGCCCATGGCCGGGTGATCGTCTCCCGAACCGGAGAACTGTCCGTCTTCGCCGACTCCTGGCAGTTGGCTGCGAAGGCCATCCGACCATTGCCGGTGCTGCACAAGGAGAGTTCGGAGGAGAACCGCGTCCGTCGTCGGCACGTGGACCTCATCGCTCGGCCAGGCGCGCGACAGATGGTGCGTACTCGTGCCGCCGTCATGCGATCCCTCCGGGAGTCCTTCTACCGGCGGGACTTCCTCGAGATCGAGACCCCGATGTTGCAGACGATGCACGGTGGCGCTGCAGCGCGCCCGTTCGTGACGCACATGAATGCGTTCGACATCGATCTCTATCTCCGGATTGCGCCGGAGCTGTTCCTCAAGCGTGCCGTGGTCGGCGGCGTCGAGCGGGTATTCGAGATCAATCGCAACTTCCGGAACGAGGGCGCAGATTCTTCGCACTCTCCGGAGTTCGCGATGCTCGAGGCGTACGAGGCCTACGGTGATTACAACACGATGGCTGCACTGACTCGGGACCTGGTCGTCACCGCCGCGGAAGAGGCTCTCGGGACGACGGTGATCACCCTTCCCGACGGCACTGAGTACGATCTCGGGGCGCCGTGGACCGATATCCAGCTCTACCCGTCACTTTCTGCCGCGTGCGGCGAAGAGATCACTCCCGAGACACCATTGCCCACGCTGCTCGCCCTGGCTGAGCGGGTGGAGATCTCCGTCGACCCGAAGACCGTCACGCACGGCAAGGTCGTTGAAGAGTTGTGGGAGCATTTCGTCGGAGATGATCTGTACGCTCCCACATTCGTGCGCGACTTCCCGATGGATACCTCACCACTGACCCGCTCGCACCGGAAGGAGCCCGGTGTGGTGGAGAAGTGGGACCTGTACGTGCGGGGATTTGAGCTGGCGACCGCATACTCGGAGTTGGTGGACCCGGTCGAGCAGCGGGAACGCTTCGAAGAGCAGGCCCGCCTCGCGGCGCGCGGGGATGATGAGGCCATGCAACTGGACGAGGAGTTCCTCCAGGCCATGGAGCACGGGATGCCGCCCCTGGGGGGTATGGGCATGGGAATCGATCGGCTCCTGATGGCGATCACCGGTCAGGGAATCCGGGAGACCATCACGTTCCCGTTGGTGAAGCCCCGCTCATGACGATCACCGCAGTCATCACCGCCATCGCACCACCGCTGGTGCTGGCCATCTTGTTCACCGTGGCCATTCGAGCGATCATCCATGCTGACCGTCGTGAACGGCAGGCGCAGGCCCGCGCAGAACAGAAGGCAGAAGGTTCTGGCGAGGATCGAGCTGAATCGTGACACATTCTCTTTGACATCCATCCGCGGGCGTGTAAATGTGTCTTCTGCACCATTTACGTCCTGTGCATTGGAAAGGTTAGGCGATCATGGCCCAGAAGGTCCGCGTTCTACTCATTGACGACATTGATGGTTCGGACGCCGAGGAGACGGTCACGTTCGGGCTCGACGGTGTGACCTATGAGATTGATCTGAACGACAAGAATGCAGCAAAGCTGCGCGACGATCTTGCGAAGTGGGTCGGAGCCGGTCGGCGTTCGGGTGGCCGTAAGACCACCGGTCGCAGGGTGGGCGGCTCGCGTTCGTCCGGTTCGGACGCGCAGAAGATTCGCGAATGGGCGAAGCAGAACGGGTACAAGGTCAGCGAGCGGGGCCGTGTCTCGGCCGAGATCCGTGAGGCCTACGCGAAGGCGCACTGACACCGACGTAGTCGATTCTCACGACGCCCCATGGCGTCAGTCGTGGCACTTCACCTCTAGGGTGGGGTGCCATGACTGTGTCGAGAACTTTCTGTATCGGGACCAAGGGAACGGGGCCGGGCCAGGGCATCTGGCGCTATCAGCACCGGCTCGGCTCGCCCTGGGGCGATCGGTCCCCGGATCTCCTGGTGGAGGCGCCGGCGTCCCACTTCCTGGCGTTCCACCCGTCCGCCGAGCGCCTCTACGCCGTTGCTGAGGGGACGGACGGGTCCGTCGCGTCCTTCGACGTGAACGCGGACTGCATGCTCCGCCCCACGGCCACGGTCGCCACCGGCGGAGCGGCACCCTGCCACCTGCTGGTGCACCCGTTCGGGCAGTGGCTCTACGCCGCCAACTACGGCAATGGGGTGCTGACTGCGATACCGCTCGACGAGGCCGGGGACGTCACCGAGGACGTACTCACCTATCACCACTCCGGATCGGGTCCGCACCCGAAACGGCAGCAGGGTTCACATGCGCATTTCACCGCCATCAGCCAGGACGGTGCGTGGCTGATCGTGACCGACCTGGGTACCGACCAGCTGCGGGCCTATCCGCTCGATCAGGGTCGTCCGATCGATGACCCCGTGCTGACCGCACTGCCGCCCGGGTGTGGACCGCGACACCTCGTCGTCTCGCCCGGATTCCTCTACGTTGCCGGTGAACTCAGTGGCGAGATCGTCACCTTGGCCTGGGACGAGCAGCAGGGCCAAGGGCAGGTCGTCGACCGGTGCGCCGCGTCCACACGCGAGGGCGATCACTTCCTCTCTCACATCGAGAGACACCATGACCACCTTGTGGTGGGTGTGCGCGGCTCGAACACGCTCTCCACTCTGAGGATCCGCAGCGATGCAACGCCTGAGCTCGTCCAGGAAGTGGCCACTGCCGCCTGGCCGCGCCACCTTGCCGTGGCTGAGGGGGCGGTGATCGTGGCCGGTGAGGGCGCCGATGTGCTCGCCGTCCACCCGCTCACCGAGGCAGGGGCGGGTGAGGTCAGTGCGGAGGTGGCTGTGCCGGGCCCGATGTGTGTGCTGCCACTGTGACCGGATGAGATGACCTGCCGCGGGGTTCGGCAGCAGCTCGTCGGTGCGGCAGACTGGAACCATGACCTACACGCTCGTACTGCTCCGCCACGGCGAGAGCGAATGGAATGCCAAGAACCTGTTCACCGGCTGGGTCGACGTGCCTCTCTCCGAGACCGGTACGGAGGAGGCCCGCCGCGGCGGACACCTGCTCACCGACGCCGGTGTCCTGCCGGACGTGCTGCACACGTCCCTGCTGCGCCGTGCGATCACGACGGCGAACCTCGCCCTGGATGCTGCGGACCGGCACTGGATCCCCGTCAAGCGTTCCTGGCGCCTGAACGAACGTCACTACGGCGCACTGCAGGGCAAGGACAAGAAGCAGATACGCGACGAGTTCGGGGAGGAGCAGTTCATGACCTGGCGGCGCTCCTACGACGTGCCGCCGCCGGAGATCGAGGCCGGTTCGGAGTACTCCCAGGACGCCGACCCGCGATACACCGGTGAGCCGACCCCGGCCACCGAGTGCCTCAAGGATGTGCTCGAGCGTGCCCTGCCCTACTGGGAGGCCGAGGTGGTACCGGACCTCAAGGAGGGCAAGGTGGTGCTGGTCGCCGCGCACGGGAACTCGCTGCGCGCCATCATCAAGCACCTGGACGGCATCGATGACGAGACCATCGCTGGGTTGAACGTGCCCACCGGGATCCCGCTGCTGTACGAGCTCGACGAGAACCTGACGCCGCTCACCAAGGGTGGGCGCTACCTCGACCCGCAGGCGGCCGAGGATGCCATCGCCGCAGTAGCCAACCAGGGTCGCTGACCCACCACCACTGACAAGGGGCGCCGAACTCGAACGAGTTCGGCGCCCCTTGTGTGCCTGCGTCAGGCCCTGTCGCGTTGCGGGGATCAGTCCGAGGTGGTGACGTCCAGGTCGCCGGTGACGAGGTAGGAGATGCGCTGGGCCACGGAGACCGCGTGATCGCCGAACCGCTCGTAGAAGCGCGCGAGCAGCGTCACGTCCACCGTCTGCGGCACCGAGCCGGTCCAGTTGTCGGCGAGCGTGGTGGTGAAGGTGCGCTGGTGCAAGGTGTCCAGCACATCGTCCTCCCGCTCGATCGCCGCGGCGAGCTCCAGGTCGTGGTTCTCCAGGAGCGCGACCACGTTCGCAGCGACACCGTTGGCCGCGGTGGCCAGCTCGGCGAACAGCTCGCGGGCCTGGTCGGGCAGCGCGTGCTCGGGATACCGCATCCGGGTCACCTGTGCGATGTGCCGCGCCAGGTCGCCCATCCGCTCGATCGAGGCGCTCATTCGTAGTCCGGAGACGATGACGCGCAGGTCGGTGGCGACCGGTTGCTGCCGGGCGAGCAGGGTCACGCACCGTTCGTCGAGCTCACGCTCGATCGTGTCGATCGCATCGTCGGCCGCGATGACCTGCTCGGCCAGCTGCAGGTCTGCCGTCTCCAGAGCCGTCGAGGCGTCTCGCACCGCTGCCTGGACCTGACGGGCCATCTGCAGCAGGCCTTCACCTACCTGGCCCAGCTCCTGCTCGAAGATCGCTCGCACCCTCGTCCGTCCTCTCATCCGTGCGCCCGGGTGGGCGCGTGCAGCCTACAGCCCACCGCACGCGGACTCCCAGAGTCTCACGTTCGAGTGAATACCTGGTGCCCGCCAGGTGAACATCGCCGCGCGCAAGACCCCGAAGTTCAGCCGGGCTCCGGCTCGCCGTCTAGTCTGGCGGCTGTGGACCAGGCGTGGCTGATCGTGGGCGTCGGCGTCCTCGGCCTGTTTGTCGGGACGAGCGCCGCGTTGGCGTTTCGCGTGTCCGAACGCAGTCAGCGGGGCGTCCCTCCTGCTGAACCGGAGAGGAACGGTGTGGACGACGACGTCGCTGCGCTGCTGGCGGCGTTGCGGTCCATCTCGGTGTTGCTCGGGCCATCGGGGGAGATCCTGCGGGCTGCGCCGGCCGCCTACAGTGATGGCCTCGTGCGTAACGGCGTCATCGCGCATGCGCCCCTGGAGGAGCTGATCGAGCAGGTGCGTGCCTCGGGGCGGGGCCGGGACAGGCAGATGATCATCCCCCGTTCCCAGGTGCCCGGATCGGACCGCCTCGCTTTCGATGTGCGGGTGGCCCCGCTCACCGGAGGTCGAGTGCTCGTGCTTGCCGAGGATCGGACGGCGGAACGTCGGGTGGAGGAGGTGCGTCGCGATTTCGTGGCGAACGTCTCCCACGAGCTGAAGACGCCAGTGGGTGCCATCGCCCTGCTCGCCGAGACCGCCGCGGACGCTGCCGATGATCCCGATGCCGTCCGCCACTTCTCGGCGGGCATGCAGCGGGAGAGCATCCGCCTCTCCGCCTTGGTGCAGGAGATCATCGAGCTGTCCCGGCTGCAGGCACCGGAGCGTGAGGTCGATTTCGTCGAGGTAGCCCTCGACGGTGTGGTCGCCGAGGCCGTGGACCGGGTTCGGGTCGAGGCCGAGGCTCGCGACGTCACCGTCGTGGTCGGCGGAGAGAAAGAGCTCCGGGTGCTGGGAGACCACGCCTTGCTCGTCACCGCCCTGCGCAACCTGCTGGACAACGCGCTGCGTTACTCACCCACGGGAACCCGGGTGAGTGTGGGCGTGCGTGAGATGGAGGGGATTGCCGAGATCGCCGTGGTGGACCAGGGCGTGGGCCTCTCCTCGGAAGACGCATCGCGCGTCTTCGAACGGTTCTACCGCGTTGACCCAGCGCGCTCTCGGGAGACCGGGGGCACCGGCCTCGGGCTCTCGATCGTCAAGCATGTCGCCGCCAACCACGGTGGTGAGGTCCGGGTGTGGTCCACCCCGGGCCGAGGTTCCACGTTCACCTTGCGGATCCCCGCGGCAGAGAATGCCCAGGATTCCACCAGCAGCCCCATCGATCGTGCGCCCGCTCCGGGTGCGGAAGGAGAGACACCGTGACCCGCATCCTGCTCGTCGAGGACGAGGACTCCTATCGTGAACCGCTCACCTATCAGCTCACCAGGGAAGGCTTCGAGGTGACGGCCGTGGCCAACGGCACGGACGCGCTGGTGGAGTTCGATCGCACGAGCATCGACCTCGTGCTGCTCGATCTCATGCTTCCGGGGTTCTCGGGCGTGGAGGTGTGCCGCGAGCTGCGTCAGCGCAGCAGCGTGCCGGTGATCATGCTCACCGCGAAGGACGGCGAGATCGACAAGGTGGTCGGGCTGGAGATCGGTGCGGACGACTACGTGACCAAGCCGTACTCGTTCCGTGAGCTGCTCGCACGGATCCGCGCCGTGCTCCGCCGCGGCGGTGACGGCGGCAGTGAGGTGGACGAGCCCGCCGTGCTCAGCGTGGGGCGAATCCGGATGGACACCGACCGGCACGTGGTGACCGTGGACGGGGACGAAGTGGCGCTCCCGCTGCGCGAGTTCGAGCTGCTGGAGCTGTTCCTGCGGAACCCGGACCGGGTGCTCACCCGCGGGCAGCTCATCGATCGCGTCTGGGGTGCCGACTATGTCGGCGACACCAAGACACTGGACGTCCACGTGAAGCGGATCCGGGCCAAGGTGGAGAAAGATCCGGTACAGCCACAGGTGCTGGTCACCGTGCGCGGGCTCGGCTACAAGCTCGTCACCGAGGGGTGACGGCGCGGGCTGAGCGCGGGCCAGTGCTCAGCCCGCACTGAGCGCCCCTCAGGCAGTCTCGTCCGCGCTGTTCTCAGCCGGCAGGTACTCGTCGTAGGGCGGGATGTCGCCGTTCAGTACCGGGACGTCGAGCGTCAGCGACCCGGCCTCCGGCGCAGAGACCTGCACGGCCAGCACGGCTCCCGGAGGAACCGGAACCGTGGGCAGCGTGACATCCTCATGCTCGGGGCTGAGCAGGAGCGTGGTGCCGGCCTCCACCGAGAGCGGGACCCCGCCGCTGACCCCGTCCACCGTGAGGGTCACCTCAGTGTCCTCGGAACCGCGGTTGACCACCGCGCCGAGCAGAGTGCCCGCGGCGCCTTCGGAACTGCTGAGCACCATGATGTTCTCCACCCGGATCGACTCGCCCAGGTCGCCGCGCACACCGTCACTGGCGGCGTAGGTCTGCATCGTGGTGATCGGGCTGCACGCGCCGAGGCCCAGGGCGGTGGTGGCGGCCACGGCCAGGACAGCTGCGAGACGACGGGGGCTGCGAGCCACGAGGTTCTCCTTGAAGGTCATGCGTGTGGACGATCCCACCTTAATGCCTGCGGCTCCGTGAGGTTGTCCGCGCCTGCCATTCACACCTTCTCCATATCGCTCGACCTGGGCCCGGGCGCCCTCCCCGCCCAAACGGCACATTGAGGCGGCAAATCGCCCGTGTGTGCGTGGTAAACTTGACTCTTGCGAAAGGGGAGTGCCACCACATGACCTTCACAGTCGGCGAGACAGTCGTCTACCCGCACCACGGAGCGGCTCTCATCGAAGAGATCTCCAAGCGAATCATCCGGGGGGAGGAGAAGCTCTACCTGCGGCTCAAGGTTGCCCAGGGCGACCTGACGATCGAGGTCCCTGCGGAGAACGTCGATCTCGTCGGCGTCCGTGACGTCGTCGGCAAGGAAGGCCTGGAGAAGGTGTTCGAGGTGCTGCGCGCCCCCTACACCGAGGAACCGACCAACTGGTCCCGCCGCTACAAGGCGAACGTCGAGAAGATCGCGTCCGGTGACGTCATCAAGGTGGCCGAGGTCGTCCGCGACCTCTCCCGCCGTGATGCTGACCGGGGCCTGTCCGCCGGTGAGAAGCGGATGCTCGCTCGTGCTCGTCAGATCCTCGTCTCCGAGCTCGCTCTTGCCGAGCACACGGAGGAGGAGAAGGCCGAGGCCATGCTCGACGAGGTCCTCGCCTCCTGACCGGCCACACCCCCCGTGTCGCCGCCGTGCTGACGGCGGCCGGGTCCGGAACGAGGTTCGGCTCTGCCGTGCCCAAGGCCCTGGTGCCGTTGGCCGGACGGCCGCTGGTGGCCATCGCGGCCGAGCGGCTCGCGGCCAGCGGGCAGGTGTCCGAGATCGTGGTGACCGCACCGGCCGGGTATCTGGACGAGATCCACGCGGCGGTGCTGTCCGGCGCAGATCTTGGTCCTGGGGTGCGTGTGCACGTCGTGGCCGGTGGCATCTCCCGGCAGGCGTCCGTGGCCGCCGGGTTGGCGTCCCTGACCTCGACGGCGCAGGTGGTGCTGGTCCATGACGCTGCCCGTCCGCTCGTCTCGCCGACCTTGGTGCAGCGCCTGGTCGCCACGGTCGTCGCCGGTCATGATGCAGTGATCCCCGCCGTCCCGGTGATCGACACGATCAAAGAGGTCGACGACGGCGACCCGCCCGTGGCGGTCCGCACGGTGGATCGGGCGGCGCTGCGTGCGGTGCAGACACCGCAGGCCTTCCGGGCCGATGTGCTGCGCCGTGCGCACGAGGCCGGTGCCGCCCGTGCGGCGGACGAGGCCACCGCGGTGAGTGATGACGCCGGGTTGGTGGAGGCCCTCGGACTGCCGGTGCACGTCATCGCTGGGGAGCAAGCCGCGATGAAGGTGACGACCCTGCACGATCTGGCCATCGCCGAGCTGTACCTGAGGGAGGGCGCATGAATCTGCCCCGCACCGGGATCGGTGTGGACGTGCACGCGTTCGCCGCCGATGGCAGCACCGGGCTCGCACTCGCGGGTGTGCAGTTCCCGGACGAGCGAGCCCTGGAGGGGCACTCCGACGGTGACGTCGCCGCGCACGCCGCCGCCGACGCTCTGTTCAGCGCCGCCGGACTCGGTGACCTAGGGCAGCAGTTCGGCACCGACGACCCACAATGGGCCGGTGCTGCCGGGGTGGTGCTGCTCGGCGAGGCTGCCCGCAGGGTGCGTGCAGCCGGGTTCGAGATCGGCAACGTGGCGGTGCAGGTGATCGGCAACCGCCCCAAGCTCGGTCCGGTCCGCGACCGGGCTCAGCAGGCACTCTCGACGGCGGCCGGTGCCCCGGTCACCCTCTCGGCCACCACCACCGATGGGCTCGGCTTCACCGGCCGTGGTGAGGGCCTGGCCGCGATCGCTACCGCCCTCGTCGTCCCCCGCGACTAGGTCCACCCCACCCACCTCGCGAGTGCGGCCCTTCTCGCTCACTAGTTGAGATATAGGCGACATTTACCGCACTCGATGATCAGGCAGTGCCGTTGAGAATGTGAAGCAACCGTCGCAGTTCAGCCTGGTCGCCGGGGCTGAGTCGGTCGAACACAGCACGCCGGGCCTCGTCACGGGCTCGTTCGATGTGCTCGACCAGGCCGTGGCCCTCGGTGGTCACCTGCACGAGCACGGCACGCCGATCCTCGGGGATCGGACGCGCTCGACGAGGCCGCGTTCCTCCAGGCTGTCCACCACCTCGGTGGCGGACCGGGGGGCGATGCGCAGACGTGCGGCCAGGTCGGAGACCCGGCCACCGTCGTCGGCCATCGCGGTGCGCAGCGCCATCGCCTGGTGCGGCGATAGCCCCCACTCCTCGAGCGAGCGGGCCCACTCCCGGCGCATCTGGTGCGCCGCGTACAGGAGTAGCTCGTGCAGGTCCGCGTCCGGACCGGGGGGCTCCCGATGGCGATGTGGCGAACCTTTCATCCCAG
Source organism: Ruania alba (assembly GCF_900105765.1). Taxonomy (NCBI): domain Bacteria; kingdom Bacillati; phylum Actinomycetota; class Actinomycetes; order Micrococcales; family Ruaniaceae; genus Ruania; species Ruania alba. The sequence goes on from NZ_FNTX01000002.1 coordinate 1,684,772, forward strand.
CACTCTATCGCGCATGCCACATAATGAGGTAGCCTCACTAGTTAGTCACCTCAGTAATCTCGAAGGAGGGTGCCCGTGCGACCCGAATCGCCCACCCGCGTCGACCCTCGCGACAAGGACCAGCTCAGCGCCCACCCCGTCTCCGGGCGTCGGGTGCTCGCGCTGTTCCGCCCGCACGCCCGGGGTCTGGTGGCCGTCCTCGCGCTGATCATCGTGGCGTCGGCGATCGGGCTGGCGACGCCGTTCCTCACCAAGCATCTGATCGACGAGGCGATCCCGGACCAGAACGTCCGGCTGCTGATCCTGCTCGTGGCCGCGATGATCGCCGTGGCGGTGATCAGCAACGTGCTCGGTGTGATCCAGACTTGGCTCTCCACCACGATCGGGCAGCGCGTCATGCACGGCCTGCGGACCGCCGTCTTCGCCCGCCTGCAGCGGCAGCCGTTGGCATTCTTCACGCGCACCCAGGGCGGTGAGGTGCAGTCGCGCCTCACCCACGACATCTCCGCCATGCAGTCCGTCGTCACGACGGCGGCCGTCTCGGTGGCCTCGAACGTCACCGTGGCCGTGGGAACGGCGATCGCCATGGTGGCATTGAGCTGGCAGCTCTCCCTGTTCTCCCTCGCTGTGCTGCCGCCGGCCATCTGGGCCACCCGGAAGGTGGCGAGCATGCGCCGCGAGATCACCGCCCGGCGGCAACGCGCGCTCGCGGGCCTGCACAGCCAGGTCGAGGAGTCGCTCTCGGTCAGCGGTGCGCTGCTCGGCAAGACGCTCGGTGCAGGTCCGGCGCTCACCGAGAGGTTCACGCAGAGCTCGGCCGAGCTGCTCGATCTCGAGGTCCAGTCGCAGCTCGCCGGGCGCTGGCGGATGGCCACCACCAGGATCGTGTTCGCCGTGATCCCCGCGCTGCTCTACCTGATGGCTGGTCTGCCGGTCACCTCCGAGGGGATCACCATCGGCACCCTCGTGGCCTTCGTCGCCCTGCAGGCCGGATTGTTCCAACCGCTGATGGGGTTGCTCGGGGTGGGGGTGCAAGTAGTCACCTCCATGGCCCTGTTCAGTCGCATCTTCGAGTACCTGGACCTGCCCGTGCCGATCGATGACCCGGCCGACCCGGTGGCGATCGAGCCCGCGCGTATTGCCGGCGAGGTTCGTCTGGATGCGGTGACGCTGCGCTACCCGGGCGCGGACCGCGACGCCGTCACCGAGCTCGATCTGCACGTCCCGGCCGGGGCACACGTGGCGTTGGTGGGGGAGTCCGGCGCCGGGAAGAGTACGGTGGCTGCCCTGCTGGCGCGGTTGCACGATCCCGACGCCGGTGCGATCCGGATCGACGGGATCGACCTGCGCGAGATGGCGCTGGCCGACGTCGCCCGACTGGTCGGGATGGTCTCCCAGGAGACGTACCTGTTGCACGCCAGCGTCCGGGAGAACCTGCGCTACGCCCGGCCGGAGGCGACCGACGGCGAGATCGAGCAGGCGGCCCGCGCTGCCCAGGTGCACGACCTGATCGAGTCGCTCCCGCAGGGGTACGACACGGTTGTGGGTGCACGCGGATACCGCTTCTCCGGTGGCGAGAAGCAGCGCATGGCGATTGCCCGGACGCTGCTGCGTGACCCGAAGGTGCTCGTGCTCGACGAGGCCACCAGCGCGCTGGACAACGAGACCGAGCGGGCCGTGCAGGACGCCCTGGACGTAGCCAGCCGGGGACGAACCACGCTCACCATCGCACACCGGCTTTCCACCGTGCGCGACGCCGACCAGATCGTGGTCCTGGATCACGGGCGGATCGTCGAGCAGGGCACGCACGAGGATCTGGTGCAACGCTCCGGTCGCTATGCGGCCTTGCTCGCCCGTGCTGCGCGGGTGCCGGTGTCGTGGTGACGGTGACGGATCTAGCCGATCGGCTGCTTCGTGTCGCAATCAATTTTCGTGTACGGACGGCCTTGATCGTCGACGGCGTTCGGTGGAAGCCCTCCGTATGCGCGACAGCCGGTGTAGGTATCGCCGCCACCAGAACCGCCAGCGCCAGCCCCGGAGGATCCTGAGCTCGACGATTGCTCCCGCTCTGCTTGAACTTGGCGTTGGGCCTCGGCTTGGCGTTCGGCCTCGCGTTGGGCCTCGGCTTGGCGTTCGGCCTCCCGTTCGGCCTCGGCTTGCCGTTCCGCCTCCGCCTGCCGTTCCCGTTCTATCCGGTCCTCTTCAGCCCGGATCGCACTCTTGTTCGCCTCCTGGCGCTCAACAACCAGGCTGGCAGTCGAGCTGACGGTCGTCCGCATCCTCGCGAGTTCGGTCTCGGTGTGGGCGCGAAGCGGCCACGCGGAGGCATCGCCCTGTAGAAGGGCCGCGACCGCGGCGATGGCCATTGCATCGTCCGACAGTCGTTCGTCGTAGGTGGTCAGCGTCGCGATGTCGCTACCGGCGGGCGGGGCGGTGCTCACCGCTTCGACGGCCGCCACCTGCGCGGGGAGCGTGCATGCGGTGTCCGGACCGAAGAGCCCGACGGACCGTTCCCTTGCTCGTTCCTCGGCCTCCTTCACCTCGTCGAAGTATCGATCGTTGGCCCCGAAGACCACGGCCACTCCCAGCCCTTCCTGGGCGATCTCCGCGTTCACCAGAGAATCTGCATTGAAGACGGCGGCGAGGTCTCGGCCGTACTGGTCAGTGCGTTCGACGTCGTACCGGAGCTCGACAGTGCTACCCAGAGGGAGTCGCTCGGTGAGGAAGTCGGTCGCCTCGGGTCCCAGGCACTCGACCGGCGCGTTCGGGTCAACAGACTCGGGAGTGTCCACGTTCAACAGTCTGATCCGCACGTCGTCACCGTCACGTCGCACATCGATCGTGTCACCGTCGACGATCCCGACGACGGTCGCACTGTCAGGTTCCTCGCTGTCCGTTGCGTTGGCGACCACCACAGTGACAGCGACGATTCCGAGCGCTGCGACGCTGGCCAGGATCTTGTGCTCGAGGACGAAGGTGCCTACAGAGTTCATCGTGACCTTCGGAGTTGAGCTCGGGTGAGCGCGGTGGGTGGGGCCTGGATCGTAGCCGAGGGTCGAGCCGTCCGTGGCTGTTCGAGGTGAGAAGCCGTGCCCTTCTCATCGGGCCACAGTCACACGAATATAACGAATACATAACGTTGCATATGTATGAGATTGCAGGCCTATCCACGTGTCGAAGCCCTTCCGTGCCGCGAATCGGTGCGCCTGCCGGCCCGGGGCAGTCCGCACTTTTGCTACGGTGACCGAGCCCGCGACCACCAGCCCGGTGAGGCGTACACCGCCCGCCGTGAGATTGGCCGTCGCGTAGGTGAGCATCCGCTCCCGTCCGCAGCGCACGCGGTTCCCCTCAAAAAATGAGGGGTCTCCTCGTCGTGCCCACGTGCTGCGCCGACGGCAAATGAATGTGCGCGAAGGAAATGAGGCGAACGAACACGAATGGATGATCTGCAGCACCTCTCCGGACCGATCGTGGTCCTTCTGATGGTCCTGATCTTCGGTGGCAGCCTGTACTTGGCCGTCCGGATCCGCCGGAAGAAGGAGAACGCCGACGGCTACATGACCGGAGGCGGTCGTATCGGCTTCGGGATCGCCTCGGCGTCGATGACCGCCACGTGGATCTGGGCCTCGTCGATGTACGCATCAGCGACCTCCGGGTACACCTACGGCATCTCCGGCCCGATCCACTACGGCCTGTGGGGAGCGCTGATGATCCTGCTGATCTATCCCTTCGGCCGCCGGATCCGCAAGGTGGCGCCGAATGCGCACACCATCGCTGAGGTGATGTACGCCAGGCACGGCCGGTCCAGTCAGCTCATGCTCGCCGGCTCCAACGTGCTCGGCAGCTTGATCAGCCTCACCTCGAACCTCATCGCGGGCGGTGCGCTCATCTCCCTGCTCACCCCGTTCACCTTCACGCAGGGCATCGTCGCCATCGCGGCCGGGGTGCTGCTGTACACGCTGTGGTCGGGATTCCGTGCCTCGGTGCTGACCGACTTCGCCCAGGTGTGCGCGATGCTCGGCGCCGTGGTCGTGATTGTGCCCGTGGTGTTCTTCGCCGCCGGCGGGCCGGACATGTTCGTCACCGGAGCGTCGAACCTCACCCCTCAGCAGGGCAACTTCTTCTCTTCCGATGCCTTCCTGAACCAGGGTGCCCCCTATATCGCCGCTGTGCTCGCCTACGCGATTGGTAACCAGACCATCGCGCAGCGGCTGTTCGCCGTCCGTGAGGATCTGATCAAGAAGACGTTCGTGACCGCGACGGTGGGCTACGGCGCGACCATCATCGGTATCGGGATGCTCGGCGTCATCGCCCTGTACGCGGGTCTGGAGCCGATGGGAGGCGACACCAACAACCTGATTCCGCAGATGGCCGCCACCTACCTGCCCGGCATCCTGGTTGCGATGTTCTTCATCATGATCATCGGTTCGCTGGCCTCCACGGCCGACTCCGACCTGTCAGCGCTGGCCGCAATCACGATGGCCGACATCTACGGCCAGAACATCGCGGGCAAGAAGCGCGCCAACCCGCGCACCATGGTCTGGATCGGCCGTATCACGATGATCGTCGCCGTGGCTGCCGCGCTGTACTTCGCCAGCGGTCAGATGAACATCCTCGACCTGCTCGTGTTTGTCGGCGCCCTGTGGGGCACCCTGGTGTTCCCCGTCATCGCGAGCTTCTACTGGAAGAAGGTCTCCAACCTCGCGTTCACCGCCGCCGTGCTCACCGCGATGGCGTGCTTCCTGCCGGTCCGCTTCGAATGGGTCACCCTCGGCGGCCCGCTCGGCATCGTCGTGGACGTGCTGTCCGTGATCGGCATCGGCATCGTGCTGGGTCTGATGGCATTCGGGTTCTTCGGCATGCGTGCCGCGCTCGTCGTGGGTGCCGTCTCGGCGTTGGCAGCCGCCCCGTTCGCGATCGGCTCGCTGCACGAGTACGCGGTGCTGTCTGGTTCGCTGGTCGCCTACGCGGTCAGCGCGATCGTGTGCATCGCGCTCTCGGTACGCAGCCGCGTGAATTTCGACTTCGCGGTGATCGCCGAGCGTACGGGCAGGTTTGACGAGCCGGGTGCCGCTCCCGGCGATGCGGACGAGACACCGGATCTCGAGCTCGACCCCGCCCGCTGAGACGCCTGAAGGAGACTCTTGTGGACTTTTCTGCTGTGATTCTGACCCTGTATGTACTGGTGTGGCCCGTGATCGTGGCCGGCACGCTGTTCGTCATCGTGCGCTCCTTCACGAAGGAGGCACGCGCCGCCAAGCGTGAGAGTCGCACGATGATCTGATCGCCTCGCAGGCGCCAGCCCATGACCTCGTCGTGGGCTGGCGTCATCGTCGCCGGTGCTGTCAGAACAGCGTGCTGCCCCGCGACTCCAGGTCGAGCAGGTAACGCTTCGCGGCCATTCCGCCGCCGTACCCGGTCAGGGACCCGTCCGCGCCGATCACGCGGTGGCACGGCACGATGATGGAGATCGGGTTCCGATTGTTCGCCAGCCCCACCGCCCGAGCCGCCCCAGGTTCCCCGACGGCGGTCGCGATCTCGCCGTAGCTGCGGGTCTCGCCGTAAGGGATGGCCTGCAGCGCTTCCCAGCAGGTGCGTTGGAAGGCCGTTCCGTGCGGGGCGATCGGAGTGTCGAACTCTGCGCGCTCGCCGGCGAAGTACTCCTCGAGCTGGCGCACCGCGTCCTGGAACGGTCCCGGATCGCTGGTCGCGCCCTCGGCGAGAGCCACCGTGGTGTGCCCGGGATAGAGCAGACCGGTGAGGGCCGCACCGTCGCTGAGCAGCACCAGGGTCCCGATCGGGCTGGGCAGGTCGTGCCGGTAGTTCACGTCGTTCCCTCCAGCTGCGCGTGCCGCCACAGATGGTGAGCAGCGTAGGTGCGCCACGGGGAGAACTCGGTGCCACGCGGGTCCGCGGGTGTGCCACCGAGGCGCTCTGCTGTACGCCGGAGCACCAGGTCGGTGCCGCAGTAGGCGTCCGGATCGCCGAGCGCCCGCATCCGCACGTACTGCGCCGTCCACGGCCCGATCCCGGGCACGGCGAGCAAGCCCGCCTCGGCGTCGTCGGTATCGATCCCACCGTCCAGATCCAGTCCGTCCAGCGCTGCACGGGCGAGGGCGAGCACCGCCCGACGGCGTCCGGCCGGCATCGCCAGCACGTCGCCGTCCGGATGGATCGCCGCCACCTGGGCGGGCGTCGGGAACAGGTGCGTCAGACCGCCGTCGGGTTGTGGCAACGGCGTGCCCACTGCACGGACCAGGCGGGCCGTATGGGTGCGCGCCGCCGCCAGCGAGACCTGCTGGGCGAGGACTGCCCGCAGGGCCACCTCGAATCCACCCGGATGCTGTGGCGCTCGCAGGCCCGGCCGAGCGCGCACCAGCGGCCCCAGCCACGGATGCCTGCCGAGCCCTTCGAGCACCTCGGCCGGGTCGCGGTCGAGATCTGCGGTACGTCGCAGGATTGACTCGGCCTGTGCCTGGTCGGCGGGGTCGCTCAGGTGCACTGTGGCGTGCAGTCCAGGGGCATCCGGCTCGGGGCGGTGCAGCTCGAGGATCCCCGGGCCATGGGCAAGGTGGACCGCCCGGCGATACCGGACGCCGTCGATGTCCTCCACTCCGGTGATCGTGCGGGCCGCGAGGTATGCCCACAGCGCCTCCCTATCGAAGGGAGGCGCTGTGGGCAGGCCCACGCTGGTGATGTGCACGTGGATATCGTGCCACCGTGCACCGACAGTGCTACCGACCCTGTACTGACACCGACCCGCTTACGCGCTCGCGCGGGTGATGAACTCGATCTGCTCCGGGCTCGGTCCACCGTGATCGCGACGGATCGCCTCGGCGTTGTCCTGCTGCATTGCGTAGAGCGACTCACGCAGTTGCGCATCACCCTGGTGGAACTCGTGCAGCAGGCCCTGCCACTCTCGGGCGAGAGCGCGTCCGTCCTCACTCGTGGGGTCCATGCCGGCGTCGATCGCACGCTGAACGCGGCCGATCAGGTCCGGCCATGCGGCTTCGACGGCGGCGATGCGCTCGCCGTCGGTCTCCTTCCGCTCGGCAAGTGCCGTGAGCTGCTCGGGGCTGAAGTGCTTCTGGACAATCTCGTCCACGATGATCACCTTCCTGATGAGATCCAAGAAGTCGTCGGAGGAACGTCCGGACGCCGTAGCAAGTGTTGCTTCGAGCCCATCGCGGAGCCGGCCCAATGCAGTGATCTGCTCGTCGACGGCGGCCAGGTGCCTGGTGAGCACCTCGCTCACCTCGGCCGAACCGTCGAGCAATGCCCCGGCCGTTGCCAGGTCGACCCCGAGGCGGCGCAGCGCAAGTACCTGGTAAACGCGCTCGACGTCGGACTCGGTGTAGAGCCGGTGCCCGGCCGAGGTGCGTGCCGTCGGCACGACGAGGCCGACGTCGCCCCAATGGTGCAGGGTGCGGACAGTCAGGCCCGTCGCTCGTGCAAGCTCACCGACCTTCCAGGTGCGGCCTGGCTCCATCAGTTCCTCCTCCATCTCCACCGGCGCTCTCTGCGCCGGCATCCTGGACGCTAGATCCTTACGTTGCGTGAGGTGCAAGTGTCGTCTCCCGCAGCCGGACCCGCGAATCCCTGACGGCGGCTCGTCGCGTCGGAACGCGTGCGCCGCTACCCATCGCTAGACTCTCGGGGTGACTGTTCGCCTGCATGATTCCGCCACTCGCGAGGTCCGCGACCTCGTGCCCCGCCAACCGGGCCGCGTGGGGATCTACCTGTGTGGCGCCACGGTGCAGGGCGCGCCGCATATCGGGCACCTGCGGTCGGTGATCGCGTTCGACATCCTGGTGCGCTGGCTGCGCCGGTCCGGGCTCGAGGTGACCCTGGTGCGCAACGTCACCGACATTGACGACAAGATCTTCACCAAGTCCGCGGACGCCGGTGTTCCGTGGTGGGCCTGGGCGCACCGCTTCGAGCGCGCTTTCAACGCCGCCTACGACGCGCTCGGCGTGCTGCCACCCACCTACGAGCCACGTGCCACCGGACACATCCCGGAGATGGTCGAACTCATCGCCCGGCTCATCGAGCGCGGGCACGCCTACGCCAGTGCCGAGGGCAACGTGTACTTCGCGGTGAGTTCCTGGGGAAAGTACGGGGTGCTCACCCGGCAGCTGCTGGAGAACCTCAGCGCCGAAGAGGATGACGCCTCCGACAAGCGGGACCCGCGTGACTTCGCCCTCTGGAAGGCCGCCAAATCGACTGATCCGGATGGCGCTGCCTGGGCCACCCCGTGGGGGCGCGGCCGGCCCGGCTGGCACCTGGAGTGCTCGGCGATGGCCCGCAAGTACCTCGGTGAAGGCTTTGATATCCACGGCGGCGGGATCGACCTGCGCTTCCCGCACCACGAGAACGAGCTTGCCCAGTCCACCGCGGCCGGCTGGGACTTCACCCAACTGTGGATGCACAACGCCTGGGTGACCGTGGGCGGGGAGAAGATGAGTAAGTCGCTCGGCAACTCCCTCACCGCCGATGCCGTGCTGGAGCGCACCACGCCGGTGGTGCTGCGCTACGCCCTCGGGGCGGTGCACTACCGCTCCACGCTCGAGTTCACCGACGCCACGCTCGCCGAGACGGCCGCCGCCTGGGAACGGATCAGCCAGTTCGTCACCCGCGCCGGCGAACGCGCCGGGGTGGCCACTGCCGAGGAGGTGGCCACGGCCGAGCTCCCCGAGGACTTCGCCGAGGCGCTTGACGACGACCTGAACGTCTCGGCGGCGCTCGCGGTGGTGCACGAGCACGTGCGGCTCGGCAACACCGCGCTCGCGCAGCCCGCCGGCCGTGCCGATGCCGAGGTGGGTGCCCAGGTGCTGGCGGTGCGGGCCATGCTCGCGGTGCTCGGCCTGGACCCGCTCGCCGCCCCCTGGGCCGGCGATGCAGCCTCCGACGGCGGAACGAAGGATGCGCTGGCCGTGCTGGTGGATGCGGTGCTCGCCGATCGCGCGCAGGCGCGCGCCGAGAAGGACTTCGCCCGAGCGGATACGCTGCGGGATCGCCTCGCCGAGGCAGGAATCGTCGTCGAGGACTCACCGGACGGTGTCCGGTGGACTGTGAAGGGGGCCACCAGTGGCCGGTAACTCCAAGCGTCAGGGAGCCGTGCGCAAGCCCGGCAGCAAGAAGGGCGCACAGGTAGGCAGTGGCGGTCAGCGCCGCAAGGGCCTGGAGGGCAAGAAGCCGACCCCGAAGGCCGAGGACCGCCCCTACCACCCGGCAGGCAAGCGCAAGGCTGCTGCCGAGCGGGAAGCCGCCAAGCGCGGGCCGGCCCGGGGCGGTGGCGGCCCGGCACGATCGAAGAACCACGAGATGGTGGCCGGTCGCAACGCCGTGGTGGAGGCGATGCGTGCGGAGATCCCGGTGAGCACCGTCTATCTGGCCACCGGGATCGACTCCGACGACCGCACCCGCGAGATCCTGGCCGCGGCCGCCACCCGCGCCCTGCCCGTGCAGGAGCTGCGCAAGCCCGAGCTGGACCGGATCACCGACGGTGCCACGCACCAGGGGGTGGCCATCGAGGTGCCCGCGTACAGCTACGCCGAGCCCGACGATCTGCTCCAGCGTCCGCTCGGCGAGGGGCGCACCCCCCTGATCGTTGCGCTCGACGGCATCACCGACCCGCGCAACCTGGGTGCGACGCTGCGTTCGGCCGGTGCGTTCGGGGTGGACGGAGTGGTGGTGCCGCAACGTCGGTCCGCGAGCGTGACCGCCTCGGCGTGGAAGGTCTCCGCGGGTGCCGCTGCCCGGGTCCCGGTGGCGCGTGCCACGAACCTGGTCCGCGCCCTGGAGGACTACAAGAAGGCCGGTTGCTTCGTGGTCGGCCTGGATGGGGGCGGAACCACCGATATCGGCGAACTCGAGCTCGCCACCGAACCGCTCGTGCTGGTGCTCGGCTCCGAGGGCAAAGGCCTGAGCAGGCTGGTGACCGAGACCTGCGACATGGTCGCCTCGATCCCGATCGCTGCGAGTACCGAGTCGCTGAACGCAGGGACTGCCGTCGGCATCGCCCTCTACGAGATCGCCCGGCACCGGAGGGCGACGCCGGGATGAGATCAGTACGTGTGCGGCCGCTCGCATGGGTACGCTCGAGAGCATGAGCACGTCGAGGTGGCAGCGGCAGCAGGGGCAGATCTCGGCACCCGACACGCGGGTGTTGCGCGCCGGCGGGTTTCTCGACGGCGCCCTCGTGGTCGCGATCCTCGAGGCCGACCCGGAGGAACCAGCCTCGGTGTGGGTGACAGTCGCCACCGACGATGAGCAACGAGTGGCCGTGCTCGGTCCGGACGGGCAGTCCGTGGTCCCCGGACCGCCCCTGCCGGAGCTGGCCGAGGCGCTCGCCCAGGAGTGCCAGGGCGGCGTCACTTTCGGCGACGTGGTCGCGGTGGCGTGGCCCGAGGACGAGCCCGAGGACCCGTTCGAGCCGCACCTGGACGTCACCAGCGTGCCCGAACGCACCGTGGTGCTGCTGCCCGGCGGGCGAGACGGCGCCGAGCGCCTGGCCACCACCTTGGGAATCACGGTGCACGCTGTGCTCGGTGAGCGTGCCGAGGACACCGACGACTCCGATGATCCTGAGGTGGGCGCCACCTCGAACGCCTCCAGCGGTGCGACCGAACCCGTGTCCACCGATGAAGACCCCGTCGATGCGGCCATGCCGGTCGCCGTCCTGCTGGTGGACGCCCCCGGTGTGGAGGAGCTGGACCTGACCGCGGAGGCTCCTGCCGCCGTCGTGCTGGAACGCCGCACCGTGTACCCGGCCGTCACGGCCGTGCGCGGGGCGGTGCACACCCATGTGTGGGGACTGGAACGGGCCGTGGTCCCGATCGCCGGAGTGGCCCCGGACTTCGCTGAGCAGGTGCTTGGCCATGAAGCCCTTGCCGACGGCGTCCTGGCGGCTCTCCCGGACGCCGACCGTGAGCAGGTGCTCGGTGCGTTGCGTGGGGATGGTCTGGCACCGCTGGTCACCGCGCTCGGGCTCCCGGAGGACCTGGTCGAGCCGCTGAACGGGTTCCTCGACGGGGAGACTGAGGCAGCAGACGTTCCCGGAGTGCAGGAGCTGGAGCCGGTGGGCCTCTCCGAACTGGTTCGCCGTCGGGCGCGCACCGCGGCTGATGATGCCCGGTTGGCGGCGCAGCAGGCGCGCGAGGACACCCGGGAGCGAGCCCAGCAGGCCGCCGAGGACGCTCGTCGGCGAGCGCAGCGGGCCGCCGACGATGCACGGACCGGTGTGGCGGCGTTCGCCGATGCGGCCGAAGAACCCGCGCGAACGTGGGCGCCCTATGCGCTGGCCGCCGTGGAGACCGTGGTCGGTGCTGCCCTGTGGCGCCGTGCCTCCCGGCCGGAGACCGGCCGCGCTTGGGCCGTGGTGGGCAAGGTGACCGCAGGTGTGCTCTGGGCTGGGGCGCTCGCGAACGTCGGTGCCGCGGTGTGGCCGCGCCTGCGCGGCGAGGACTGAGCCGGCCGGGGACGTCGATGGTGGTGACCATGCGTCAGGTGGCGCAGCACGCCGGCGTCTCGCTCAAGACGGTCTCGAACGTCGTCAACCACTACGAGCACGTGAGTGCGTCGATGCGGAGCCGGGTCCTCACGGCGATCGACGATCTCGGCTACCAGATGAACGTCACCGCCCGGAACCTGAGCACCGGGCGCACCGGCATGCTCGCGCTCGCGCTGCCCGAGCTGCAGCTGCCGTACTTCGCCGAGCTCGCTGACGCCGTGATGGATGCGGCCGACGATCTCGGCTACACCGTGCTGATCGAACCCACGGCGGGGATGCGGACGGGGGAGCTGGAGGTCTTACGCAGCCCACGGCGCAGCATGAGCGACGGGCTGATCTACTCACCAACCGCCCTGCGCGAGGCCGACCGGGCGGCACTGTCGGTGGATTTCCCGATGGTGCTCCTGGGTGAGCGAGCGCTGGCCTCCAGTGTCGACCACGTGGCGATGGCGAATGAGGTCGGCGGCCGGATGGTGACCGAGCACCTGCTCGCCCAGGGCTGCCGCAGGATCGCGATCGTCGGGGCGCACGACGCTGAGACCGGGGCCGGGTCGTTGCGGCAGCGCGGGGCGCGGTCCGCGCTCGAGGCCGCTGGGCTCGACTCCGATGTCGCCTCCGCTGGTGCTCAGCGGTGGTCCCGGGAGACCGGCCGGGCCGCCGTCATGGATCTTCTAGCTCGCGAGGTGCGCTTCGACGGACTGCTCGCCCTCAACGACGCGATGGCGCTCGGAGCGATGCGCGCCCTGTGGGAGGCGGGCGTGGACGTGCCGGGACAGGTGCGGGTGGCCGGCTTCGATGACATCGAGGAATCACGGTACGCCCGCCCGTCTCTGACCACGGTGAACCCGGGGAGGGCCGAGATCGCACGACGAGCCGTCCAGCTTCTCGTGGACCGGATCGAAGGGCGCGCCGTGGAAGCAGCCGAGTACCAGGTCCCGGCCGCACTGGTGGTGCGCGAGTCCACCCGGTGACGCGCTGATCGGGTGACCACCCTTGACAGGGATGAATCCGCGGGTCACGATTTACACCGGTGTAAACATGAGGGTGGACGACGACGCACTGGAGCGTCGGGATGGAGTCGAGATGGGAATCGTCACGAACGCACGAAGCCTGGGAGTCCTCACACTCGCTGGGTTGGTCGCCCTGGCCGGATGCTCACGAGGAGGTGCGGCCGAGTCGACTGGTGACGAAGGGGACGTCACCATCCGGTTCTCCTGGTGGGGGAACGATGAACGTGCCGATATCACCAACGCGGCGGTGGACGCGTTCGAGGAGGCGACCCCGGGCATCGTGGTGGAGACGGAGTTCATCGACTTCAACTCCTATTTCGACCGCATCGCCACAGCCACCGCCGGTGGCGACGCACCGGACGTGATCACCATGGGCGGGGCCTATCCCCGGGAGTACGGAGACCGGGGCGCACTGCTCGACCTCGCCGAGGTCTCGCAGTGGCTGGACCTGAGCGTGATCGACGAGAGCGCACTCGCGAACGGGTACTTCAGTCAGACCCAGTACGGCGTGCCCACCGGGGCCAACACTTTCGGCGCGATCCTGAACACCGACGTGTTCGCCGAAGCGGGTGTGCCGTTGCCGGACGATGAGTCATGGACATGGCAGGAGTACGTCGATCTCGCCGTCCAGTTGAGTGCAGCGACGGACGCCGACACCTACGGGGCGGAGGACCCCACCGCCGCGGACATGCTCGACGCCTACCTTTACCAGCGCACCGGTCAGGGGTTGTATACCGAGGAGGGTGCGCTGGCGGCTCCCGCCGAGACGGTCACCGACTGGTTCGCCCTGACCACGGAGTTGCGGGTGAACGGCGGCAGCCCGTCAGCGAGCCTGACGTCCGAGCTGAGCACGCAGACGGCGCCCGAGCAGAGCCTGCTCGGACAGGGGCGAGCGGCGATCGGCGTCGGCTGGTCGAACAGCATCGGCGCCCTCCGGGACGCCTCCGGGGACGACATCGTGCTCGCCCGGCTGCCTGGCGACACGGGCGAGCATGGCTCCGGGATGTGGCTCCAGGCCTCGCAGCTGTACACCGTGAGCTCGACGACCGAGCATCCGGAGGCCGCTGCCCGCCTGGTCGACTTCCTGGTCTCGACCACCGAAGCAGCCGAGCACATCGGTACCGACCGCGGTATCCCGTCCAACCCGGAGATCAGGGAGTTCCTCGCCGGTGAGGGGCTGGAGGAGAATACCCAGATCGAGTTCGACTTCATCGAGAGGGTGAGCGGCTTCGTGGACGGTCACTTCGTGATCGGGCCGACCGGGTCCACCGAAACGGCGCTGATCGTCGACCGCCTGAACGATCAGGTGCTGTTCGAGCAGCTCACCCCGGAGCAAGCGGGGCAGCAATTCGTCGACGATGTCACGGAGGCGATCTCCTGAGCAGGGCGCAGCAGGCGACCGGAGCGATCGACCGGCGTGCGCTCGTCGATCGGCATCGCGTGGTGGTGGACGGCAGCGATCGGCGCGCACCGCTGAGCGTCGGCAATGGTGAGCACTGCGTCACGGTGGACATCACCGGCACCCAGACCGTGCCTGAGCATTATCCGGTTGCCGACCCTGCCGGTGGTGCGGACGGGACGCTGCTCGGAACCTTCACCCAGTGGGCATGGCATGCCACGCCTCGCCCGCCCGGCGCTGATCTCGCTGCGTTCACCCGGGACTATGACACCGCACGTGGTCCGGTTCCCTACGTCGACGCACCGCCGCTGAGCCGGGACGACTCCGACCTGGATCCTGCCTTGCTGTGGCTCCGTTCCAACCCGCACCGCCTGCACGTGTACCGCATCGGCTGGCTGTGTGCGGATGCCGAGCGATCTGGCGCCTCGCCAGCCGCCGACCTTCGGCGCCCGCATCCGGAGGAGATCACGGGCACCCAGGAGCTCGACCTGTGGACGGGCACGCTGGTCTCCCGTGCGCGCCTGGCCGGCCGCTCGATCCAGGTGAGCACGGCCTGCCATCCCGATCGGGACGCCGTCGCCTGGATCGCTGAGGTACCGACGGCGTCGCTGGCCCTTGAGATGGAGTTCCCGTACGGGTCGGAGAGCTGGAGCGGGGGAGCGGACTGGGATCGGCCGGGCGAGCACCGCACGCGGATTCGCGCGACCACCGGTGGCACCGAGGTGGTCCGGTGGCTGGACGGCGGGGTGCATCACCGGATCATGCTGTGGCACGGGCGCGAGCTGGACGTTCGTCAGGTGGCCGAGCATCGGCTCGTGCTCACCCCTGCGGGCACGCGCGTGGAGGTGGTCGTGGAGCCGGTGGCCCGTGGCCGAGCGACGGGCAGTCCCCTGACGGCGGCCGCCGTGCTGGTCGCCTCGGCGGAGCACTGGCCGAGGTTCTGGGGTACCGGAGCCGCTGTGGACCTGCACAGTTCCACCGACCCGCGCGCTGGTGAGCTGGAACGGCGTGCGGTCCTCTCGCAATACCTGACGGCGATCCACAGTGCCGGGTCGATGCCGCCGGCCGAGACCGGGCTGATGGTGAACAGCTGGCGGGGGCGGTTCCACCTGGAGATGCACTACTGGCACGCTGCGCACTTCCCCCTCTGGGGGCGGCCGGAGCTGCTCGAGCGGTCGATGCCCTGGTACCACCAGATCCTGGATGTCGCGCGGGCGACGGCATGGCAGCAGGGCTACGCCGGAGCTCGGTGGCCCAAGCAGGTGGCGCCGGACGGAGTGGAGAGTCCGAGCAACATCGGACCCTTCCTGCTGTGGCAACAGCCGCACGTGATCCATCTCGCCGAGCTGCTCCGCCGTGCCGGATCTCCGGGCGCTGTTCCGCAGCACGCGGAACTGGTGTGGGAGAGCGCTGCCTTCATGGCCGACGTGGTCGACAAGCGTGCGGACGGCTACGGGCTGGGGCCTCCACTGGTGCCGGCTCAGGAGTCTGATGCTGACCATCGCGAGCGACTCCAGGACCCGCCGTTCGAGCTGGCGTACTGGCGCTGGGGGCTGGAGGTGGCGAACCAGTGGCGCACGCGTCTCGGACTCCCCGCTCACCCTCGGTGGTCGGAGGTGGCCGCCGGGGTACGGCCCCCGCATCAACGCCACGGGTGCTACACCGCGATTGCCGTGCCTCCGTGGACCACGCGTTCGGACCATCCGGCTCACCTCTATGCGCTCGGGGTGGTCCCCGACACGGGGTACGTCGATCGCGCGGCCTTGGTGCGCACGCTCCACGACGTGCTCGACGACTGGGACTGGGCGAGCACCTGGGGATGGGACCACCCCGCCCTCGCGATGACCGCCACTCGACTCGGAGAGCCTGCCCTCGCCGTCGACCTGCTCCTCGCCGATCATGCCAAGAACACCTATCTGGTGAACGGGCACAACTGGCAGACGGAGACCCTCCCCGCCTATCTGCCGGGCAATGGCGGACTGCTTCTCGCGCTCGCGCTGATGGCCGGTGGGTGGGAAGGGTCGGTCACCGCTCCAGGGTTTCCCCGTGATGGATCGTGGGATGTGCGCAGTGAGGGTGTGATCCGCAGCGGGTAAGTGTGTGATCCGACGATGGATCGGGCACTATCGGCGGCGATGGTTGGTTGTTTGGTGCAACATACCTAGACTGTCTGAGGACGTGACCCTTCGAGGACGAGGATGGCTGTGACGACGCACGACACACCCGCGCGGCGGGCCCTGGTGGTACGAGGCGGTTGGGAGGGCCACGCCCCCGTACAGGCGACCGACCTCTTCCTGCCGTTCCTGCGCGAGAACGGATTCGAGGTGGAGACGCATGACAGCCTCGACGTGTACGCCGACGCCGAGACGATGGCAGCCACCGACCTGGTGGTGCAGTGCTGGACGATGGGCACGATCGAGAAGGACCAGTTCGCAGGACTCGCCGCGGCTGTCGCCGCAGGCACCGGGTTCGCCGGCTGGCACGGCGGGATCGCCGATTCCTTCCGCAACACCAACCACTACCTGCACCTGGTGGGTGGCCAGTTCGCCACGCATCCCTCCCGCCCGGCCGACCAGTGCGTGGGGGAGCAGCACGACAACTATCTCCCGCACCGCGTGCACATCACCTCCGATCACGAGATCGTGGCTGGCATCGAGGACTTCGACCTCGACACCGAGCAATACTGGGTGCTCACCGACGACCTGATCGACGTGCACGCCACCACCACCCACCCGGCGCGCCCGGACCAGCCGTGGCACCGAGAGGTGACCTGCCCGGCGGTGTGGACCCGGAACTGGGGCGAGGGTCGCGTCTTCGTGGCCACCCCGGGGCACTCGGTGGACGTGCTGGAGGAGTCGAACGTGCGCACGATCGTCGAGCGTGGACTTCTGTGGGCCGCCCGATGAGCGGGGCGGCACCGTCTCGTGACGAGGTGCGCATCGGGATCATTGGTCTCGGCAAGATCCTCGACCAGTACCTGGCCACCTTCGAGCGGCTCCCGAACGCCCGCGTGGTCGCAGTGGCGGACCTGAACGCCGACCGTGCGCGAGACGTGGCTGCCCAGGTCGGTGCCCGAGCGCTCACGGTGGCCGAGCTGGTCGACGACCCCGACGTGGACGTGGTGCTCAACCTGACGATCCCGGCCGCCCACGCCGAGGTGGCACACGCCGCGATCGCGGCCGGCAAGCCGGTGTACTCGGAGAAACCGCTCGCGGCCAGCACGGCCGAGGCGATCAGTGTGCTGGACGCAGGACGCACCGCTGGGGTTCGGGTGGGAGGGGCGCCCGACACGGTGCTCGGTGCCGGTATCCAGACCGCACGGGCCGCTGTCGATGCCGGCAGGATCGGCACCCCGACCTCGGCCACTGCCACTTTCGCGTGCCCCGGGCACGAGTCCTGGCACCCCAACCCGGACTTCTACTATCAGGTGGGCGGTGGCCCGCTGCTGGACATGGGGCCCTACTACCTCACCACCTTGGTGACGTTGCTCGGAGAGGTGACCTCCGTCGTCGGGGCTGCTGGCAGGGCCAGGCCGGTCCGTACGATCGGCTCCGGGCCGCGTGCGGGCGAGACCGTCGAGGTGGCCGTGCCCACCCACGTGACTGGTGTGCTCACACATGCCAGTGGCGCGCTGTCGACCATCGTGATGAGTTTCGACACGGCGGGGACCGAGTCGCCGAAGATCGAGGTGCACGGGACGCAGGGGTCGCTGAGCGTGCCGGACCCGAACCGGTTCGACGGCGAGGTGCGGCTGCGTGCGCTCGGTTCGCCCGAGTGGGAGGTGCTCGAGCCGACGGCCGGGGACATCCCCGGCGGGCGCGGGATCGGCGTGCTGGACCTGATCGGTGCCGCGACCGACGCGCAGGTGCGTGCCTCGGGTGACCTGGCGCTGCACGTGCTGGAAGTGATGGAAGGTGTGCTCGGATCGGCCGAGACGGGCCAGGCGGTGACGATCGCCTCCCGGGTGGACCGACCGGACCCGGTGCCGCTCACTCACTCCTGAGCCCCGCCTACCGGGAGCTGCCCCGGAGCACCAGCCGGTGCTCCACCACCACTTCCGCCGGGAGAGAGCGGCTGCCCTCGATGCGGGCCACCACGAGGTCGACGGCGTTCCTCGCCACTGCCTCGACGTCAAGACCGACCGTGCTGAGGGTGGGATGGGTGTAGCCGCCCTCGTCGATGCCGTCCCACCCGATCACTTGCACCTGGTCCGGCACCTCCAGCCGTGCCGCGCG
Source organism: Ruania alba (assembly GCF_900105765.1). Lineage (NCBI taxonomy): Bacteria > Bacillati > Actinomycetota > Actinomycetes > Micrococcales > Ruaniaceae > Ruania > Ruania alba. The sequence continues at coordinate 1,702,928 of NZ_FNTX01000002.1, forward strand.
CAGGGCGTGCAGGGCTCCGACGGCGAGCACGTCGCTCGCGCACACCAGGGCGTCGAACGGGCGACCGTTCGCGTGCAGCTCGTCGACCGCGCGCGCGCCGGCAGCGCGGGTGTACTGGGGTGTCCCCACGAGCAGGTCCGGCCCGCCGCGATCGCCGAGCGCATCCAGGAAGCCCTCGGCGCGTAGCCAGCCGGTGCCGTGCTGGTGGTCGGTGCTGGCGCCCAGGAAGAGCGGCCGGGTGGCGCCCTGGGTGAGTACGTGCGTGGTGGCCTCCCGGGCTGCTCGGTGGTTGTCGTAGATCACGTGGTCCAGCGACGAGCCGGTGACGCGCTCGCCGAGCAGTACCAGCGGGACGCGGCTCTGCGCACCTGTCACGCTGGGGCCGTCGAGCGAGAGCGGGCTCAGGATCACCCCGTCGGCCACCTGGGTGTCGAAGCCACGCAGGGCAGCGCGCTCCCGGGACTCGTCCCCGCCCGTCTCGGTGATCAGCGTGGTGTAGCCGCGTTCGGTGGCGGCGGCGAGCACCTCGTGGGCGAGATCGGCGAAATAGGGCGTGGTCAGCTCGGGCACGGCGAGCGCGATGATGAAGGACCGCCCGTACCGGAGCTGGCGACCGGCCGCGCTGCGCCGGTATCCCAGGTCCGCGATCGCCTGCTCTACCCGCTGCCGGGTCTCGGGGCGCACGTTGACCTGCCCGTTCATCACGTTCGAGACGGTCTTCCAGGACACGCCGGCGCGCTCGGCCACGTCCTTGATGCTGGGCGGGCGCTGCTGGTCGGCCACGGCATCCCTTCGGTGTGCTTGACGGTTGGACGGCTCGCGGCCTACCGTAGCCCAATCACGATTACAACGTGAGAATCCTTGTTCTCCTCTCTGAGAAGGTCACCACATGAGCACCGATGCTCCGCGCGCTGAGCACCCTCGGCCCCAGTTCGTCCGGGACACCTGGGCCACCCTCAACGGCACCTGGGACTTCGAGTTCGATCCGGGCGACTCCGGTCTCGAGCGCGGCATCCTGGACACACCGCTGAGCGGCTCGATCACTGTGCCGTTCGCCCCCGAGTCCGAGCTCTCCGGAATTGGTGACGTCGATTTCCACGAGGCCCTCTGGTACCGCCGCGAGGTGACGATCCCGGCCGAGTGGACCGGGCTGCGCCCGCAGCTCCATTTCGCCGCGGTCGACCACGACGCCACCGTGTGGGTGGACGGGCATGAGGTGGTGCGACACCGCGGCGGCTTCACCTCGTTCACCGCCGATCTGACCGGCCACGCCGAGGCCGGGCAGACGGTCGCGGTCACTGTGCGCGCACGTGACCCGCGCAGCGGCCCGCAGGCCCGGGGCAAGCAGGCCACGCGATACGCCAACACCGACTGCCACTACACCCGCACCACCGGGATCTGGCAGAGCGTCTGGCTCGAAGGGGTGCCCGCAGTGGCGATCCGCCGGCCGCGGATCACCCCGGACGTGGCGGGAGGGCGGTTCCACGTCAATGTGCCGCTGACGGCGAACCGGCCCGGGCAGCGGGTGCGGGTGCAGGTGCGCGATGCCGACGGCGTCGTCGCCACGGACGAAGTGGCCGCGGACATCGACCTGGCTCCCACCGCTGTGCTGACCCTGCCCGCCGACCGAGTGCGGCTGTGGCAGCCGGGCGATCCGCACCTGTACGACGTGGACATCACCCTGCTCGACGGCGAGACGGTCGTGGACCAGGTGGCCAGCTACGCCGGGCTGCGCTCGGTGAGCATCGACGGGCGGAAGTTTCTGCTCAACGGCAAGCCCGTGTTCCAGCGGCTCGTGCTGGACCAGGGCTACTGGCCGGAGAGCTTGATGACGGCGCCCAGCGACGCCGCCCTGGTGCGCGACATCGAGCTCTCCCTCGCCGCCGGGTTCAACGGTGCCCGGCTGCACCAGAAGGTGTTCGAGGAGCGATTCCTCTACCACGCCGACCGGCTCGGTTACCTGGTCTGGGGCGAGTTCGGCGACTGGGGTGCGGGAGGGCACGGGACTCCGGGAGATCACCAGCAGCCGACGGCGTCGTTCACCACGCAGTGGCTGGAGGCGGTCGAGCGGGACTACTCCCACCCGGCGATCATCGGCTGGTGCCCGTTGAACGAGACCTACCAGCGCTTGCACGACCGGATCACTCAGCTCGACGACGTCACTCGCGGGATGTTCCTGGCCACCAAGGCGATGGACACCACCCGGCCGGTGCTGGACGCCTCCGGCTATTCCCACCGGGTGCTCGAGACCGACATCTGGGACTCGCACAATTACGAGCAGGACCCGGCGGCATTCGCGAAGATGGTCGGTGGCCTCAGTCGTGAGGAGGCCGACACCAACACCAGCGACGGGCACACGATCTCCCAGCCCTACAACGGGCAGCCGTTCTTCGTCAGTGAGTACGGCGGGATCTGGTGGAACCCGGAGCGAGCCGCTGAAGCGAGCGGCACCAGGCGTGACGACTCCTGGGGGTACGGGGACCGGGTGCGTGACGAGGAGGAGTTCCACCAACGGTTCGCCGGCCTCACCGACGCGCTGCTCGACGATCCGGAGATGTTCGGCTACTGCTACACCCAGCTCACCGACGTCTTCCAGGAGGAGAACGGGATCTACCGGTTCGACCGGTCGGAGAAGCTGGACGTGTCCCGGGTGCGTGCCGTGCAGGAGCGCACGGCCGCCGTCGAGAAGCGCTCCTGAACGACCAGGGTTGCCTCAGTGTCGCGGATCCGCGATTCTGCGACACTGAGGCAACCCTCGCGTTGGGGTGGCGCTAGACGTCCTCGCCGAGCGCCCGCAGCGTGGCGGTGTCCAGGCCGAGGATCGCCTCCTCGTCGGGACGGTGGCGCAGCACGGTCTCGATGTAGTGCGGCACCACCTCAGCCATCGGCACGTCGTGCCCGGCCTCCTGGGCCATGAACCAGCGGTGCTCGAGCACCTCGTGGAAGATCTCGGCAGGCTCCAGCTTCCCGCGCAGGTTCCGCGGGATCTGTCGGATCGTCGGTTCGAAGACGTCCGAGAGCCACTCGTGGGCCACGAACTCCTCTTCCTCGTTCTGCTGGTCCGTGGCCGCCTGGTACGTGTCCATGTCGTTGAGGAGGCGCCGCGCCTGGTTCTCCTCCACGTCGAGCCCGGTCAGGCGCATCAGCCGGCGGTGGTGGTGCCCGGCGTCGACGACCTTCGGCTGGATCTGCACGGTGGTGCCATCGATGTCGGTGGTCATCTGCAGCTCGCCGACGTCGTAGCCGAGCTCGTTCAGGCGGCGGATCCGGTCCGCCACTCGCCACCGGTCGTCGGCGCCGAACTCCTCCAGCCCGGTGAGCTGGTCCCACAGCTCCTGATACCGGGAGACGATCATCTCGCCGACGACGATCGTGTCCACGTCGTCCACCAGCAGTTCCCCGGCGGCGAGGTCCATCAGCTCGCCGATGATGTTCACCCGGGCGATCTCCAGGTCGTACTCGCGCTGCCCCTTGGTGAGGGTGTCGTGCAGGTCGCCAGTCTCGGCGTCCACCAGGTAGGCCGCGAACTCGCCCGCGTCCCGGCGGAACAGAGTGTTCGAGAGGGAGACGTCGCCCCAGTAGAAGCCGGTCAGGTGCAGCCTTACCAGCAGTACGGCCAGCGCGTCGATCAGACGGGTCGCGGTGTCTGGGGCCAGGTAGCGACTGAACAGCGCACGGTAGGGGAGGGAGAACTTCAGGTGCTGCGTGATCAGCACCGAGTTCAACGGCTCACCCTCGGGTGTGGACCGACCGGTGATCACACCGACCGGCACCACCGACGGCACGTCCAGCTTCATCAGGTCGCGAAGCAGCTGGTACTCGCGGTGCGCCACCGATTCGCCGATCTCCTTGACCGCAATCACGCGCCCGGAGAGCTTGACGAAGCGCACCACGTGGCGGGAGATACCGCGGGGAAGGGCCGCGAGATTCTCGGCGGGCCAATCCTCGAGCGCAATATGCCACGGCAGATCCAGCATCGCTGGATCCGGCGCGGCGGCGGTGATCTGCAGGGACTGCGGCATGGTCCTAGTGTGTCAGGTTCGGCGCCCGAGGCGCGGGGGAGAGGCAGAGGTCCTGGACACACGAACGGGGGCGGACCGTGATCGGCCCGCCCCCGTTCGCGCTCAGATCACTCCGGCAGGCGCTGGCCCGTGGAGGTGGAGAACAGGTGCTTCTGACCGTCCTCAATCTGGATGTAGACCGTGTCACCCTTCAACGGCGGGTTCTTCGGCTCCACGCGCACGATCACCTGGGCGTCACCGGCACCGGAGGAGATGTGCGAGGAGGCCTCCTTGTCGGTGAGCTCGCCGTAGATGAAGGCGTCGGAGCCGAGCTCCTCCACCAGGTTCACCTTGATGCCGAATGCGGCATCGGTGCCCTCGGAGACGAGGTGCGTGGCCTCCGGACGGAAACCGAGAGTGATCTCGCCCTTGTCGTCCTCGGTGAGTGCATCGAGCGTGGTGCGGGTCAGCGGGATGTGCGCCCCACCCAGGTTCGCCTTGCCGTCGCCCACCTTGAAGGAACCGAGGTTCATCGCCGGGGAGCCGATGAAGCCCGCGACGAACACGTTCTGCGGGGTGTCGTACATCTCACGCGGGGTGCCCACCTGCTGCAGCACACCGTCCTTGAGCACGCAGATCCGGTCCCCCATGGTCAGGGCCTCGGTCTGGTCGTGCGTCACGTACACGGTGGTGACGCCGAGACGGCGCTGGAGCGAGGCGATCTGGGTACGCGTCTGCACACGCAGCTTGGCGTCCAGGTTCGACAGCGGCTCGTCCATCAGGAACACCTGCGGGTCACGCACGATGGCGCGGCCCATCGCCACACGCTGACGCTGACCACCGGAGAGCGCCTTCGGCTTGCGGTCCAGGTACTCGGCGAGGTCGAGGATCTTGGCTGCTTCCTCGACCTTCTTGCGGATCTCCGCCTTCGGGTTACCGGCGATCTTGAGCGCGAAGCCCATGTTGTCGGCCACCGACATGTGCGGGTACAGCGCGTAGTTCTGGAACACCATCGCGATGTCGCGGTCCTTGGGCTGCACGTCGGTGACGTCGCGGTCACCGATCAGGATGCGGCCGGAGTTGACGTCCTCCAGCCCGGCGAGCATGCGCAGGGAGGTTGACTTACCACAGCCAGAGGGGCCGACGAGAACGAGGAACTCGCCGTCCTCGACCTGGAGGTCGAGTGCGTCCACTGCGGGACGCTCGGTGCCGGGGTAGATCCGGCTCGCGTGGTCATAGGTCACAGTTGCCATGACTGCTTATTTCCCTTCACCGGCAGGTACGTGCCGGACGATCCGTTGTGAAGAGTGTCAGAGTGTCTCCGCTGACACAGCACCAGGGAGGCGCCTCCCGCATTCTGCCACAGACTCACTCATCGTTGGATGACGTTCGCCACACTCCGAGACGGGTAAGCGCCTCGGCGAGGGCGGCCTCGTCGGTCACCCGGTGCTCGGCCACAGTTTCCGCGGCACCGACCTTGATGCCCATGTCCCCGGCGCCGAGCACGGCCAGGGCGGTCTCGTCGGTCACGTCGTCGCCGGCGTAGAGCACGGCCACGTCGCCGCCGAGGCGTTCGCGCAGCGCCGTCACCGACCCGCCCTTGCTGACGTCCACTACGGCGATCTCGGTGACCTGGTTCCCCCGCATCGCCCAGACCTGGTCTGCGCTGCCCGGCCCGTCGAGCGCCTCTGCGAGTGCCTGGTCCGCCTCCGGAGGTGCGAGCCCCCGGGTGTGCAGCACCGCCGCGGCGGGCTTGTGCTCCACCCAGGCGCCCGGGTGCGCCGCAGCGATACTCCCGACGGCGGCCGTCACCTCCGCCAGCACCCTCGCCTGGTCGTCGGTGAGGGTGAACGGCATCAGGTGCAGTTGTCCGCTCCCGTCCAGCTCGGCCTGTTCGGCGCCGTGGCTGCCTACCAGCCAGGTGCCGGGCGGGGGAGCGGCGAGCTGCTGCAGCTCCGCCACCGGCCGACCGGAGACCAGGGCGAGCTGGACGCCGTCGGCACTCGCCAGCCGGGCCAGGGCCGCGCTGGCCTCCGGGAGCGGGCGCGCATCGGCAGGGTCCTGCACGAATGGGGCCAGGCAGCCGTCGAAGTCCAACGCCACGAGCACCCGTGGGTGCGTCGCGAACGCGTGCAGCGCGCGGGTGAGGGCCTCCTCCATGATCGTGTCCTTCCCTCAGACGTGGCTGGTGCGTTGTGGCATGTGCTGCAGCACGGCGAGGAACTTCTCGGCCCAGCTCTGCACGTCGTTCTCCAGCACCCGTTTGCGCAGGGTGCGCATCCGGCGCCGCTGCTCGGCGGGCTCCATCGAGGCAGCCTTGAGCATCGCGGACTTCATCCCCTCGATGTCGTGCGGGTTCACCAGCAGGGCCTGGCCGAGCTCGTCCGCGGCGCCGGCGAACTCGCTCAGCACCAGGGCGCCGCCGAGGTCGGGCCGGGCGGCCACGTACTCCTTGGCCACCAGGTTCATCCCGTCGCGCAGGGCGGTCACCAGCATCACGTCCGCGGCCCGGTACAGGGCCACCATCTCCTCGAACGGATAGGAGTGGTGCATGTAGTAGATCGCCGAGCGCCCCCAGGAACCGTGATCGCCGTTGATATTGCCGACCATCACCTCCACCTCCTGGCGCAGCGTCTTGTACTGCTGCACCTGCTCCCGGCTCGGACTGGCCACCTGCACCAGCGCGGTGCGCGGCACGGTCACCTTCTTCTCCGCCACCAGCTCGCCGAACGCCTTGATCCGGTGCCGGATGCCCTTGGTGTAGTCGAGCCGGTCCACGCCGAGCATCAGCACGTCCGGATCGCCCAGCTCGGACCGCAGCTGGGCGGCCCGCTGGGTGATCTTCTCGGTGCGGGCGAGCGCGTCGACCTTCGCCGAGTCGATCGAGATCGGGAAGGTGCCTACCCGCACGTGCCGTTCCGGGCGGTTCCAGTGCTGACCGATGGTGACCTTCTGGCCGCGGGTGCCGTGGTCGGTGAACCGGCGCACTGCCCGCAGGAAGTTCGCTGCGTCTCCGGTGCGCTGGAAGCCGATCACGTCCGCCCCGAGGAGGCCCTCCACCACGCGCTGGCGCCACGGCAGCTGACCGAACAGCTCCACCGGGGGGAAGGGGATGTGGTCGAAGAACCCGATCCGCACGTCCGGGCGCAACCGGCGCAGCATCTCCGGCACGAGCTGCAGCTGATAGTCCTGCACCCACACGCTGCCGTGCTGGGCCGCCACACCGGCGGCGGCTTCGGCGAAGCGTTGGTTCACCTCCACGTAGGTGTTCCACCAGTACCGATGGAACTCCGGCTCGACGATCACGTCGTGGTACAGCGGCCACAGGGTGGCGTTGGAGAAGCCCTCGTAGTACTCGGTGACCTCCTTGGCGTTCAGCGGTACCGGGACGAGGTGCATCCCGTCCGCCTCGAACGGTTCGAGTGTCTGCTCGGCCGAACCGGACCAGCCGACCCAGGCGCCGTCCTGGGACTGCATCACCGGGGCAAGGGCAGTGACGAGACCACCGGGGGAGGTGGTCCAGGTGATCTCACCGGCCTCATCGGTCCGGATGTCGACGGGAAGGCGATTGGCAACGACGACGAACTCGTGTGATCCGCTCATGGTCCTTAGCTACTCGTCGAGGACGGGCCTTCAGGTTACCGGCGTCCACGTCTGGTCGGAGGGCCCCCAGCGCCCCGCCAGCCTCGCGGTGCACCCGCTGCGCCTCCCCTCGCTCGAGGCGTATGTGGCGTAAGTTCGGCCTATGGTCGAGCAGTCGGTGCCCGAGAGGCCGATGCGTGAGGTCGGCGGATACCGCCTGCTCCACGTGCTCGGCTCCGGCGGTATGGGCACCGTCTACGAGGCGGTCGACGCCGAGGACCACCGCGTCGCCGTGAAGCTGCTGCACCCGGCGTTCAGCGCGGACGATGCCGCCCGCGAGCGGCTGCGCCGTGAGGTGGCCACCCTGCACCGGGTGCGGGGTGAGCACGTGGCGCGGGTGCTGGACGCCGAGGCCGACTCCGCCGAGGCCTTCATTGTGACCGAGCTGATCGACGGGCAGTCCCTGGAGGACTCCGTGCGCGAGCACGGACCGTTGGACGCCGAGGAGCTCGCCGAGCTCGCGGACGGGCTGGCGACCGCGCTGGAGGCGATCCACGCCGTCGGGGTGGTGCACCGGGACCTCAAACCCGGCAACGTGATGCTCACCGACGATGGGCCCGTGGTGATCGACTTCGGCATCTCCCAGCTGGCTGACGACCCGCGGCTCACCCGGACCGGTCTGGTGACCGGGACGCCCGGGTACGTGGACCCGGAAGTGATGCGCGGCGCCGACCCCGGTCATGTCGGGGACTGGTGGGGGTGGGCCGCGGTACTGGTGTTCGCGGCCACCGGGCGCGGACCGTTCGGACGCGGACAGGGAGTGCTGCTGCGGGTGGAGTCGGGCCGGGTGGATACCGACGGTCTGTCCCCGCGGGTGGCGCAGGTGCTGCGGCGTGCGCTGCACCCCGATCCGGAACGGCGGATGAAGCCCGCCTCGGTACGGCAGGCGCTCACCGATCATGCCGCCGGCCGCGAGGTGACGTCATTGCTGAGCGAGTCCGAGGCGGCGTCTGCGGGCGTCGGCGCGGCGGACGGGAGCGCACCGGCGACCGACCGGCTGCCCGCTGGCGATGCCACGGACGTGGTGGATGAGTCGTGGCAGGACCGCGCGGATGAGGGGTTCGCGGAGCCCGTCGGCCCGTTGCCCCCGACGATCCCGCCCGGGAGCCCAGGTGCTCCCGTCGGTGATGCGCAGGCTTCGCACACCTCCGTGATGCCGCAGGAGCTGCGAGAGCAGTACCCCCCGACGGCGCACGGCTGGGACGCGACACCGCCGTCACCGGTGTCCGAGACGTCCCCGCCCCCGACGCCGGCCGAGATGGTCGGGCCGGGCGGAGCGCCGCCTGTGCCCGCCGGCGCGGGACCCGATGCTGGGGTGCAGCCCTGGCCCAGCTGGGCGGTGCCGGCACCGGTACGTGGCTGGCTGACGTTCGCGTGGTTCGCGGCGCTCGCGCTCGTCGGCGGGCTCTATCCCTCACTCGTGATCCTTGCGGCGGTGGCGCTGCTCATCCTGTTCGGGTCCGTGGGGTCCGGCGGCCGGGCGTTGCGCCAGCGTCGGATGCGACGCGGCAAGGGACGCTGGGACCTGCCCATGGCAACCGTCTCCTATCCGCTGCACCTGGTGCTCGGCATCCTGCTGACGTTGCCAGGAGTGATCGTGGCCGCCGCGGGAGCGGTGATCGTGTGGGTGCTCGGCGCCCAGGCGATCCCCATGACCTACCTGGTGCCCGGCACTGTCGCGGTGTCACTGCTGCTGCTGTGGTGGACCCCGTCCAGCGGAAGTGCGCGTGAAGGAGAACGCTCGGTGCTGCGCCGGATCGCGCCCCCGGGAGCGGCGGCCGCCGTGTGGGTGCTGCTGGCCTGCGGGGTGGGGGTGACGGCGCTCGCGATCCTGGCATTGGGCGGATCGGTTGTCGAGTGGTGGCCGTTTCCCGAGCCGCCGGTCGACTTCTTCTGATCGCCGCACCGCTGGGCGACGCGTCAGAGGGGCGAGTGCTGAGCCGCGTATCCTTGCTGCCATGCCCGGCACGTTCACCCCTGCGCGCGCTCTCCAGCGCGCGGTGAGGTCTGTCCGCGGCCCAGGTGCCTTCTCACCGGTCGCCCTGGTGTCGCTGCTGACCGGGTGGTCGGTGCTCTCGGTGGTGCTCGGGCGGGTGTTGCTGCCCGCCGAGTGCGTCCGGGCAGACGGCATGATGGGCTTCCTCGCGGCGAACCTGGCCCAGATGCGCTCGGTGGCCGAGTGCCCCACCGGCACGCTCGGCTACGGCCCGCACACGGCCGCCGTCGTGGCCGGGTTCGGCACGCTGCTCGCCGCTGCCGTGACCGCCCACCTCGCAGCCTCCGGCCTCGTGTACTGGCTCACCCGAGCCGCCCGCGCCGTCCAGCGGGCGCTGCTCTCGCTCGCAGCCCGGCTGCCGCGCGCCCGCCGAGCCGCCGCGGCCACCCCTCGACCGCCGTTGCGCCCCTGGGTGGCGACGGCGACCCAGATTCCCACCCTCCTGCCACCGGTCTGGCGCCGGGGTCCGCCGGTGCTCGCCTGAGCATCTGAACCCCCTCACCCGATCCGCAGGCCGCTGGAAGCGGCCGGACAAGGACCCCACTTCCATGCCTTCCTCCAACAAGATGACCAAGACCGAGCGCCGCGAGGCGGCGCGCCTGGAGGCCGAGCGTCTCCGCAAGATCCAAGCCAAACAGGACAAGCGCAACCGCGGCATCCTCATCGTGGTGGTCGTCGCCGTCGTGGCGCTGATCGCCGTCGCCGGTGTGATGATCTACCAGTCCGCGGGCCGCACGCTGCTGTCGGACTACGAGGGTGAGAGCCCGGCCGGCTCGGACCTGCACGGCGGTATCACCTTCGGGGCGGACGGCGTCGGCTCGCCCAACGAGGGAGCCCCGACCGTAGACATCTACGTCGACTTCCAGTGCCCGCACTGCGCGAGTTTCGAGGAAGTCAACGGCGAGGACGTCATTCAGGCTGTTGCCGACGGGGATGCCACGGCTGTCTACCACCCGGTCGACTTCCTGGACAACGCAGCGATGAACTCCACGCGGACGGCGAACGCCTTCGCCGTCGTGGCCACCGAGGCGCCGGAGGCTGCGATGGACTTCATGACGCTGATGTTCGAGAACCAGTCCAGCACCGAGTTCACCGACGAGCAGATCGCGCAGGTCGCGGTCGAGGCCGGCGTGCCGCAGGAGGTCGCCGACACCTTCGCCGAGGGCACCTACCACGAGTGGATCGAGCTCGCGTCCGATCAGGCCTCCCGCGACGGCTACACGGGGACGCCCACGATCGTCATCGACGGTGAGGTGTGGGGGACGGACGAGAATGACCCGGCCGGCCAGTGGACCACCCCGGGCGCACTCCTGGAGGAGATCCAGAGCCGTTGAGTCCGGTCGGCGGGCCGGGAGCGGAGTCGTTCCCGGCCTGCCGAATCTGGCACACTCGACTCGCCTGGATCTTCCGGGCGCGCCACCTTAGCTCAGTTGGTAGAGCACCCGCCTTGTAAGCGGACGGTCGTCGGTTCGAGTCCGACAGGTGGCTCCACGCGGGCGCTGAGTGTCGACGACGACGCCACGCCACGTACCGTAGAGGGGTGACCGAGACACCCGCACCGCCCGCACTCGCCTACGTGATCGCCGGTTCTGAGGCGACCGGCGGCGCCGGTATCCAGGCGGACCTGAAGACGTTCCAGGCACTCGGTGCCTACGGCTTCGGCACCCTGACCTGCATCGTCTCCTTCGACCCGGCGAATGACTGGGGGCACCGGTTCATCCCCGTCGATCCGCAGGTGATCGCCGACCAGATCGAGGCCGCCGTGGCCTGCCATGCTCCCGACGTGGTCAAGATCGGGATGCTCGGCACCCCGGCCACGATCGACACGGTGGCTGACTCCCTCGCCCAGCACCCCTGGCGGCACGTGGTCCTCGACCCGGTGCTGATCTGCAAGGGCCAGGAGCCTGGTGCCGCACTGGACACCGACACCGCGCTCACCGAACGGATCCTGCCGCTGGCCACCGTGGTGACCCCGAACGTCTTCGAGGCCCGCACCCTGGCTGGGATGGAGCGGATCGACTCGGTGGACGACCTCGTCGAGGCCTCCCAGCGGATCCACGCCCTCGGCCCGCGGTACGTCATCGCCAAGGGTGGCGTGGAGCTGGACGGACCGGACGCCGTCGACGTGCTCTACGACGGTGAGCGCACCACTGTGGTGAGTACCCCGAAGATCGGGCAGGAGCGGGTCAGCGGTGCCGGATGCACCTTCGCCGCGGCCGTGACGGCCGAGCTCGCCAAGGGAGCCGAGATCACCGATGCGGTGCGCGTGGCGAAGCAGGTGGTGACCCAGGGCATCCTGGACCGCCTCGGCTCCCACGCCCCGTTCGACGCCGTCCGACTCACCGGGGCCGAGAACCTGGCGGCCGGTCTCGTGCAGGTGCGCACTTCCTAGCGGCAAAGCCGCCCTGCCACCTGCCGGATCCGCTTAGGCTCGCATCCATGCGACCCGAGCACCTGCACCTGTTCCGCCACCCCGGTACCCCCGCCGCACACCCCAGCGGCGCCTGGGCCGTGGTCGCCATCACCCGCCCCGACACCGAGGCCGACGCCTACCGCTCGTCGCTGTGGCGCCTCGATCTGGACAGTGGCGAGCTGCGCCCGTTCACCCATGGACCAGGCGATACCGAACCCGTGTTCTCCCCGGACGGGAAGTGGTTGGCCTTCGTCCGAGCCGCCACGGGGGAGAAGCCACAACTTGCGCTGATGCCCGCCGACGGCGGAGAGTCCCGTGTGCTGACCGCCCACCCGAGCGGGGTGTCCGGCCGGCCCGTGTTCTCCCCGGACTCGACCCGCCTCGCGTACACGGCGCGCGTGCCCGAGCACGGCCGGTACGGGACCGCCGACGGCGTCGGTGCAGATGCCGAGGCCCCGCGCCACATCACGCGGCTCACCTACCGTGTGGACGGAGCCGGATACCACCTGGACCGACCGCAGCACGTGTTCGTGGCCGACCTTCCTGCGCTGCTCGACCCTCAGGACGACCCACCAGCAGGTTCCTCCAAGAACGACGACGAGGCTGATCACACCCCACAGCTGGGAGCCGCCGGCGTTGTCGTGACGCAGGTGAGCAGCGAGGGTGTGGACCACCGCAGCCCGGTGTGGACGCCCGACGGGGCAGCGCTGCTGACGGTGCGGGCGGTCCCGGACGCGATCGCCGGTGACCTGGTGCTGCACCCGGCCACCGAACGGTCCGAGCCCACCGTGCTCGACGTGGGTGCGCTGAGCCCCGGTACGGTCGCGTTCGGTCGTGACGGTGAGCTCTGGCTGTTGCTCAGTGATCAGGGGCCGGAGCGGATGGACTTCGTCGGGCGCTCCCCGGCGCTGTACCGCGCGGCGCTCGAGGGCACGGCGGTCAGCGGACTGGAGCGGCTCACCGATCCCACCACGCAGACCCTCGGTGGCGTACTGGAACCCATACCTGGCGGGGTGTTTCTGGTGGGCGTTCGCCGCGGCACCAGTCCGGTGCTGCGCTGGCGGGAAGGGGCGCTCACCCCGGTGCTCGATGGGACCGTGGACACCTCCGCAGTGACCGTGGTCGGCAACGACGGCACGGCGCTCGCCGTGGCGTCGGGGACCGACTCCGTGGGTGAGGTGTGGCTGTTACCTGCTGAGCACGACCCTCGGCGGCTGACCGACCTCTCCGCCCGGCTGCGTGCCGAGGCGGGCGTGATCGAGCCCGTGGAGCTGGAAGCTGCCAGCGTCGGTCGTTACCCGGTGCACGGCTGGGTGGCCATGCCTCCGGACGGCGGAGGCCCGCACCCGGTGCTGCTGCTGATTCACGGCGGCCCTGCCGCCCAGTACACGCCGACGTTCTTCGACGAGGTGCAGACCTATGCGGAGGCGGGCTACGCCGTCGTGTTCTGCAACCCCAGGGGATCGCTCGGCTACGGCGAGGAGCATGCCCGGGCGATCATCGAGGGCTTTGGTGACCGCGACGCTGCCGACATCCTCGCGTTCCTGGATGCTGCCCTGGCCGCGCACCCGCAGCTCGACGCCGACCGGGTGGGCGTGCTGGGCGGCTCTTACGGGGGGTACATGACCGCGTGGCTGACCACCCGGACGACGCGGTTCGTGGCCGCCATCGTCGAACGTGGCTTCCTCGATCCGGTGAGCTTCGTGGGGTCGGCGGACATCGGTTGGTTCTTCCCGCACGCTTACCTGGGTGGCGACCCGGCTCGGATCGCTGCGCAGAGTCCGATGGCGCACGTGGACCAGGTACGGACCCCGACCCTGGTGATCCACTCCGAACAGGACTGGCGTTGCCCGGTGGAGCAGGGGCAGCGGTGGTACACCGAGCTGCGGCTGCGGGACGTCGACGCCGAGCTGTTGCTGTTCCCCGGTGAAGGGCACGAGCTGAGTCGGTCCGGCCGTCCCCAGCACCGGGTGGCGCGGTTCGAGCACATCCTGCGGTGGTGGGCCAAGCACTTGCCGGTCGGGTAGTGGCCCGTGACGATCGCTCAGCGGCGATAGCGCCGGGCCAGGTTCTCGGCGGTGGACGGACCGTCCGTGACCGGAGCGATCCACGGGCCGGTGCCCGCCGCGGGGTCGAGCACGCCCTCCTCCGCCCACGTGAAATCGCCGGAGAGTACCTGTGCGGCCAGCGCCTCGTCTCCGGAGTCACTGTTGCGCCACAGCTCGCGGAAGAGCCGCTCCACCCGCACCCTGGACTGACGGCAGAACGCGTCGGCGAGCCGCTGCCTGCTGCCAACCTCCGGGGTGCGGGCCGCGTGCGCCTGCACCGCGGTCTGGGCGAACAGCTCGGCCCCGATGTCGACCACCCGGGCGAGGAAGCCCTGCCGCTTCTCCAGCCCGCCCTGCCACCGGACCATGCCGTAGAAAGTGTTCCGGGCGAGCCGGCGGGAGGTCCGCTCGACGTACCGCAGTGCGGGGGCGGCCGGCCCGTAGGAGGCGAACGAGCCCGGCAGGTCACCGGCACCGGTCGCCAGCCGAGGCAGCCAGCCGGCGTAGAACACGGCGGCGTCGGTCGCTGCCCGGGTGCGGGCCGCGGAGTCGGCCTCGGGATCGATCAGCGCGCCGGCCACCCGCAGGTGCTCGTCCACCGCCTCGCGGGCGATCAACAGGTGCATGATCTCGCTCGAGCCCTCGAAGATGCGGTTGATCCGCAGGTCGCGCAGCAGCTGCTCGGCCGGGACGGCGCGTTCCCCGCGTGCTGCCAGGGAGCGAGCGGTCTCGTACCCCCGGCCCCCGCGGATCTGCACCATGGCATCGGCCACCTGCCAGGCCATCTCGCTGCACCACAGCTTCGCCAGTGCAGCCTCGATCCGGATGTCGGCGCTCTCGGAGTCGGCCAGTTCGGCGGCGAGCTGGACCACTGCCTCCTGCGCATACGTGGTAGCGGCGATGAAGGCGACCTGGTGTGCGATCGCCGCATGCTTGCCGATCGGGGCACCCCATTGCACCCGCTCGCGCGCCCACTGGCGAGCGATGGTCAGCGACCACTTGCTGCCCGCCACGCACAGGGCGGGGATGGACAGCCGCCCGGTGTTCAGGGTGGTGAGCGCGATCTTCAGGCCCTTGCCCTCGGCACCGACCACATTGCGCGCCGGCACCCGCACCTGATGGAACCGCACGACCGCGTTCTCCAGCCCACGCAGACCCATGAACTCGTTGCGGCGTTCGATCGTGATGCCGGGGGTGTCGGCCTCCACGATGAACGCGGTGATCCCGCCCCGCTCGCCGTCCTCACCGGGCGGCACCCGCGCCATCACCACGAACACCTCGGCGAGCACGGCGTTGGTGGCCCACAGTTTCACGCCGTCGATCAGGTAGTCGCCGTCAGGGGTGCGGGCTGCGCTCGCGTGCAACCGTGCCGGGTCGGACCCGACGTCCGGTTCGGTGAGCAGGAAAGCCGAGATCGCCCCTTCGGCACAGCGGCGTAGGTAGTGCTCTTTCTGCTCCGGGGTGCCGAACACCTTGACCGGTTCGGGCACCCCGATCGACTGGTGGGCCGAGAGCAGGGCGCCGAGGCTGGGGTTCGCGCTCCCGGCGAGCATCAGGGCGCGGTTGTACTCCACGTGCGAGAGCGCCATCCCGCCGTACTCGCGCGGGATCGTCATCCCGAACGCGCCGATCCGGGCGAGGCCGGCCAGGACGTCGTCGTCGATGCGGTCCTCGGCCTCGATCCGCGCCCCGTCCACGTGCTCGGCCAGGTAGTCGCGCAGGTCGGTCAGAAACGACTCCGCCCGGGGATCTGCCGTCGGGGCGGGTGCACCCGGCCAGAGCACCTCCGGGCGGAACCGTCCCAGGTAAAGTTCGCGCGCGAACGAGGCCTGGGTGAACTCGCTGCTGCGTGCCTCTTCGGCGACCCGGCGGGCTTCCCGCGCGGTGACCTCCGGTTGCGACATGAGAGCCTCCTCGGATGCTCCCACCAGTCTGGAGGGCCGGGGGCGTGCCCGCCAGCGGGCGGTGCCGGGGAGGTCCGCCGGCGCAGCCTCAGCTCATCGGCCGCGTCGCCCTCGATTGCGGGGATGGTTGCGTGCGGTGCGTTCATTGCCCCGCTTGTAGTTGCCGGTCAGCCGGGCCATCAGTTCCTGCGGGTCCTCCCGCTCCACCCGGGCGAGGAACTCGGCCGCGCGGTCGCCTCGCAGCACGACGGCGGAGCGCCCGTGATGGGTGATGGTCACCTGGGTGCCGTGGACGGTGTAGGCGAAGCCGTGCGCGTCAGGCATCGAATCGCCCCTCCGGGTCGGGGAAGGACACCGGGCGAGGCTGGGGTCGCTTCGGTGGGCGTTCGTCACCGGAGGAGCGCCCACGCAACCGGCGGGCGGCCCACGGGTAGACGTCCCGGGCCATCCACTCCGCGTCCGAGCGCAGACGCTCGGTGGCCGGGCGCACCGGCAGGCGCGGCAGTGGGACCTGCCAGTTCGCGTGCTCCGGCGTCATACCCAGTGCCACCAGGGCGGCGTCGGCCACCCGTGCGTGCCCGAGGCTGCTCAGGTGGATCCGGTCCTCGGCCCACATCCGCCAGTCCTGCAGCGGGTGCAACCCCCAGATGTCGAGCACCATCGCGCCGTGCCGGGCGGCGATGGACCAGATGTGCGCGTTGTAGATGGCGACCTTGGGGCGGATACGTCGCAGCAGTCCCGCGTTGCGGGTGTCGGTACCGGTGGCGAGGAGAACGTCGGCGCCACAGTTGCGGGCCGTCCGGACTGCGCGGTCGAGGTCCACGGCGAGACGGTCCGGGTCCGAACCTGGCCGCAGCAGGTCGTTCCCGCCACCCACGATGGAGACCAGGTCGGGCTCGGCAGCGAGGGCGCGGGGCAGCTGGTCGGTGAGGATCGGACCGAGCAGGCGGCCACGGACGGCCAGGTTGGCGTACTCGAGCGGTTCGAACTCGTGGGAGGCCTGGCGCAGGGCGATCGCGGCCGCCAGGCGGTCGGCCCACCCGTGCAGCGCACCGGGCTGATCGGGGTCCTCGTCCCACAGCCCCTCGGTCATGCTGTCACCGATCGCGACATAGCGCCGCCACGGGGGTGTCGGGCTCGCGGTGCTCACCGGTCCTTCTTATCGGGTCTGGTGGCGGGCGCGCTACGGGATTTGCCTCAGGGGAGGGTCCAGTCGATCGGGGTGCCGCCTTGTTCGGTGAGGAGTTCGTTCGCACGGGAGAACGGTCGCGACCCGAAGAAGCCGCGTGATGCTGAGAGCGGGCTTGGGTGCGTGGTGGCAATGATCGGCGTCTGGCCGAGGAGTGTGCGCAACGACTGCGCATCACGTCCCCACAAGATCGCCACCAACGGTTGGTCACGTGCGACCAGCGCACGGATCGCGGCGTCGGTCACGCGTTCCCATCCTTTGCCACGGTGCGACGCGGGTTCACCGGGCTGCACTGTCAGGCTGCGGTTGAGCAGCAGCACCCCGGCGTCCGCCCACGGTGTCAGGTCTCCGGTGCTCGGTGCGGGCAGACCGAGATCCTCACTCAGCTCGCGGTAGATGTTCTGCAGCGAGCGGGGGATGGGGCGTACGTCCGGTTGCACCGAGAACGACAGGCCCATCGCGTGACCGGGGGTGGGGTAGGGGTCCTGACCCACGATCAGCACGCGGACCTGCTTCAGCGGGCGGGTGAATGCCCGGAGTACGTGCTCCCCGGCGGGCAGGTAGCCGCGTCCGGCGGCAATCTCCGCACGGAGGAAGTCACCCATCGCATGGATCTCGTGTTCCACCGGGGCCAGAGCCCTGGCCCAGCCAGGGTCGATGATGTCGGCCAAGGGACGCTGCGGGGGTGAGGTCGAGTTCACCCCACCCAGCCTAGGACGAGATTGTCCGCCGTCGGCAGCCCTGTGGCGATATCACAGCACGCGCCGTCGGAGGCGAATGACACGCGTGTCGTTTGCCTCTAGGATGAGCGAAAGTTCGACAGTTCGAGGCACGTACCCAGGAGGACCGATGGCGGCAGCGCAACCGCTCACCACGCCGAGCAACACGGTCGAGGTCGGCGAGCTCAGCGAACGGGACGCCGAGATCCTCGCCTTCGAGCGGCAATGGTGGAAGTACGCAGGCGCCAAGGAAACGGCGATCCGAGACCTGTTCGACATGTCGGCCACCCGGTACTACCAGGTGCTGAACGCGCTCATCGACGAGCCCGCCGCCCTGGCTGCCGAGCCGATGCTGGTGAAGCGGCTGCGCCGGATGCGCAGCACGCGGCAGCGGGAGCGATCCGCTCGCCGGCTCGCATCGGACCTCTGAACACCTCGCCGGCACGTTAACCTGCCGCAGTGAGCACACAGGATCCGTATCCCTACGACGAGGACGAGTTCGACGCACTCGGCGACGATCGCGTCCCGCAGGGCGTGCACCGCGCGCCGGTACCGTGGTGGCGGCAGGCGTTGCCCTTCCTCGTGGTGCTCATCCTGGCGCCGATCCTCGCGTTCGTCGTGGTGCAGGCGGTCTCCGATCAGTCCTCCGTCGGGCCGGAGGCCTCGCCGACCGTGAGCGAGTCGACCACCGGCGAGGACGCCGAGGGGGACGCCGATGGCGGCCAGACCGAGGAGCCCTCGGACGAGCCGACGGAGACGGAGGATCCCACTGAGACAGCCGAGCCCACCGACGAGCTGACCGAGGAGCCGAGCGAGACCGTCGATCTGGATCAAGGGCTGAACGTCTGGGTGCTCAACGGAGCCGGCGTCGTCGGTCTGGCTGGTGAGACAGCGGGCATCCTCGGTGACGCCGGCTGGTCTAACGTGGTGGCCGACGACTACGGCTTCAACCAGCCCACCGATTCGACCATCTACTACCGCGACGCGGAGATGGCTGAAGAGGCCGAGGCGATCGGCGAGGAGGTCGGCATCTCGACTGTCGTCGAGGACGCCTCTGCCGCCCCGAACGGCATCTATGTCGTGCTTCGCCCCGACTTCGTGAACTGACGCTGCGCAGCGACGGCCTGGAGGTGGGGGCCGCCGCTAGAGATGGTGGTCGTCCAACGTCGTGAGCGTGAGCAGGACCAGGGCGGCCGACCAGGCCAACGGCGCGACAGCGGCGGGCGAACCGTCCGGCCCCACCTTCTCCGGGATCGCGCCGGAGGCGGTCCGGTGACCGTCGACCCAGGTGAGGTAGTCGGTGGCGAGCGCCTCGTCCCCGAGTGTGGCCGCCGTCCAGGCGTACAGCGTGGTCTGCGGTGTCCACGAGAGGGAGGTCTCCGGCCAGGACGTGCCTGGTGCCAGGCCGCCGCCGGGGCGAGCCATTCCGGCCATCGAGGCACGCCATGCACTTTCTGCGCCAGGCAGCGGCTCGGCGAGGAAAGGAGGGAGCAGAAAGGCGGTGGCGGCGTCGCGTGCGTGCCTGCCCGGATACCGGCCGTACCCGCTGGCACCGAAACTCTGCTCGATCGCACCGCGCAGGGCGGTGGCGGCGTCGGCAGTCTGCTCCGATCGGTCCGGGTCTCCGGCCAGCCGGTACAGGCGGGATGCTGATTCCAGCCCGGCGAGCACGGGGGCAGCGGTGCCGAGTGTCACCCTGTCCTCGGCGTGTTCCCAGTAGTCCGCCGACGGCGCGGGCAGGTGGTCCGGGCCGGACACCTGGTCGAGCAGGAAGGTGGTCGATCGCTGCAGCAGCGGAGCGAACTGCTGCAACAGTGCCTGGCTGTCCAACTGTGCCGCCGGTGAGCGATCGACGTCGTTGGCCACCCGCTCCAGGGCCCAGACCGCCCACGCCGTCCCGTCGGTCTGCAGCCCGCGATCGTCCGGAGGCACCCCCTCGGTGCTGTACCGGGCATGGAAGCTGCCGTCCTCGGACTGGACGTCCTGGAGGAAGGTCAGAGCGGTGACGGCGTCGGTGCGGTGACCGGTCGCCGTCAGGGCAGCGGCGATGAACGCGGTGTCGCGGGGCCACACGTAGCGCCATCGTGGCATGGCGCCTGCGATCGGCCCGTCGCCCGCGCTGATCAGCGCATGCAGGTCGAGGAGCGCGGCGTCCGCGAGGTCGTCATAAGGGCCGCCCGAGACGGGTGCGCTGCCGGACTCGAGCCATTCGAGGGTCTCCTCGGCGCGCTCGGCGGCGGCCCGGCGGGTGTCCGGTGCTGCGTCCGGGCCGGGATCGATGACACGCGTACCGGCGAGGTAGTCGACTGGTTCCCCCGCCGGGACGATCACCAAGGTGCCATCCGGTGCGATGCCGATGCCCTCCTGGTAGAGCTCCACGTGATCCACGCGATTGCGGGGCGCGCTCAAAGCAGCGACAGCGATGAGCGCGCCGATGGCGACGATCACCGTGAGCGCGAGGAGCGGGCGCTGGGACATCGTTCGTAGCCTAGCCACGGCAACGTGACCCACGATCGTTATACATCCGTGATACGGACTCTGCGCTCTCAAAGGTTGAACGGCCGTAGAGTCTGCGTGGGAGACGTGCGCGCTGCGGCGTGCATCTCGTCCGCCCTTTCACCCATGTCCCGGCCGTAGTTCTTCGCGCGCTGGGGCTCCATAAGCACACAAGGCTCGGGGGAGTACGTGCAATCACAGATTGATACGGCGCGCAGACGGACGCGTCGCCGGTGGCAGAGGCCGCTGGCAGGAGCGACGGCAGCCGTTGCGACGGTCGCACTGGGGGCCCTCGGGCTCTCCGGCACGTTGTCGCCGGCAGCAGCGCTGGCGACAGACACGTCGGAGGCCGAGGGGCGTCTGCTCACCGGCGGTGGGGCGATCAACCTCAACGACATCGTTGCACTGGACGGTGCCTACAGCGCCGACCCGACAGCGCCCGGCGAGGTCCAGAACCCGCTGTCGCTCGAGGTTCTGAACTCGCTCAACCTCGACCTTGGCAGCGGGGTCCAGCTCCTCGGCGACAACGGGGTACTTGCGGTCGGTGCGCTGGCGCAGTACGCCCGCACCGGTGACGGCGAGGTGCCGTTCGCTTCGGCAGGTGCGATCAACGCCGACGGCTCCATCGCCGTGGGCGGGTCGGGTCCCGGCGACAACGCCTACCTCGACCTCACGCCACTGCTGACGCAGGCCGGTCTGGACACACTGCTCGACCAGGCTCGCGTTGAGCTCGGCGCGCTCTCGGCCACGGCCACCACTGATGTGGACGGCAACCCGGTCGGTGACTACCAGATCGCTGACGGCACGCTGATTCTGAGCAGCCCGACGATTGCCGGGCTCAGCGGCACGCTGTCGGACAGCCTGGGCACGGTGTCTGACCCGATCAACGGCCTGGTCGGTGAGGGTGGCGCGATCGACACCACGCTCAACCCGCTGCTGGTCGACCTGACCGACACGCTCAACACACTGCTGCTGGGCGTCGGATCGATCGACGAGCTGGGTGTCACGGCCACGGTCGATCTCGACCTGCAGGCGGCACTGACCGCGGTTCTCGAGGAGCCGCTGACCAGCCCGGACTCGGCAGTCACCATCGACCTGAGCACCGGCGAGGTGAGCGTCGACCTGGCTCGCCTGGTGGCGGACACTCAGGGTGGCGACTACGACGGCACGCTGAACGGTCTCCCGGTGAACACCGAGGTCCTGGGTCCGGACGTGATCCAGGCTGCGCTCGATGGTGCGATTGGTTCCACGCTGGACCAGATCCCCGCGCTCGTCGTCAACGCGATCACCGATGCGTTGCACGCGGCGGACGTGAACATCGCTATCACCGGTGACATCGCCCTGCTGGGAGTGTCGGTCGGTACCGTCGACGTCCAGCTGTCTGGCACGCTGGGCGACTTCGCGGGCGTGGAAGGCTCCGTGCCGCCCACCGTCGACACCTCCGGCACAACCGTCGCCGGTCTCCCCGTGGGAACGATCGTCGAGCCGATCCTGCAGGCTGTCACCGACACGATCCTGCCGGCTCTGGTCACCCCGATCAGTGAGGCGATCACCGACGAGGGAACGCTGGACACGATCTTCCGCCCAGCAGTGGAGGCTCTGAACACGGCGCTCTCGCCGCTGGCTCAGTTGATCACGGAGAACCTCGTCTCGCTGACCGCCAACGTGCAGGAGCAGCCGGGTGACTTCGTTCACCCGGACGGCTTCGATGACGATTCCTTCACGCAGCGCGCGCTGCAGCTCACTCTGCTGCCAACCACCACGGCAGCTCAGGTGAGCATCCCGTCGGCCACGGTGCGTCTCGACACTGAAGCAGGCTCGGACCCCGACACGGACGTGGACGCGTCCACGGACCCGGACAGCTCGACGGACCCGGACAGCTCGACGGACCCGGACAGCTCGACGGACCCGGACAGCTCGACGGACCCGGACAGCTCGACGGACCCGGACAGCTCGACGGACCCGGACTCCTCGACGGACCCGGACAGCTCGACGGACCCGGACAGCTCGACGGACCCGGACTCCTCGACGGACCCGGACTCCTCGACGGACCCGGACAGCTCGACGGACCCGGACAGCTCGACGGACCCGGACTCCTCGACGGACCCGGACTCCTCGACTGACCCGGACAGCTCGACGGACCCGGACTCCTCGACGGACCCGGACTCCTCGACGGACCCGGACTCCTCGACGGACCCGGACTCCTCGACGGACCCGGACTCCTCGACGGACCCGGACTCCTCGACGGACCCGGACTCCTCGACGGACCCGGACTCCTCGACGGACCCGGACTCCTCGACGGACCCGGACTCCTCGACGGACCCGGACTCCTCGACGGACCCGGACTCCTCGACTGACCCGGACTCCTCGACGGACCCGGACTCCTCGACTGACCCGGACTCCTCGACGGACCCGGACTCCTCGACGGACCCGGACTCCTCGACGGACCCGGACTCCTCGACGGACCCGGACTCCTCGACGGACCCGGACTCCGAAACGACTGCGGACACGAACACCAACGCCTCTGCATCGGCGTCGGCGTCAACGAACGCTGACGACGACAACAACGCGGCGGCTGAAGCGGCTGCTGAGGCTGCGGCCTACACCGACACCGACTCGAGCGCATCGGCTGAGTCCGACGTGAGCGCGGCGGCGGCGGCGCAGGCAGCTGCTGACGAGGACGCCTCACAGGACGCCTCGGCGGATGCCACCACGGATCCGGATGCTGCAGCTGCAGCGGCGGCTCAGGCGGCGGCCAACTCGGACGCCGACCCCGACACCGCTGCGGACACATCCGCAGAGATGTCGGCCAACGCTGACACCGACGCCACGTCGGAGTCCGCTGCGGCGGCTGAGGTGGCGGCTAACGCGGATGCGTCGACCGACGCCTCGGCGGCGGCTTCGGCGAACGCGAGTTCGGACGCTGACTCCGACGCTGATGCTGGTGAACTCAGGGCCACGGTGCGCTACCAGAGCATCGTCCGTGACACGGGTATCGAGCAGGAGGCCTACGGCTTCGGGTTCGAGCCGGGCGAAGAGGTCACGGTCACCGTGAACTCCACCCCGTTCGACATCGCTGCGGTCGCTGACGAGTCCGGCAACGTGACGGTCGCATTCCCGATCGACGCGGAGTTCGAGCTCGGCGACCACTTCGTCGAGATGACGGGTGCTGAGTCTGGGGAGATCCCCGCTGAGAACCTCGACACCGACTTCGTGGTGACTGAGGTGACCTCCGGTGGCGGTTCGTTGCCGGACACCGGTGCGGAGTTCGATGAGATGTTCGGCCTCATCGCCGCAGCGCTCATGTGCCTGGGTGCAGGGATCCTGCTCTCCGGCCGGAAGCGGAGCACAATGAGCTGATCTGCGAGAGCGGATGAGCACTGATCGAGGTTCGGTCCCGGGGTATCTTCC
Organism: Ruania alba; assembly: GCF_900105765.1. Classification (NCBI taxonomy): domain Bacteria; kingdom Bacillati; phylum Actinomycetota; class Actinomycetes; order Micrococcales; family Ruaniaceae; genus Ruania; species Ruania alba. The sequence goes on from NZ_FNTX01000002.1 coordinate 1,726,747, forward strand.
TTACCCCGGGACCGAACCTCGATCGTTCATGTCTCCTGGCATCATCGCCCTGGCGGGAAAGCGACAATGACGAGCAAGGACATCGATACAGCAGAAACATCGGCCGGCGAGAAGTCGTCGGACGATGCGGTTGTCGAGCACACATCCGATCGGTCGCGCACAGCGATGACGCCCCTCAAGCGGGTCATCGTTGTCGTGGCTGTCCTGTTCACCGCGTGGCACGTGTTCGCCACATTCCTCTGGATTGCACCTGCCTCTGGACTCCGGCAGGTGGTCCCGGGTGAGTTGTTGCGTGACTATATGATCCCGATGCACGGGCAGAGTTGGAGTGTCTTCGCCCCAGAGCCGATCAACGGTGACTACCGCCTTCAGGTCCGTGCCACCCTCAACCGGGACGGTGAGGAGATCGAGACCGAATGGGTCGACGCGACAGCAGCCGAGCTCGACATGATCACTCACAACCTCTTTCCGCCCCGTGCAGCGATCAGTGCCAACCAAGTCGCCGGTACGTTCCGGGGGGCCTATCTCGACCTCAACGATGAGCAGGAGGAGATCGCGGCGCTCGGCTACTACAGCGGCGACGACTGGCGTCAGCGTCTGGAGTCGGCTCTCCGCTCGCATGGCAATGCCGGCGCGGTTGCCGAGTACCTGCAAGCCGAGGAGCTCGCCAACGCGTACGCCACGCAGGCGGCTTACGCGATGTGGGGCGAGGACGTCGTGTTGGTGCAGTTCGTCATCAGCCGCCAGAACGTGGTGCCGTACGGGCAGCGCAACGATCCCGACGCCGAACGCCCCGCTGTCCAGCCGTATGTCACCGGTTGGCGTGGTCTCATCGAGTACCCGGGCCAATCGCGGGAACGGTTCGCGGAGATCTTTCGCCCGGCGGTCGAGGAGTCGACCCGATGAGTTCGCGCGCCCGCACCCTCGCCCGTACCAGCACCCGCGCCGCGGGGGCTCTTCTCGCAGATCTCTACGGCGCAGTCTCGTCCTTGGTGAACCGTACGCTGGCGTGGACCGAGAACTGGCTCGTCGGCGCCAAGCACGCCAGGTACGGACTTGCCGTGACGCGGATACTGCTCGGGCTGACGGCACTCGGCCTGCTGATTTCCAACTGGCGGACCCGTTACTACGCCTTCGGTAGTGGCTCGGTGTGGAACGGCGAGGCAGCCCAACCTCTGAGCGATTTTCCTCAGATCCCCCTGTTCAGCATCTTCCATCGGGTGGCGCTGAACGACTGGTCCTTCACCATCCTCTACCTCGCCCTTGCATGGCTTGCCATCCTGGTCATCTTGGGCTGGCGGATGAAGATTGTGCTGCCGATCTTTTTCGTGGCGTGGACGTCGTTCATCGAGATGAACGACACACTGGGCGACCAGGGTGACAACATGTTCCGCATCACCGTGCTGGCGTTGCTGTTCGCCGACACCGCCGGGAGATGGTCCCTGGATGCCCGTCGGCGTGCTGACGTCGAGAAGGAGACCGGTCCCTGGTTGCGGCGAGTGTGGAACGGTGAGCCGTGGGTGCCCGCGTGGTTGACGAACCTGTCCCACAACCTGGTTCTGGTCGCTGTCACGGCGCACGTGTGCTTCGTGTATGCCTCCGGTGCCCTGTTCAAGGCCGGTGGTGCGCCGTGGCAGCACGGGTACGCCATCTACAACCCGCTGCAGACGGTGCGTTTCGGATCCTGGCCGGAGCTGACCGATGTGCTCACCGCCTGGGCGCCGGTCGTCACGATCATCTCGTGGAGCTCGATCATCCTGCAGATGTGCTTCCCGATGATGCTGCTGTGGCGCCCCACCCGGGTGATCGGATTGTTTGGGATCACCTCCTTCCACGTGGGGATCGCCGTGCTGATGGGGCTGCCGTGGTTCTCCCTGGCGATGATCGCCATCGACGCGATCTTCATTCGCGACGTCACCTGGCGGTACATCTCCGACCGGATCGGTGGCGCCTGGCGGAACGCGCGCGCGGACGTGGAGGGCTCACCCAGGAAGCGGAGACCGGACCGAGAACGCCCCTCCGATCGCGCGCCTGCTGCCGAGCACATCTCGGCCTCCGGCTGACCGGGTACCGGGTGAGAAGGCAGACTGGACCTATGGGACGAACCAGCACGGACGTCGTCGTGATCGGTTCCGGACCGAACGGGCTGACCGCTGCGGTGACGCTCGCCCGCGCCGGGCTCGAGGTGACGGTGCTGGAAGCGCAGACCGTGCCCGGCGGTGGTGCGCGCACTCTCGACTCGCCCCTGGCCGACGGGGTTCGCCACGACGTCTGCTCGGCCGTGCATGCCCTGGCCCTGGCCAGCCCGGCCTTCCGTGAGTTCGATTTCGCCGCCCGCGGCGTGCAGCTGATCAGCCCGGAGACCTCCTACGCCCAACCCCTCGACGGCGGTCGTGCCGCCATTGCGTATCGCTCGCTCGGGCGGACCGTGGCCGAGCTCGGCACCGACGGGCCCGCCTGGCACCGGCTCTTCGGACCGCTCGTGGAGAACGCGGAGATGCTCACCGCGCTCGCGCTCGGGAACCGGCGCGAGCTGCCCGAGGGTGCACTGAGTGCCCGCGGGCTGGGTGCCATGGCTGCCGCTGCCGCACGCTTGGTGGAACAGGGCAGCCCCGCGTGGAACCTGCGCTTCACCGACGACCTCGCCCCGGCGCTGTTCACCGGTGTGGCCGCGCACGCGATCTCGACCCTGCCGAGCCCGGCCGCGGCCGGCACCTCGATCATGCTTGCCACGCTGGCGCACACGGTCGGGTGGCCCATCCCCGTGGGTGGGTCCGGGGCTCTGACGGCGGCCCTCATCGCTGATCTGGAAGCGCACGGTGGTCGCGTGGTCACCGACCATGAGGTGACTGCCTGGCACGAGCTGCCTCGTGCCCGCGCCTACCTCGCCGACCTCTCCCCGGCCGCCTTGGTGCGCATCTGGGGGGACCGGATGCGCCCGTCGGTGCGGGATGCGCTGGCCCGGTTCCGGTACGGCGATGCCGCCGCGAAGGTGGATTTCGTACTGTCCGGCCCGGTGCCCTGGGCGGACGAACGCGTCGGCGGCGCCGGTACGGTGCACGTGGGCGGGCTGCGGGAGGAGATGGCCTTTGCCGAGGCAGAGGTGGCCGCCGGCCGGGTGCCCGAACGCCCGATGATCCTGTTCTCCGACCCCACCATTGCCGACCCGGCGCGGGAGGTCGGGGGACTGCGCCCGGGATGGGCGTACACCCACGTGCCGGCATGGAGCGGCGCAGACGTGACGGAGGCCGTGACCGCACAGATCGAACGCTTCGCACCCGGCTTCCGGGACGTCGTCGTGAGCGCGCGGTGCACGCCCGCGAACCAGATGCCGGAGCACAATGCGAGCTATATCGGCGGTGACATCGCCTCCGGTGCCCTCTCGGTATGGCAGATGGCCGCCCGGCCGCGGCCCACGCTCGACCCGTACGCGACCTCGATCCCGGGTGTGTACCTGTGCTCGCAGTCAACACCGCCCGGGCCGGGTGTGCATGGCATGGCGGGCTGGCACGCCGCCCGCCGTGCGCTCACGCAACGCTTCTCCCTCCCCACCCCCTCCCTCGCCCCACGCTGACCCCGCTCACCGCTCGCAGTATGACCACCTCAGCCCGCGTGCCGAGCGCAACCTCGTGCGGCGGATCATGCGGGCAACGCCGCACAAGGTTGCGCTCGGCGGGGTTCGAGGAGCGTTTTCGCCCGCTGCTTGCACTCTCGGCCTGAGAGTGCCAATAATGGCGTTAGCACTCTCAGCGCGAGAGTGACAACTGTGGTCAGCGAGACGAGGCGCCGGCCGGTGCGTGACGTGAACGCATCCGGTCAGGTGTCGTCCGTCGCGGGCGTCCCGCCGTACCAACCAGATGCCAGTACCGGAGGATCGAACCGCCAATGGCTAAGCAGATCGCTTTCAACGAGGAGGCCCGTCGCGGGATGGAGCGTGGGCTCAACACCCTCGCCGACACCGTGAAGGTCACCCTCGGCCCGAAGGGGCGCAACGTCGTCCTCGAGAAGAAGTGGGGCGCCCCCACGATCACCAACGATGGTGTGTCCATCGCGAAGGAGATCGAGCTCGAGGAGCCCTACGAGAAGATCGGTGCAGAGCTCGTCAAGGAGGTCGCCAAGAAGACGGACGACGTCGCTGGCGACGGCACCACCACCGCCACCGTGCTCGCCCAGGCGCTCGTGCGTGAGGGCCTGCGCAACGTCGTGGCCGGCGCCAACCCGATCGCCCTCAAGCGGGGCATCGAGAAGGCCGTCGAGGCTGTGACCGCTCAGCTGCTGACCTCCGCCACCGAGGTGGAGACCAAGGAGCAGATCGCGGCGACCGCCGGCATCTCCGCCGGTGACCCGCAGATCGGTGAGCTGATCGCCGAGGCCCTCGACAAGGTGGGCAAGGAAGGCGTCATCACCGTCGAGGAGTCCAACGCCCTGGGCCTGGAGCTCGAGCTCACCGAGGGTATGCGTTTCGACAAGGGCTACCTGTCGGCGTACTTCGTCACCGACCAGGACCGCCAGGAGGCAGTGCTGGAGGACGCCTACGTCCTGCTCGTCGAGTCCAAGATCGCCAACGTCAAGGACATGCTGCCGCTGCTGGAGAAGGTCATCCAGTCCGGTAAGCAGCTGCTGATCATCGCCGAGGACGTCGAGGGCGAAGCTCTCGCGACCCTGGTGCTGAACAAGATCCGCGGCACCTTCAAGTCCGTGGCCGTCAAGGCACCGGGCTTCGGCGACCGCCGTAAGGCCATGCTCAACGACATCGCCATCCTCACCGGTGGCCAGGTCGTCTCCGAGACCGTGGGCCTCAAGCTCGACAACGTCGGCCTCGAGGTGCTCGGAACCGCGCGTCAGGTCGTCGTGACCAAGGACGAGACCACGATCGTCGAGGGTGCCGGCGACGCCGACGCCATCGCCGGGCGGGTCGCTCAGATCCGCGCCGAGATCGAGAACTCGGACTCGGACTACGACCGCGAGAAGCTGCAGGAGCGCCTGGCGAAGCTCGCCGGTGGCGTGGCCGTCATCAAGGCCGGCGCCGCCACCGAGGTGGAGCTCAAGGAGCGCAAGCACCGCATCGAGGACGCCGTGCGCAACGCGAAGGCTGCCGTCGAGGAGGGCATCGTCGCCGGTGGTGGCGTGGCCCTCATCCAGGCCGCTGCCGCCGCCTTCACGACCCTCGAGCTCGAGGGTGACGAGGCGACCGGTGCGTCGATCGTGAAGATCGCCGTGGACGCTCCGCTGAAGCAGATCGCCGTGAACGCCGGCCTCGAGGGTGGCGTCGTGGTGGAGCGGGTGCGTGGCCTGGAGACCGGTCACGGCCTGAACGCCGCCACGGGTGACTACGAGGACCTGCTCGCCGCGGGGATCAACGACCCGGTGAAGGTGACCCGCTCTGCGCTGCAGAACGCCGCCTCCATCGCGGCACTGTTCCTCACCACCGAGGCCGTCGTGGCCGACAAGCCGGAGAAGGCCCCCGCGGCCCCGGCCGGTGGCGACGACATGGGCGGCATGGGCGGCATGGGCTTCTGAGAAGCCAGCACCGCCTGAGCCGTTGAGCTCAGTTGCATCGCCGAAAGCCCCCGGTTCCCTTGCGGAGCCGGGGGCTTTCGCGTACCCAGGCGGGGGGACTCCTCCCCATCTGTCGCACTGCCGGTTCCATACCGGCTTCGGTATGGTGACCGCCATGTCAGGTCAGGGTGCGTCGCCGTCTCCTGCGCCGCCTGACCCACACCGGGACCGCGCTTCGGGCTCGCACCCGGTAGCGGAGGGCTCGCTCCGGGTGGAGTTGCGTCCGTCCGCCGTCGGCAGGGCGGGGATGGTGGTACTGGCACTGCTGCTGATCGTGTTCGGCGGCGCGATGGTGGCAGCCGCCACTGTCATCGACCAGTGGGCCGATCCGAACGGCATCGCCGCCGGCATCGTCGGCATAGTGATTGCTGCGTCCGGGGTGCTGGGGCTCGTCGTGATGCCGCGGGCTTTGGCCCCTGCCTGGCTCACCTTCCGGCCGGACGCCGTGGAGTACGTCGGAAGGCAGTTCACGTTGTCCGTGCTGTGGCAGGACGTGGAATGGCTGTACCTCTGCGCGCCCGGCAAACTGAGTCTGCTCGGCGTGCGGTGGAGCCCGTTGGTGCAACTCATCATCCGCCTCGGACCGGAGGCCGCCGCGGCCAATGGCGCCGCTCGAGGGCGGGTGGGCAGGCGACCGGGGCTCGTCGATCGCACGCGGGTCGTGATGTTCTGGGCGGGCAAGGAATCGAAGCAGGCCGTGGCGCTGGGCTGCGACACCTACGGCGGGGGCCGCTTCCACGGGCCTCGCCTGTGAGCACGAGCGTCCGGCGGGGTCATGCCGTGGAGTCCGGCCCGCCGCGCAGTGCGGTGAGCTCGTCGGTGAGGTTCGTGCGCGCCCGGTCGGCCCAGCGTGCTGCACCACGAGGTGTATGGAAGAGCGGCTCCTGGGCAAGCAGGTGCTGCACGACGGCGGAGCGTCCCGTCTGCCAATCGGCGTCACCGACGTGTGCGTACTCCTCTCTGACCTGCCGGAGGTAGCGCCGGTAGCCGGCCTCATCCCGGCCCAGCACGGCGAGGTCGGCGTCACAGAGCAGCGCAGCGTTCCGGTCATGCTCGCCGACCTGGTGCTCCGCCGTCACCCGGACCAGGCGCGCCACCTCGGCCACCTCCGGCCCGGAGATGCCTGTCCGCGGGAGGACATTCTGGGCGAGAGCCGCCGAGTCCCGCTCGTCCTGCCCGGCCACGCCCTGGTACACGGCATCATGGAACCAGGCCGCGAGCACCACGGACCGCGGCGGCTCGTCCGGCGCGCACAGCACGTCGAGGGCCTCGAGCACATCGAGCAGATGCGCCGTCGTGTGATAGTGCCGATGTTCCTCGTCCCACCGGTCGATCAGCTCAGCTCCGAGGCTCGCCGATCCCGGCAGGGTCCGTTCCCAGCGATCGGTCAGCACCGACCGCCGGTGCGCGGGCCGATCCCGGGCCGGGACCCGCAGACCGCTCCCGCGCAACCGGCGGATGAGCTCGCGTGCTGAGACCCGCTCAGCACCGCGCGCCACGAGCTCGGCGTGCAGCCGCTCCGGTACGTCGTAGTGGTCCCGGTCGAACGCACGCTCGCTCACCCCCGCGGCCGCCGCGAACTCGTGCAGCTCGGTGAGCGAGGCGTCGGAGACCAGGTGCGAGAATCTGGTGCCGTGCGCCGGCCACATCGGGGGATCGATGAGAAGGGCCACGCCTCCCAGGGTAGGCGCCGGTCAGCGCGCGAACATGCGCATCGTGTTCGACTCCGCGCCTTCGTACTCGCGTGCGCCCGCATCCAGTGCCATGGAGATCTGCTCCAAGGAACTCTCCACCTGCTGCTGCGTGGCGCGCCAGTCGGTCAGCAGCCCGGTGAAGGCGGTGGATGCGTTCCCACGCCAGGAGCTCTGCAGGGCCGTGAGGTGCCGCATCATGTTCGTCACCTCGGTCTGGATCACGGTGGCGGAGTTGCGGGCGTTCGCTCCCGCGCGAGCCACTTCCGCGCTGTCAACCTCGAATCGGGCCATCTCGTCCTCCTCAGATCGCGGGCCTGCCCGGTGCACGGCCCGACACTGACGACGCTAGGCGGGACCGTCCGCCGCGGTCGGGAAGGTATCGAGGGGGTGTGGACGGGCGCGCATCGGTGCGCGCACTGTGCACAACTGTGGTGCGGACGCCGCGTTCGGCGCCTCAGTGCCGCCGGGTCACGGGGTGGTGCTTGATTGAGGGCATCTTCGGTGGCCGGCTCAACGACGGGATGTCCCGGCCGCGGTCGCGGCTCTCCCTCGGCTCCTCGTCCGGAGCGTGCTCGGTGTGTGGTGGTGCTTGGTTGCCCTGGTCGGTCCCTCGTTCGGCGGCCGGGTCGCGTTCGGAGGGGGTGGAGTCAGTCTCGGATCGGGGAGTGTCCTCAGGGGGCGGCTCGTTCTCAAACGCCTCAGGTTGAGCCGGGGAGGGGTCGTCCGTCTCGCCGTGGGGGGTCGATTCGTCCCGCGGGGGCAGCTTTTCCAGCTTCGCGGTAAGCCGGTCGAGCTCGGCCGCGAGATTCTCCCGGGCTGCGTCTTCCCACGGCTGAGCCATGGGGCTCTTGAACAGCCGGTTCCGGTTGAGCAACTTCGTCACGATCGCCAGGCGCGCTTCGACGTAGTCCCGATCCGGGATGTGCTGGTACTCCTCGCGGACCTCGCGCCGGTACGCCTGGTACCGCTGCGGCTCGGCCGCGAGGCCGCCGAGGTCGGCGTCGCAGAGTGCCTGCGCGTCGATGTCGTCTTTCGGGGCGGAGTGCCGGGCAATCCCGATGATGAGCATGGAGACGCGCTCGACGATGTCCTCGGGGACTCCGAGCTCGGTGAGCTCGGTGCGGGCGAGCTCGGAGGAGGCGACTTCGTCCACGCCGCCGCGGTGGGCGTACGCCTGACGAGCGGCGGCGTCGAACGCGGCACCGTGGTACCAGGCGGCGATGCGCACCACGTCCGGGTTGTGCGTCTCCGGTGCGAGCTCGTCCACGCGAGCGAGCACCCCGATCAGGCGTTTGAGGTTGTGGTGGATCCTGCTCGGGTCCGACCACCGGGTGATCAGCCGCTCCCCGTAGGAGTCGAGGGTGGCCCGGTCAGCGGTCGCTCCCACTGCCTCCAGGCTGCGTCGCCATGCGGATAGAACCCATCCTGGTGCGTCGATGACGCCCATCGCGCTCACGTTCCTCGTTCACTGTCGATCACGGTCACGTCATCGTAGACCCGTTGCAGGTGTGGGGCAGGCCGTCTGTTCGGTGCGCCACCACAACGGTCGGTTCTGTCAGTGGACTGTCATCACTGTCACAACGGGCCGAGCGAGACCGCGACTACCCTGGATTCATGGCAGTCGGCGTACCAGCGGTAGTGATCACGGTCTCGGACCGGTGTGCTGCCGGTGCGCGCGAGGACCGTTCTGGTCCGGCCGCGGCTGCACTGCTCGGCGATGCCGGTTACTCCGTGGCCCCGGTGACCGTCGTGCCGGACGGGGCGGACGCCGTCGAACAGGCGGTTCGGGCCGCCCTCGACCAGGGTGCCCGCCTGGTGCTCACCACGGGAGGGACCGGAATCGCCCCGCGGGACCGTACGCCGGAAGGCACAGCGCGCGTGCTGGACCGGGAGTTGCCGGGCATTGCCGAGCAGATCCGCCGCTGCGACGCTGACACGGTGCCCACGTCGATCCTCAGTCGCGGTGTGGCGGGGGTGGTCGGTGTGGCCCTGGTGGTCAACGCCCCGGGTTCGGTGAACGGGGTGACCTCCGCCGTGCAGGTGCTGCTGGCCGTGGCCCCGCATGTGCTGGACCAGCTCGACGGCGGTGATCACCCGTGAGCGCGAGGAGCCCCCGTGTAGGGACGCCGAGGGACGAGGTGTACCGGAGCGAGGCACCGGAGGGCGCACGGAAGACAAGCCCCGTGAGCGCGAGGAGCCCCCGTGTAGGGACGCCGAGGGACGAGGTGTATCGGAGCGAGGCACCGGAGGGCGCACGGAAGACAAGCCCCGTGAGCGCGAGGAGCCCCCGTGTGGCGATCGCCCGAATCTCACCCACTGTCCTCGACATCGCCGCCCATCAGGACGCCGTCACAGGACCGCAGGATGGTGCCCTAGCCAGTTTCGTGGGGACCGTGCGCGACCACAGCCCGGACGCGGCCGGGCAGGTGCAGCGCCTGGAGTACGTGGCGCACCCGGCGGCCGAGGAGGTGCTCGAGCAGCTCGCTGCCCAGGTGAGCGCACGGCACGACGGCGTCACGATCGCCGTCAGCCATCGCACCGGTGATCTGGACGTGGGGGAGGTGGCCATCGTGGCCTGCGCTGCCTCGGCACACCGGGCGGCCGCCTTCGACGCGTGCCAGGATGTGGTGGAGACCGTCAAGGCGGAGTTGCCGATGTGGAAGAAGCAGGTTCTCGTGGACGGGTCACACACGTGGGTGGGTGCACTATGACCGCCGTCTCCGAACACCTGGCCCACCCGATGGTCGACCGGTTCGGCCGGGTGCACCGCGACCTGCGGATCTCTCTGACCGACAAGTGCAACCTGCGCTGTGCCTACTGCATGCCCCCGGAGGGTGTGCCGTGGCTGAGCAAGAACAACATCCTCACCACCGACGAGCTGGTCCGCGTGGCCGAGGTGGCGGCGGTGCTGGGCATCGAGGAGGTCCGGCTCACCGGCGGTGAACCGATGCTGCGGCAGGACGCTGTGGACGTGGTCCGGCGGATGGCAGCGATCGAGGGACCGTCCGGTCCGCTCGAGGTGTCCATGACCACGAACGGGATGGCGCTGCCCAAGCATGCCGCCGACCTGGCCGCTGCCGGGCTGGCGCGGGTGAACATCAGCCTGGACACGCTCAGCAAGGAACGCTTCCACGAGCTGACCCATCGGGACCGGCTCAGCGATGTGCTCGCCGGGATCGATGCGGCGCTCGCGGCCGGGTTGAACCCGGTGAAGATCAATGCCGTGGCGATGCGGGACGTCAACGACGACGAGCTGGTGGACCTGGTGCGCTTCGCCGCCCGCTCCGGATGCGAGATGCGGTTCATCGAGCAGATGCCGCTGGATGCCGGGCACGTCTGGTCCCGGGTGAGGATGGTGCGCGGCGAGGAGATCCTCGAGTCGCTGGAGCAGGCCTTCGAGCTCACGCCACTGCCGGGCCGTGGCGCTGCCCCGGCGGAGCGCTTCCTCGTCGACGGCGGACCCACCACCGTGGGCGTGATCCGTTCGGTGACGAAGCCGTTCTGTGGGGCGTGCGACCGGGTGCGGATCACCGCCGACGGACAGCTGCGGAACTGTCTGTTCGCCCGGGAGGAATCAGACCTGCTGACGGTGCTGCGCTCCGGCGGGAGCGACGACGACATCGCCACGCTCATGCACCGCTGCATCGCCGGGAAACTGCCCGGGCACGGCATCGACGACCCGGGTTTCCTGCAACCGGACCGCCCGATGAGCGCGATCGGTGGCTGACCTGCCGCTCGGGGTGTTACCCCGCCTGCATGACGCTCTTGCAGCCCACGGCGCCGTAGCCCTCGGTGGTTCGGGGCTGATGCGTGCGTTGGGTCTGGACGTCGCGGTCAACGACTGGGATCTGGTCACCGATGTCGATCCTGCGGTGGTGAGCGCGGTGCTTGAACAGCTCGGGCTGCCTGCACAGCAGGTCGAGGGGGACAGTGCCCAGTTCGCCACGCGGGCGTTGTTCGAGGTGGCCGATCCGGAAACGGGCGGCGGGATCGATGTGCTGGTGGACTTCGCCATCATGGACGGCGGCCGGGCGGTGCCGATCCCGGTACGGCCGTTCCGACGCTGGCGCGGGTTGTGGCTCGCCCACCCTCGCGACTGGGTGCTTGCGTACCGGTTGATGGGGCGTACTGAGAAGGCCAGCTTGCTGCAGGACTGGCTCGCTGCAGAACACTCCCACTGAACATCGGGTGAACGACGCACCCGGGCGGTGAGACGATGCACCGCCCCGGGCGCGAGGTCTGGCAGGTTAGGGGGATGGACACTGCCGCTCTGCTCGATCTGCTCAAGGAGACAGCCGCAACCGTCATCACCCCGCGGTTCCGCGCCCTGGCCAGTGAGGAGGTGATCGAGAAGAGCCCCGGTGACCTCGTCACCGTGGCCGACCGGGAGTCCGAGGTGGTGATCACCGACGCGCTGCGCGCGGCCTACCCGGACGCACTGATCCTGGGGGAGGAGGCCACCGCGGCTGACCCGAGCCTCATCGACGCCTTCGCAGCGGCCGAGCACAGTTTCACCATCGACCCGGTGGACGGCACGAAGAACTTCGTGCACGGCTCTCCCGACCACGCGGTGATGCTCTCCGAGCTGCGCGGGTCCGAGGTGGTGCGGGCGCTGATCTGGCAGCCCGAGCATCAGGTGGCCTGGGTGGCCGAGAAGGGCGCCGGTGCCTACCGCAACGGCGAGCGACTCTCTGCCGTTCCGCGCGACACGGACCCGGCGCAGTTGCGGGGAGCCACCTCGTCCGTGTTGAACTCCTCCGCTGCGCCGGCCGAGCTGCCACCGATGCAGGACTCCTGGTGGTGCGCCGGGGTGGACTACCCGAACCTGGCCACCGGCACGATCGATTACATCGCCTACCGGCGGGACTGGCCGTGGGACCACGCGCCGGGGTCGTTGTTGGTGACCGAGGTCGGCGGGCACATGGGGCGTCTGGACGGCGGCCCGTACGACCCGCGGGTGCTCACCCCGTGGCTGATCGCGGCTGCGTCGGAAGAGATCTACGAGGCCGTCCGCGGTCCGATCGCTGCCGCGCTCGCCTGAGCCGAGTCCCCGCCCCTTCTCCCCTCACGTCGACTGGCCGAGCGCAACCTTGTGCGGCATCTGAGCCACCACGAGCCGCACGAGGTTGCGCTCGGCAGGGTGGGCTCGGGGTGATCAGCCGCCGGCGAAAGGCGGCAGTACGTCGACCACGTCGTTCTCCTCGAGCGAGGTGGCGTCGTCGGTCACCACGCCGTCCACGAGCAGCGAGCAGCGGGTGAGCACTCGCTCCAAACCCTCGCCGTGCCGCTCGATCATCAGCGAGCGAAGCTCGCCCACGCTGTTCGCGGCCAGGGACTCGCCATGCCGGCCAGCGGCCTCGGCCGCCGCGGCGAAGTACCGCACCTCAGTCATCTCTACGCTCCTTCTCCCAGTTCCGGGCGAGGTCGCCCGCCCTGCTGACGACGTCCCGCACCGTCTCCGGTGATGCGCTCGCCCGGGAGGCCACGGCCAGCCCCACCAGGTACGCCGTCACCGGTGCGGCCGGCCGGTCGACGTGATGAGCGACGTCCCGGGTCATGTCCAGCAGCGCACGCAGATCGACGAGCTCGGGATCGACCCCCAGCTCGGTGCACGCGTGGCGCACCCACTCCTGGATCGGGGGCAGGTCCTGGTTCATCTGCTGCTCCGTTCGCCGTGGGCGCGGTCGTTCCTCCGAGTCTGCCAGATCGTGCTCGGCGGACCGGGCCACTTCCAGGTCCGCTTTGGTGTCCACATCGAGCAGCATGCCCGGGTGCGCGCTGATGCCCTGCAACCGCAACGGTCCGAGCAGGCGCCGCAGCGAGGCGTCGCGCACCGTCGGCAGCGCCCCCAGGGCGCTCTCCAGGGCAGAACGTCGGTACACCCCGGCGAGCCACTGCCAGCGGCCGTCCGGGTCGCGCAGGCACACCCCGTGGGTGGCGGCCTCGAAGTCGGCGCCGGCGAGGGCGGCGACCGCCTCTTCCGCGCGGGGCAGGTCGGCGGCAAGCAGCAGCACCCACCCGTCCCGCTCGGGCAGCTCCGCGAGACCGGCAGCCAGGGCAGCGACCGGTCCACCGAAGGCCGGTTCCTCCTGGGTGTGCCCGATCGCAGCCGGAACGGGCAGGTCTGCCGGGCCTACCACCACGGTGCTGCGCGCCCCGTCCACCGCGTCGAGCGCATGGTCCAGCAAGGTGCGCCCAGCCACCTGCAGCTCCGGTTTACGCACCCCGCCCAGGCGGGTGCCGCGCCCGCCGGCGAGCACGACGGCGTCCCAGGCCCGAGGCAGCTGCGTCACCATGGTCGCCGGCTCGCCGCTCAGGCGTCCCGGTGCCAGTCGCCGGACTTCCCACCGGTCTTCGCGATCAACCGCACATGGGAGATCTCGGTGCTCTTGTCCAGCCCCTTGACCATGTCCACCACGTTCAGCGCGGCCACGCTCACTGCCGTGAGCGCCTCCATCTCCACGCCGGTGCGGTCTGCGGTGCGGGCGGTGGCCGAGAGCGCGACGCCCTCGTCGGTCACCTCGGCATCGAGCACCACCCCATGCACACCGATCACATGCGCCAGCGGCAGCAGCTCCGGCGTGCGCTTCGCGGCAGCGATCCCGGCCACCCGGGCCACAGCGAGCACGTCCCCCTTCGGCACCGACCCGTCCCGCAGCGCCGCCACCACGTGGGGAGCGCAGCGCACCAGCGCCGCAGCGGTGGCCGAGCGCACGGTTGGCTGCTTCTCGGTGACGTCGACCATGCGGGCCTGGCCGCGGTGGTCCAGGTGGGTGAAGTCGCTCATCGGTGCCCTCCGGTCAGTAGGTCGACCGTGTCGCCGGCCGCCACCTCGGTGATCTCGGCCGGTACTCGGGCCAGGCCGTCTGCGGCGGCCAAGGTGCCCACCAGGTGCGAGCCCGACCCGCGCTCGCTGGAGGGGCGCACGAGGTGCGCCGGCTGACCGGGCCGGGGTCCGCCGTCGGGAGTCTCCACCCGCACCGGCATGAACTGCTCACGCCCTGCGGGGGAGCGCCACCCGATCGCGGCGACGGCCGGGACCAGGGGGAGGGACGCCGTCACCGGATGCCCGGCGAGCCGGCGTAGCGCGGGCGCCACGAACACCTCGAAGGAGACGTACACGCTCACCGGGTTCCCGGGGAGGGTGAAGACCACTGTGCCGTCGGTCAGCCGACCGAACCCCTGCGGCTTCCCGGGTTGCATCGCCACCGGGCCGAACCACATGCCTGGCTCGGGGGCGAGTACGGCCTTGACCACGTCGTAGGCGCCCACGCTCACCCCGCCGGAGCAGATGATCGCGTCCACGTCCGGTGACACCTCCGCGAGCACCCGCGCGAAGGCGTCCTCGTCGTCGGGCACGGCGCCGATGCGTACCGGCTCGGCACCCGCCTCGGTGACCAGTCTGGCTAGCAGGTAGGAGTTGGAGTCCGGGATCTGCCCGCCCACAGGTGCGGTGCCCGGCGTGACGAGCTCGGTGCCGGTGGAGATCACGGCCACCCGCGGGCGCGGGTGCACCGTCACTGACCCGTGCCCGGCCGCGGCTGCCGCGGCGACCTGCCGGGCGCCCAACAGCGTGCCGGCCTGGAGCACCAGATCCCCGGCGGCCAGATCCTCCCCGGCGCGGCGCAGGTGCCGGCCCGGGTCCGGGGCGAGGGTGAGGCGCACCTGGGTGGTGCCGCCGTCGGAGTACTCCACCGGGACGATCGCATCCGCACCCGCGGGCATCGGAGCGCCGGTCATGATGCGGGCTGCCGTTCCAGGAGCGACCGGCTCGGTGCTCACGGCCCCGGCCGGGATGTCGGCATCCACCGGCAGGGTGACCGGGTGGTCTTCGCTCGCACCAGCCAGATCGACGCAGCGGATCGCGTACCCGTCCATCGCCGAGTTGTCGAACAGCGGGATGGGTGTGGTGGAGGTGACGTCCGCAGCGAGCAGGTAACCACCGGCGTCGGCAAGGTCGAGCGGGCGCGGGGGGAGCGGCTCGATGGCGCCGAGCACCTGCTCGAGGTGCTCGGCCACGGTGCGCGTCATCGGGACTCCCAGGCTTTGATTCCGCCGGTGAGCACGGAGACCGTGTACCCGTGCGCGGCCAGGTCGGTGG
This sequence comes from Ruania alba, assembly GCF_900105765.1. Lineage (NCBI taxonomy): Bacteria > Bacillati > Actinomycetota > Actinomycetes > Micrococcales > Ruaniaceae > Ruania > Ruania alba. Next base: position 1,742,101 of record NZ_FNTX01000002.1, read on the forward strand.
CAGCGCGCTCGGAGCGGGGCCCGGCGGCGCAGTAGACGATCACCTCAGAGCTGCTGGGCACCTGGGACCGCCCGGACTCGGTGAGCACTTGTGCGAGCGGGATCAGCCGACCGCCGGGGATGGAAGCCCGCATGTACTCGTCCGGTTCGCGCACGTCCAGGAGGATGAAGTCGTCCCGGCGGTGACGGCGCTCGGTGAGCCGGTGGTCGAGTTCTGCGGGGGTGACGCGGGCGAACGGGGGCTGCGGTGGACCGCCCCGGGCAGGGGAAGCTGCGGTGGGCACGGGGCTAGCGGGTGCCCCGGTCGGACGGGGTGCGTCGGGGCCGGAACGCAACGGCAGCTCGGTCCACCGGGCATTCAGTGCATCGAGCACCAGGACCCGCCCGAGCAACGGTTCGCCGATCCCGGCGATCAGCTTGATCGCCTCGTGTGTCATCACTGACCCCACCTGCCCGCACAGGGCGCCGAGCACACCGGCCTGCGCGCACGAGGGCACGCTGCCCGGGGCAGGCTCGTTCGGGAACAGAGTGCGCAACCGTACCGGGTCACGGCCCTGCGGTGGCGCCGACCAGAACACCGAGACCTGGGCGTCGAACTGCAGCACCGATCCCCACACCAGCGGCAGCCCCAGCCGGGCGCAGGCATCGTCGACCACATATCGGGTGGCGAAGTTGTCGGTGCCGTCCAGCACGAGGTCCGCGCCGCGCAGGAGGGCGTCGGCGTTGTAGGCAGTGAGCCGCTCGTTGCGTCGGTCCACGATCAGGTCCGGGGCGAGCTCGGCGAGCGTGTTGGCGGCCGAGTCCACCTTGGGCCGGCCCAGGTCGGAGACACCGTGGGCGATCTGCCGGTGCAGGTTGGACCGCTCGACCACGTCATGATCGATGATGCGGAGCGTGCCGATCCCCGCGGCTGCCAGGTACATCAGCGCGGGAGAGCCGAGTCCGCCTGCCCCGACGACGGCGACGGTGGCGGCCCGCAACCGTCGCTGCCCGATCTCACCGAGCTGGGGCAGCAGGATGTGCCGGGAGAGACGGTCGGTCTCGGCGCGGCTCAGCGCCGGACCCGGTTCGACGAGAGGCGGCAGCGGCATGTTCCTACGGTAGTCGGCCCGGGCTACCGTCAGAACCGCCTGAGCCTTACCGGCTCCTTACCGCGGCGGCATCCGCAGCGCCCCGTCGAGGCGGATCACCTCACCGTTGAGCAGTGGGTTCGCCACGATGTGCGCCACCAGATCGGCGTACTCTTCCGGGCGCCCGAGCCGGGCCGGGTGCGGCACCAGGGCCTCCAGAGACGCGCGGACGTCATCCCCGAGCCCGGCCATCATCGGCGTCTCGAAGACGCCCGGAGCGATCGTCATCACCCGGATCGCGCTGCGGGCCAGGTCGCGCGCGGCGGGCAGGGTCAGGCTCGCCACCCCACCCTTGGACGAGGAGTAGGCGGCCTGCCCGATCTGCCCGTCGTAGGCAGCCACCGAGGCAGTCATCACCACCACGCCGCGGTCGCCGTCCCGTGGTTCGTTCCCGGCCATCGCCTCGGCTGCGGCTTCCAGCACCGCGAACGTGCCGATCAGGTTGATCTCCACCACGCGGCGGTACTCGGCGAGCGGGAGCATGCCCTGCTTGCCCAGGATCCGGCCAGGCGTGGCCACGCCCGCACAGGTGACGACCACCCGGAGTTCTCCGAGCTCGCCTGCCTGCTGGACGGCGGCCTGTACGTCCTTCTCGCTCGTCACGTCTCCCGGGGCGAACGTCGCCGCCTCGCCCAGCTCCTCAGCCAGAGCAGCCCCACCCGAGGAGGGCAGGTCGAGCAGGACCACGCGTCCGCCGTCGGCGATGATGCGGTGCGCGCTGGCCGCACCGAGGCCGGACGCGCCACCGGAGATGAGGGCCACGGAATCGTCGGTGATCATCATGATCTGACGGTACGACGTCGACCGCTGGACCGCCTCGGCTCGAGCTCGTTCGGCCGGCAGCGGGCGGCCCAGCCCATGGCCGGCGACGAGTTCATCGCGCGTGCGATCGTCGCGAAATCCGCCGCCGGGATCGTCAGCAGTCCCCGCCGGAAGGGCATCCCCCAGGAGCGTCCCTCCGGCACGAACGAGAGCCGATCCCGCAGTCCAGCGACCGGAGCGGGATCCACTCGGTACCAGTTCACGTGGCGTCGCCACGGGTGGAATGTGGCGGTCAGCTGCACCTGATAGCACTCCTCGTCGGTCACGTGCCCCAGCGCGGTGAACTCTTGTACGGGGGTACCGGAACGCATACTGGTGCGTGGCGAGTAGAGGACGATCCCGTCGCCACGGGCGAGTCGGCGGAGCCGGTCCGGCTTCCCATGGTCGGCCTGCACGATCCCCTCCCGCACGCCGACCCGCGCGTGGTCCAGGCACACGGTGTTCACCCAGTAGGTCACGCCGGCTGCGCCTCGTGCGCGGTGATCACGTATCCGTCCGGGTCCCGGAAGGCGAAGTGCAGTCCGAACGGGCTCGGCGCCACCGGGCGCACGATCTCCACGCCGTCGGCAGCGAGGCGGTCGTGTAGACCCTCCGGATCGTCCACGCCCAGCCACAGCGCCGCACCGAGCCCTACTGGTCCGGCGTCGAGGTCCGTGCCGGGCAGTGGGGTGCGCACCGCGAACGGGATCGGGGCAGTCTCGAAGACCACCGCGTCCGGGCGTTCCGTGCCGCGGGTGAGCCCGATGCGCTCGTAGAAGTCCGCGGCGCGGGCGACGTCGCGTACCTGCAGGCCGATGAAGTCGAATCCGATCATCCTTGTTTCCTCCTGTGTGTCAATGTATTGACTCGAGCGTATGTCAGAATATTGACATGGGTCAAGAGGTGCTGGACGAGGTGACCGGGTATCTGCTCAAGCGGGTGCATGCGGCGCTCCGCGCCGAGATGGAGGCGGTGCTGCGTCCGCTCGGCCTGACGGTGGCCCAGTACGCCTGCCTCGAGGTTCTCGACCGCGCCGACGCCGTCACGAGCGCGCAGCTGGCCCGGGAGGCCTTCATCTCCCGACAGTCGATGACCGTGCTCCTCAGTGGCATGGAGTCTCGCGGTTGGGTGGAGGTCGTTCGCGGGAAGGGGAGGGCGCGGCCGTACCGCATCACCGCAACGGGTCGAGCGGCGCTCGATCCGGGTCGGGCGGCCGTGACCGACGTCGAGGGGCGCATGGTCGGGGCGCTCGACAGCGGGCAGCGTCGCGATCTGCACGAGCTGCTCGGGCAGTGCCTGCACGGGCTGACTGTCTCAGGTTCGTGAGATTTAGCCGCATCGTGACGCGCGTGCGGCCAATAGTATGGCCATCATGCCGCATTATCGGATCAGCGAAGCCGCCGCCCTGCTCGGCGTGAGTGCCGATACCGTGCGCCGCCGGGTGGACGCCGGCGATCTCGCGGTACACACCGACGACGCCGGCCGTGCCGTGGTGCCGGGGGAGGCGCTCGCCCAGTGGGCCACCGAACGCGCCGCCGCACCTGCGCAGAACGGTGTCTCGAGCGCCCGCAATCGTCTCGACGGGCTGGTCACGGCGATCACCGCCGACGCCGTGATGGCTCAGGTGGAGTTGCAGTGTGGCCCGTTCCGGGTGGTCTCGCTGATGTCGGCCGAGGCCGTGCGCGACCTCGGCCTCGAGGTGGGCTCCCGTGCCGCGGCTGTGGTCAAGGCCACCACCGTGATCGTCGAGGCACCCCGATGAGCGCGAGGAGCCCCCGCGTAGGGGCGCCGAGGGACGAGGTGCACCGGAGCGAGGCACCGGAGCGATCAGAGCAGAAGGTAGAGATGAGCCCGAGGCGCCGAAGCGCTCAGAGCAGGAGGTACCGATGAAGGCCCGATGGCGTCCCCTCGCCGCCGCCGTGGCCCTCGCCCTGGCGGGCGTGGCCGGCTGTTCCGCCGTGCCCGACCCCGGCCCCGGAGCAGGTTCGGTCGAGCCGGCTGACGGAGAGCAGACCCTCACCGTCTACGCTGCCGCATCTCTGGCCGGCCCGATCAGCGAACTGCTCGCTCAGTACGCCTCTGACCATCCCGAGGTCGCCGTCGCGCCCGCCGTGCTCGATGGGTCGGCCACCTTGGTCACCCAGGTCGCCGAGGGCGCCGCACCCGACGTGATCGCCACCGCGAACGAGGCCACGATGGCCCAGCTGGTCGAGGCCAACCTGGTCGCCCCACCGGAGATCTTTGCCACGAACACGCTGGTGATCGCCGTGCCGGAGGGGAACCCCGAGGGCGTCACGGGTCTGGAGGATCTCACCAGGATCGACACCGTGCTGTGCGCCCCCGAGGTTCCGTGCGGTGACGCTGCCACCACGCTGCTCGAGCTCGCCGGTGTGGACCTGGAACCGATCAGTGTGGAACAGAACGTCACGGCCGCCGCCGAGCGAGTGACCTCCGGTGCCACCGACGCCGCCCTCGTGTACGCCACCGATGTGGCGGCCCGGGAAGACCAGCTCGATGCCGTCGTTCCCGACGGTGCCGCCGACGTGGTGAACCGGTACCCGATCGCCACCCTCACCTCGGCACGTGCGGCCGGTGCGGACTTCCTCGAGCTGGTGCAGTCCGCCGACGGAGCCGCCGTCCTGGCCGAGCACGGGTTCGGCACGCCGTGAGCACCCGCGCCCCCGTCGGCGTCGGTGGTCGCATCCCGCCCGTGCTCCTCGTGCCCGCGCTGGTGGCGGTGGCGCTGCTGGTATTGCCGCTGCTCGCCCTGCTGCCCCGGGTGGACTGGGCCGGCGCCCCGGCGGCGATCACCTCCCCAGAAGCCCTGACCGCCCTGAGCCTCTCCCTGCGCACCGGACTGGTCGCCGTCGGGTGCTGCCTGCTCCTCGGGGTGCCGCTCGCCCTGGTGCTGGCCCGGACCACCGGGCCACTCGCGGCAACCCTGCGGGTGCTGGTGACCCTGCCGCTCGTGCTGCCCCCGTTGGTGGGCGGCCTCGCCCTGCTGTACCTGTTCGGCAGGCAGGGCTGGCTCGGCCAGGCGCTGGACGTCGTCGGGATCTCCGTGCCGTTCAGCACGGCCGCCGTGGTGCTCGCCCAGACGTTCGTGGCGATGCCGTTCCTGGTGATCACCCTCGAGGGGGCGTTGCGCACAGCCGGCACCCGCTACGCCACGGTGGCTGCGACGCTTGGCGCTTCCCGTTGGACGGTGCTGCGCCGCGTGACCCTCCCGCTGGCTGCCCCCGGTCTGCTCGCCGGTACCGTGCTGGCGTTCGCCCGGGCGGTGGGGGAGTTCGGAGCCACCGCGATGGTGGCCGGCAACGCGCCCGGCCGCACCCAGACGATCCCGATCGCGATCTATACCGCCTTCAACGGCGCCGGCGTGAGCCGCGACGCCGCGCTCGCGCTCGCCGTGCTGCTGGTGCTGGTGGCGCTGGTGATCCTGGTCGGTCTGCGGGACTGGCGCCGTCGGGAGGTCTGGTGAGTACGGGGCTGGCCGCCGACGTGCAGTCCGAGCGGGGCGGCTTCCGCCTGTCGGCGAGCCTCGACGTGCCGGCCGGGAGCGTGCTCGCGGTGGTCGGCCCCAATGCGTCCGGAAAGTCCACCCTGCTGCAACTGCTTGCCGGGCTACTCACGCCCCAGCAGGGAACGGTCCGGCTCAGCGGCAGGGTGCTCACCGACGTCGCCCGCGGGATACAGGTGCCACCGGAGCATCGCGGGATTGGCCTGCTCGGGCAGGACCCGCTGCTGTTCCCGCACCTCAGCGTGCTCGAGAATGTGGCGTTCGGGCCACGCAGCGCCGGTGCCGGGAGGGCCCAGGCGCGCCGGACGGCGCTGCACTGGCTGGACCGGGTGGGGTTGGATGGCCTCGGGGCGCGCCGGCCGGGCACATTGTCGGGCGGGCAGGCGCAGCGGGTGGCGCTCGCCCGGGCGCTCGCGGCCCGGCCGGACGTGTTGCTGCTGGACGAACCGCTCGCTGCGCTCGATGCGGAAACGGCTCCCGTGCTGCGGCAGGTGCTGGCCGAGCAGTTGCGTACCACGGGCACCACAGCCGTGGTGGTCTCCCATGATGTGCTCGATGCCGCCCTCCTCGCGGACCAAGTGGCCGTGCTGCATGAGGGCGCAGTGGTGGAGCACGGGCCGGTGACCGAGGTGCTGGACGCCCCGGCCACCCGGTTCACCGCGGCTCTGGTGGGCGTGGCGCTGGTGCCGGGGGTGGTGCGGGCCGGGGGTGTGCACACCGCCTGGGGTGGGTGGCCGGTGAGCGCGATCGGCGCTGCTCCCGATCAGATTCCCGACGGCGGCCCGTGCGTGGTGCGGGTACGTCCGGCTGCCGTGACGGTCGCCCCGGCGGGGGAGAACGCGGAGGCCGGGGTAGAGGGGATGGTCAAATGGCTGGAGCCTGCGGCTGGCGGGGTGCGGGTGCGCCTGGCCGCGAAGTCCGCGGACCTCGCGGTGCCAGGTGTGGAGCCGGGCGGGAAAGGTCCGGACGCCGGAACGGACCTGCTCGCCGATATTGACCCCGCCCGCGTAGACCCCTCGTGGCTGGCGCCGGGCGCGAGGGTGCGGGTGCGCCTGGACCCGCAGCGGCTGGCGCTCCGGCGCAGCTGAACTCGCGCGAAATCGCGGAACATCGCGTGACGTCACGACTCACAGCGCGACCGCGTCCTCGATGGCCGAGGCCGAGATCGGGCGCTTGAGCAGTTGCACCGGGAACACGTCGATGTCGTCGCGGCCGAAGAGCTCCCGGGTCTCCTCCATGAGCCCGGAGGCGCGCATGAGTAGGTTGCCGTCGGCCGGGTCCATCTCGATGAGGATGTCGATGTCGCTGCCGGGGTGCGCGGTGCCGCGTGCGACGGAGCCGAACAGCTTCGGGTTCGTCGCAACCTCGTCGTGGTCGATGCGTGCCAGTGGGGTGACGATCCGGGGCACTCGAGCGCACCGGATCGTCACCGGGTGCGCCCGATTGTGGCCATATCTCAGCTGGTGAGCGAGATCGCCCGCACTCGCGGGAAGGGGGGGTGGGTTAGGCGGCGCCAGGTGGGGTGCGGGGCAGGCGCACCTCGATGGTGGCACCGCCGCCGGGGGTGGGGCGGTGCGATACCTGGCCACCGTGCGCGCCCACGATGGTGGCCACGATCGCCAGCCCCAGTCCGGAGCCGCCGGAGGTACGGGTGCGGGACGTGTCTGGCCGGTAGAAGCGCTCGAAGATGCGGTGTGCATCGGCCTCCGGGACTCCGGGGCCGTGGTCAACCACCTCGAGCACGGCGTCGTGACCATCGGCGTAGGTGCGCAGTTCCACCGGGGTGCCCTGTGGAGTGTGCTGGACGACGTTGCCGATCAGGTTCGTGACCACCTGCCGGAGCCGATCCGCGTCTCCCTGCACCAGGACGGGGCCAGGGGCCACCAGGTCGGTCGGCCGGCTCGGATCGAGCGCCCCCAGGTCACCGACCGCGTCGTTCGCGATCGCCGTGAGGTCCACCTCAGTGAGCCGCAGGTCGCGGCCCTCGTCCAGCCGGGCCAGGGCGAGCAGGTCATTGACCAGCGACCCCATCCGGATCGCCTCGTTCTCGATCCTGCCCATCGTGCCGGGCAGTTCCTCCGTCGGTACCGCACCCATCCGGTACAGCTCGCCATACCCGCGGATCGAGGCCAGGGGTGTACGCAGCTCGTGCGAGGCGTCGGAGACGAAACGCCGCATCCGGGCCTCGGAGGCCGCCTGTGCGGCGAAGGAGGATTCCAGGTTCGCCACCATCGAGTTGAACGAGACTCCGAGGCGCCCTACTTCGGTGGTCTCCGGCGTCACCGGCGCGCGCCGGCTCAGATCGCCCGCGGCCACGGCGGCGGCGGTGTTCTCGATGTCGCGCAGCCCGCGCAGCGAACGTTGCACGGCCACGTACCCGGCGGCGGCGGCGAGCAGCACCACCCCCAGGCCCACGAGCACGGTGAACAGTTGCATCTGGGCGAGAGTCGTCGTCACGTCGTCCATTGGGAGCGCGACAGCCACGGTGACCGCCTCCTGCCCGACGGACCCGCGCAGCAGGACCATGCGCCACGTCGAGGTGCCCTCGATCGACCCGATCGTCTGGGTCTTCCCGGCCAGCGTGTCCAGCTGCTCGTAGGTGACGACCGGGAAGTCGGGGACGGCATCGGTGCCGGTCGTGGCGGGGATGTCGCTCAGGGTGGTGCCGTCGGCGGAGAGGATCCGCACGTAGTAGTTCGTCACCGGTTGGTTCCGGCCGTCCTGCGGATCGAACGGTCCGCGGTTCTCCAACAGCTGGACGGCGTTGTCGAGGTTGTCGTCCACCTGCGCGATGAGGGACCGCTTCAGCAGCGTCAGCGTCGCCACTCCGGTGACCACCAACGCCACCACGAGCAGCGTGCCCATGATGAGCACCAGATGCACCCGCAGCGGCAGCCGCTTGAGCACCGGCGTGTGCGGCATCTCATTGCTCACGGAGCACGTACCCCACGCCACGCTTGGTGTGGATCAGCGGGCCACTCGCGGAGTCCTCCGCGAACGGGGCATCCACCTTCCGGCGCAGGTAGGAGATGTAGGACTCCACGATCGCGCCGTCCCCACCCCAGTTGTAGGCCCACACGTGGTCCAGGATCTGCGACTTCGACAGCACCCTGCCGGCATTCAGCATCAGGTAGCGCAACAGCGTGAACTCGGTGGGGGAGAGGTCGATCTCCACACTGCCACGGCGTACCTCGTGGGCGTCCTCGTCCATCTCCAGGTCGCCCACCCGCAGCAGCGAGTCCGACGTCTGCGCGGCGACCGCCTGTGCGCGGCGCAGCACCGCCCGGATCCGAGCGATCACCTCGTCCAGACTGAACGGCTTGGTCACGTAGTCGTCCCCGCCCACGGTCAGTCCGGTGACCTTGTCTCCGGTGTCGTCCTTCGCCGTCAGGAACAGCACCGGCACGTGCACGCCCCGGTCGCGCAACCGGCGGGTCACGGTGAACCCGTCCATGTCCGGCATCATCACGTCCAGCACGATCAGGTCGGGCGTGACGGCCTCCACCTGGCGTAGCGCTTCGTTCCCGTCGGCGGCCACGACCACGTCGAAGCCGGCGAACCGGAGCGAGGCGGAGAGCAGCTCGCGGATGTTCGGCTCGTCGTCCACCACCAGGAGGCGTGCCTCAGTGCCCGACGACGAAGGGTGCTGTGCTGTGCTCATAGCACCAGTGTGCGCGCCTGGGCTGGGAGTTTCCTGAGAAGTCGCTGCGTATGCGGTGGGCGTGCTACAGGTAGCGTGCCGGGTCGAAGGACTCCAGCGGGATGATCCGCACCCGCGGCAACGGCACGGTGAAGGCGTGGATGTCGTCCTCCAGGTCCACCATCTCCAGCCCTTGGTCGTTGAGCTCGGCGAACTGGTGATTCACGAACTCCCGGAACGCGATCAGCCCGACCCGGCGCTCGCCGTCCAAGAGGTCCTCCACCTGAGGGAGGAAGTCGCCATCGTGGCTGGCCAGCAGCACGTCCCCGGGGCGGTTCCGCAACTCGGCGAGGGTGCGCTGGATACCGATGTCGACCACCTTCTCGCTGGCATCGCCGGCGAGCGGGATCGGGTGGTAGCCCATCGCCAGCAGGGCCTGCACGAAGCTCATCGGCATCTGCCCGCTGGTGGCGTTGAGGAAGAACAACGCAGTGACCGGGTTGCCCCAGCGGGAGCGGGCATGCTCGGTGATGCGATCCCAGCGGGGCCGTTCCTCCGGGTTCGGGCGGCGGCCCAGCACGCTCATCCCGAGGGTGGCGTCGATGTTCTCACCGTCCACCAGCAGGTAGGTGCGGGGGCCCTCGGGGGTCTGCGACATGGGCCCACCTTAGATGCTCGGCTCCGTCGCCAGGTCACGGTCGGCCGATGGGCTGCTCACCGCGCCGTTGAGGTCGCGCGCGGATCGGCACCGTGCGGCAACGACCAGGCTCGCACCAGCGGCGATGGCGAGCGCTGTGATGATCCAGCCGGAGGTGTGGACCCCGTCGGTCTCGGTGATCACACCGAAGATTGCGGCGACCGGGAGGAAAACGATCCAGGACAGGGTGCTCACACCGGACGCCACACCCGAACGGACCGCTGACGGGACGGCGTCGTGCAGCATCCGGGAGACGTGGATGCTGGCGGCGACGATGAGCAGTACCAAGAGGATCTGCGCGGCGACGACGACAACGACCTGGCCGGTGACGGCGAGCGTCACGCCCGTCGCGGTCATCAGCACGGCGATGACGGCTGCGGTTCGTGGCCGGTCCAGGTCGACTCGGCCGGCGAGTACTCCACCGAGTCCGAGCGACCCGACGATGCCCGCCCAGTGTGGTCCGTAGAGGAAGGTCGGCGCGGCCAGGACTACGAGCCACAGCGGTGAGAACTCCAGCATCATCTGCAGCATGAGCGCGGTCAGTACGGCCAGAGTCACGATCGGGATCATGCGACCGCGGTTGGCCAGGGCCTGACAGGTCTGCATCAGGTGAGTCCGCAGCGGCGTGCGCTCCGCAGCGAGGTGAAGCTGTGGCTCGACGAACCGGAGCAGCGCAACGATCGACAGTGCCACCACGGGCACGGTGATCAGGTAGGTCACCCGCGTTCCCAGGAGCTCGGCGAGAGCTCCGCCGGCGAGCGCGCTGCTGACCATGGCGAGACTGTTGACGAGCCGGTTGTGGCCGAGGTGCCGCTCGTACGCCTCGCTGTGCCCGGTCTCCTCGAGGACCGTGTCGTAGACCACCGAGTCCATCGTTCCGGAGAACATGGCGAAGTAGACGCCGAGAACCAGCGCACTGAGGAAATACATCGGCAGGTCGTGGCTGAGGCCGCCCAGCAATGCGCTCACCACCAGCGCCACGCTGGCGATGATCAGGACCCCACGGCGGCTCCATCGATCTGCCAGCACGCCGGAGGGCACCTCGAGCAGCGGAACGACCATCGCGTAGGCAGCCGCCATCATGCCGATGCTCGCGGGGGTGAACCCGATCTCGCTCATGAAGAGCTTCTCCACAGGCACCCAGAAGCCGATTCCCTGGAGGAACGCGGCCACGTGCAAGGGGCGCAGACGCTTGCTCAGTGGGCTTGTGGTCCGTTGCTGCGAAGTCATGATGCACTCCCGGTTCGGTGGTGGATCGCCGTCACAGACACATCGATGCTGCTGCGCCGGTCTCGACATTGGCGCCCGCACGTCCCCTCTACGATGTCGAGAACGGGTCGGCGGCACCGATGTCCCGGTAAGAGACGCCGGCCCGGCGTCGCCGAACGAAGGAGTCGCGATGAAGTTCATGCTGATGATCTGGAGCAACCCGGAGAACTGGGATGCCTTACCGCCCGAGCAGCAGAATGCGCTGGCCCAGGCCTCCGCCGCTGAGCACCGTGCGATCGATGCCGACCTGCTCGCATCGGGAGAACTCGTGGTGTCGGCGGCACTGGCCGATCCGGTGACGACCCGAACAGTGCGGGTGCGCGGCGACGTCGTCGCCAGCACTGACGGGCCATACGCCGAGGCGAAGGAGTTCGTGGCGGGGTACTACCTCGTGGACTGCGACGATCTCGAGCGCGCCACCGAGATCGCGGCACGGATCCCGGATGCCACGTGGGATCGGGTCGAGATCAGGCCCGCGATGGACCTCGCGGGGTTGGAGATGTGACGACGCCAGAACCGGGCGTAGTCGAGGCGACCCTGCGGGAGCTGGCCCCGCAGGCGCTCGCCGCCCTGGTCAGGCACCGCGGCCGATTCGACATGTGCGAGGACGCCGTGCAGGAGGCCATGATCGAAGCCGACGCGCGGTGGCGTGCTCGGGGTGTGCCGGAGAAGCCGCTCGGTTGGCTCCTGACTGTTGCCTCGCGCCGGCTCACCGACCAGATCCGCCAGGAGATGTCGCGCCACCGGCGCGAGACCGTGGTCGCGACGCGGGTGCCGGACGACGAACAGGTCGCTCCGCCCGCGGACGCGACCACGGCAAGCGACGATGCGCTCGCACTGCTCTTCATGTGTTGCCATGCTGCGCTGACCCCCACCTCCCGGATCGCGCTGACGCTGCGGGCCGTCGGTGGGCTGACCACGGCACAGATCGCGCGCGCGTTCCTCGTCCCCGAGGCAACGATGGCCCAGCGCATCAGTCGCGCGAAGCAGCAGATCAGAGCGGCCGGTGCCACCTTCGAGACACCGTCCGCCGCCGTGGTGCGTGAGCGCCTCGGCGCGGTGCTGCACGTGCTCTACCTGATCTTCAACGAGGGGTACGTCGCGTCCTCAGGTCCGGACCTGCACCGCGTCGAACTGACCGAGGAGGCCATCCGGCTCACCCGTCAGGTTCGCCGGCTGCTACCGGAGGACGGCGAGGTCGCTGGACTGCTGGCGCTGATGCTGCTGACCGATGCGCGTCGACCCGCCCGCACTCGGGCGGACGGCAGCCTGGTACCGCTGGCCGACCAGGACCGCACGTTGTGGGATCGCTCCGCCATCGACGAGGGTGTCACGCTGCTGTCCCAGTACCTGCCCCGTACCCGCACAGGCCCGTTCCAGTTGCAGGCGGCCATCGCCGCCGTCCATGCCGAGGCACCAACGGCCGAGGACACGGATTGGCCGCAGATCCTCGCCATCTACGACGTCCTGAGTGGATTCACATCGAACCCGATGGTCGCCCTCAATCGGGCCGTCGCGGTCGCGATGGTGCACGGTGCGCGTACGGGTCTCGACCTGCTCGACCGGCTCTCCGATGACCGTGCCCTCGCTGGTCACCACCGATGGCACGCGGTCCGGGCTCACCTCTTCGAGCTCGCCGGCGACCTCGTGCATGCTCGTGCTTCGTTCACTGAGGCGGCCAAGCGGGCCACCAGCCTCCCCGAGCAGCGTTACCTCCAGGAGCAGGTGGTCCGGCTGACCACCCACGACGACGGCACTTAAGGTCGAGAACTGACCGCCATTACGCAAGGGCACGGACCACCAGTGGTGATCCGTGCCCGCGCGTGTGCAGCCGCGACCTCAGCCGCCGATCTGACCGGCCGAACCGCTGGACTTCAGCGCGGCGAGCCGGGCGTCCACCTCGAGCGAGTCGGCGGAGGCCTCCAGTTCCTCGAACTGGTTGTCCAGGGAACTGGCGGCGATCTCGGCGTGCCCGGCCACCATGGCCTCCTGACGGCGCACCTGCTCCTCGTAGCGGGAGAGCTCGCTGGTGGGGTCGAGCACGTTGATCGAGGAGACGGCCTCGTGCACCTTGGCCTGCGCCTCGGCGGACTTGGCGCGCGCGGCCAGCTGGTCCCGCTTCACCTTCAGCTCACCGAGCTTGTCCTTCATCACGGCGAGACCGTTCTTCAGCTTCTCCACCACCTCGTTCTGCGAGGCGAGGATCGGCTCGGCGTCCTTGACGTCACGCTCGAAGCCGACCTGCTTGGTCAGCGCCACCTTGGCGAGATTGTCGTACCGGTCGGCACCAGCGGTGTCCCCGGCCTGGCGCAGCTCGTCGGCCTTGCGGGAGGCGGCCAGTGCCTTGTTGCCCCACTCGCGGACGGACGCGACGTCGTCGTTGTAGTCCTGCTCGGCCAGCCGCAGGTTGCCGATCGTCTGCGCCACGGCCTGCTCGGCCTCAGCGATGTTGTTCGTGTAGTCCCGTACGAGCTGGTCCAGCATCTTCTGCGGATCCTCGGCGCGGTCGATCAGCGAGTTGATGTTCGCCTTGGTGAGCTGTGCGATGCGGCCGAGGATGGTCTGCTTCTCCGTCATGTGGACTTCCGTCCCCTTCAGTTGGTCATCGGTCTGTGGTCAGTGTGCCTGTGCGTCCCGCGGGTGTCTCAGAACCGGCCGCCACCTCCTCGGGATCCGCCCCCACCGCCGAAGCCGCCGCCGAAACCGCGGGACCGGCTGCCGCCGAAACCGCCGCTGAACCCGCCGCCGAAGCCCCCACGACTGCCACGACCACCGAGCGCTCCACCGATGATGCCGCCGAGAATGAGGGAGCCCATGTCGAGACCGCCTCGGCGCCCGTAGCCACTGCCCCCGTACCCGAATCCGGACCGGTCGTAGGAGTCCGCCCGGGAGGACTCCCACCGCTGGACATCGGCGTGCGCCAGGTCGCGGGCCTGGGATGCCGCTGTCCATGCCTGGTTGAGTTGCCCGATGGTCTGCTGCGGCGCGCCCTGTGCCGCCCGGGCCTGGGCGAGGAGACTGGTGGCGTCCGCCAGGCGGGTGCGTGCGCGGGGTCCGACGGCGCCTCGATGGGTCTCGATGTAGGTGTTCACCGAGCGGACCAACTCCTCGGTGCGTTGCACCCCGGTCGGGATCTTCGCCGTGGCGCGTTGCTGCACCTCGACCTCCTGCCGGTGCGGGGCGAGGGCCTCGTCCAGGGCGTCCTCCGCGCTGGTGATCTCGGCCATGGCGGCGATCGGGTCACCGGTCTCGCGGGCGGTCTCGGCCTGCTCGATCGCGGCATTCGCACGGGGGAGCAGGCCCTGCACGGTCGAGTCGCGCGGAGCGAGCCGCTCCACATCGACCAGGTCGGCCCGGATCGAGGCCAGTGCCGGCTCCAGCTGGGTGCGGGCCTCGGCCAGCTGGAGGCTGCCGTGGTGCACCGAATCGATCAACGAGACCGCCTGACCGAGGGCGTCTTCGGCGGTGCGCGCGTAGGCCACCGCGTTCGCCCTGTCCTCCTCGGCGAGCTGCCCGCGACCGGCGCGCACCGCCTCCTGGGCCGCGGCGAGCAGTTGACGTGCCTGGTCGGGTGCCTTGGCGATCGACTCCAGGGCGGTGGCCGGGTAGGTGGCCCGGAGCTGGCTCAGCGCGTGCTCCGCCGGAGGGAGGGTGTCGCCGATCTCGGTGGCCCGTTGCTCGATCTCGTCCAGGTACGCCGGGGCCCGTTCTTGCATGTTGCGCAGGTGGTCGAATGCCTCGGCCTGCTCGTCGAGCGCGGCGTCGGCGTCCTCGCACAACCCGATGATCCGGGTGAGCCGGGAGCGGCACTCGGCCTCGCTCAGGGTGGTGTTCTCCAGGCTGTTCTGCACCCCGAAGGCGTCGCTGAGCTGCCGCTTCGCCCCGTCCACGGTGGTGCGGAACTCCTGGATGGCCTGCAGCCCGAACTGGGCCTCGGCGAAGGAGAGCTCCTGCTCGGAGCTGCGTACGGCGTCGTCCAAGGAGACCAGGGCCGATCCGGCACGCTGCTCGAGCTCCTCCAGCGAGAGCCCGGCGAGCCGCCCCTCGAGAGAGTCCGGCGCCGGTGGTGGGGTGGCGGGGCGGCCGCCGTGCCCGTGCTGCACCTGGCGCCCGGCACGGGCCGCGGCGCGCCGCCGGGATCGCAGAGCGGCGCGCACCACGAAGACGGCGATGATCACCACCACGCCGACCAGGAGCAGCACCCAGATGATGGATCCGGAGCCGCCAGTGGCTTCGGCGCGTAGCTCGTCGGCTGCCGTCACTCCTGCGGCGGTCCAGTCATCGGCGGCGAGATGGTCCTCCATGGCGGCTCCGATGTTCTCGAGCTGGGCATCACTGAGCGGGAAGGCGTCGGCGACCGACCAGGCGAAGGCGCGGTCGACCACCGCGACCGCGATCAGCACGTCGTTTACGCCCAGGTCGGACAGCTCGGCGCTCTCGGTCGCCCAGTCTTGTGCGGCCATCCCGTCGAAGGAGTCCACGTACACCACGAACAGGTCGTAGTCGGTCTCTTCGGCGAGCCGGTTCGTGGCCGCTTCGATCTCGGCCGAACCCCCGGCCAGCACACCGTCGCTCGTGCGATCCTCCACGTGACCTTCCACACGGAACGGGGCCTCGGCGAAGGTGGGGGCCGCCGTCAGGAATGTGCTCAGGGCGAGGGCAGTGGCCAGCCCGAGGCACGCGAGCAGGCGCGAGAGCATGCGGTTCACTCCTTGATCTTCGCTGCTCACGGGCCCTGGCGCAACGAGCATCGATGGGCAGCGCTCACCGCCCGCGTCGACGGCCGGGTGTGCCCTGGCCCACATCGCGATTTCCGGCTTCTCAGATTGCGGGACTATCTTGCACGCCGTGACCGAGACAAATTCCCCCACCCCGTTCGACGGCCCGGTGGTGACCGTGGTGCAGCACCAGGACGCGGTGCCCCTCGGCCGCCTCGCCGACACCTTGCCCGGTCTCCGGGTGCAGATCGTGCGCCCGGACGCCGGCGACGACCTCCCTGCCGCGGCCGACCTGGAGGCGCTGATCGTCCTGGGCGGAACGATGGCTGCCACCGATAGCGACACACACCCCTGGCTCCCTGCGGTCCGAGACCTGCTCGCGGACGCGGTCGACCAGGACGTGCCGACTCTGGCGATCTGCCTCGGTGCCCAGCTGCTGGCACTGGCCGGAGGTGGCCAGGTGGCGGTCGCCGCGCCGAGCGGACCCGAGCGCGGCGTGGTCGAGGTGCGGATGCGCCCGGACGCGGCGCAGGACCCCGTGCTCGGGCCCGTGATGGACGCCCTCGGCCGGGACGTCCCAGCGCCGTCGATGCACCATGACGCGGTCACCGTGCTGCCCAAGAGCGCCACCTGGCTGGCATCCTCGCTGCGGTACCCGTTTCAGGCGTTCCGGCTGCGCAACGCCCTCGGCGTGCAGTTCCACCCGGAGGCGGATGAGGACATCATGCGGCAGTGGGCCCGCTCCGAAGAACTCGATGCCGATGAGCTCGCCGCCGGGTACGCCCAGCACGGTGAAGCGCTCGCGATGCTCGCCAAGGAGCTCGGGGCGAGTTTTGCCGCGCAGGTGCGTCAGCGGGCGGCCTGATCTATCACGCTTCTCGTCGCGGTGGCGGGGCGGTGCTGAGACGCGGAGCTGATCTGCTCTCCGATGAGCAGTGGGTGCCCGCACGTCGTTGATGGCACATCTACGCGTTGCCCGCCGTGACTGGTGGGTGCGGGATGCGTGTGGCGCACTTCCCGCATGCCTCGCTGATCTCGATATCGAGTGTCGTGGTGGCCGAGTGGAGTTGGCCGTTTGATGCGCAGGTGTCGGCGGGGCGCGTCTTCGATGACGACCAGGAGGGCGCTTCGGCTGACGGCAACTGCTGGAGCGGGCCGGGCGCTGAAGTGCGGCGCAGGTGCGACCGGAGAGCACCCTGCTTGCCGCTTGCTCTCCGGTCGCACCTCGTGATCACACCACTGCGAGTCAGCCCTGCGCCCGCGGGGTTACCTCCACGGGCCAGTCGTTCTCTACCCCGGCCAGCACGTTGAAGTAGTTGGTCAACACGTTCAGCGCGATGTTGCCGACGACCTCGCCGATCTCGGCGTCGCTCACCCCGGCGGCCTTGGCCGTGGCGATCGCGTCCTGGCTCACGTGACCACGAGTCCGCAGGATCTCCTCCGAGAGCGTGAGCAGGGCAGCGGTGTGCGGATCGGCCGACTCAGCCTCACGAGCCGCCTCGAGCTCGGAATCGGGCAGCTTCGCTAGGTTGCTGCCGATGTAGGTGTGAGCCGACAGGCAGTAGCCGCACCCGTTGGCCTCGGCGGTGGCGATCGCGAGCTGTTCGCGGCTTGCCGCCGGGATCGTGCCCTTGCCCAGCGCGCCGGACAGGGCCAGGTAGCCACCGAGCAGTGCCGGACTGTTGGCCATCACCTTGGTCATGTTCGGCGTCGCGCCCAGTGCCTGCTGGACCTGATCGAGCAGATCCTTCGCAGCACCTGAGGCGGTTGTCGGGTCGATCGGGGCGAGCGGCGTAGTCATTGTGACCTCCTGAGGGGGATTTCTAATGGGTTGCTAGGTCCGCAACCGTTAGAACATAACCATCGCATCGGTTCGTGTCAAATGGTTAGAGCGACATCCATCCATTAGAAGTGGTAGGGTAGGGGCATGGCCAAGCCCCTGAGTGCTCCGTCCCCGATCCTGGGGCAGCACCTGCCTGTCGAGCTGATGAACACGGTCTGGACCAATCGGCAGGGCATCCATGACGCGCTCGCGTCTCCCGACGTCGCCCAGCGATGGATCGAGGCCATCAGGCCGCGCTTGGACCTGCCGACTGCGGACGATGCAGAAGTGCTGAGCCAGGACGCGCTGGTGCGTGTGCGTGCACTCCGCGACGGGCTGCGGCGAATCGCGGCCGAACGCACCGCAGACCCAAGAGAACAGCCCGTCTCTGCGATGGCCGACCTTGAAACAGCGGTTCAGGTCGTCAACGAGACCGCTCGCCTCGCCCACGTCTGGCCAACCCTCACGGTGAGCGCTGACGGCGGCATCACCGATGACCGCGAACCAGCGGGCGCCCGCGAGGACCTGCTTGTCGCCACTCTGGCTACCCAAGGAATCGAGCTCTTCAGCCGCAAGGCCGATCTGGACCTCCGTGCCTGCCTCGCCCCGGGGTGCGTGCTCTATTTCATCAAGGACCACCCCCGCCGCCAGTGGTGCTCCAACGCATGCGGCAACTGTGCCCGCGCGGCCCGCTACTACGCCCGGCATGGCCGCCCCAATCCGGAGCGAGGCGCGCCGGTACCACCCCCGTCCTCTTCGCCGGTGCACCCAACAGAGACGTGCCTCGAGCTCGCGCCGTCGTCAGTCACAGCGTCGAAGAACTGACCGCGCAGGACCCTACGGAGACAGTCATCCACCTCGCCATGAGGTGGGCAGGTGGGGGAGTCGGAGCCGAACAGTGTGCGTGGGCGTGCGGCGGGAGGGCTCGGTGCGGCGTGAAACCGTCCGGGTTACTTCCCCGACCCCAGCAGGTCCACCGCGTCCACGATCGTGTAGGCGTACCCCTGCTCGGCGAGGAACCGCTGCCGGTGCGCGGCGAAGTCCTGGTCCACGGTGTCCCGGGTGACGATCGCGTAGAAGTGCGCGGTCCGCCCGTCCGCCTTCGGCCGCATCACCCGGCCGAGCCGCTGCGCCTCCTCCTGCCGGGACCCGAATGACCCGGAGATCTGGATCGCCACCGCCGCCTCGGGCAGGTCGATGGAGAAGTTCGCCACCTTGCTCACCACCAGCGTGTGCAACTCCCCGGTGCGGAAGGCCTCGAACAGCCGTTGCCGCTCCGGCACGGTGGTGCTGCCGGTGATGACCGGTGCGTCCAGGGCCTCGCTGAGCTCGGTGAGTTGGTCGATGTACTGGCCGATGATCAGCGTCTGCTCCCCGGCGTGCTTCTTCAGCAGTTCCTTCACCACCGCTGTCTTCGCCGACGCCGTCGCTGCCAGCCGGTACCGGTCCTCCGGTTCGGCGATCGCATACGCCATCCGATCGGCGTGCGCCAGATCCAGTCGCACCTCGGTGCAGTCCGCCGGAGCGATGTAGCCCTGCGCCTCGATGTCCTTCCACGGGGCGTCGTAGCGTTTCGGCCCGATCAGGGAGAACACCTCGTCCTCGCGTCCGTCCTCGCGCACCAGCGTGGCGGTCAGGCCGAGACGCCGACGCGCCTGCAGGTCCGCCGTCATGCGGAAGATCGGTGCGGGCAGCAGGTGCACCTCGTCGTAGACGATGAGCCCCCAGTCGCGGGCGTCCAGCAGGTCCAGGTGCGGGTAGACACCCTTCCGCCGGGTGGTGAGCACCTGGTAGGTGGCGATCGTGACCGGCCGGATCTCCTTGCGGGAGCCGGAGTATTCGCCGATCTCCTCCGCCGTCAGGGAGGTGCGGCGCACCAGCTCGTCGCGCCATTGCCGGGCACTGACCGTGTTCGTCACCAGGATCAGGGTGGTGGTGCCGGACTGGGCCATCGCAGCGGCGCCGACGAGCGTCTTGCCCGCCCCGCACGGGAGCACGACGACGCCGCTTCCGCCGTGCCAGAACGTCTCCACCGCTTCCTCCTGGTAGGGGCGCAGCGACCAGTCACCGGTGTTGAGGGAGATCTCGTGCTTCTCACCGTCGACGTATCCGGCGAGGTCCTCGGCGGGCCAGCCGAGCTTCACGAGCACCTGCTTGAGGTGGCCGCGCTCGCTCGGGTGCACCACGACGGTGCTCTCGTCCAGCCGTTCACCCACCAGACCGGCGGTGCGCTTGGAGCGGAGCACCTCGGTGAGCACCGGCACGTCGAGCGCGTGCAACACCAGCCTGTGGGTGGGGTGCTCCATCAGCTGCAGCCGCCCGTACCGCGACATCGTCTCGGCGATGTCGACCAGCAGCGCGTGCGGCACCGGGTATCGGGAGTACTGGATGAGCGTGTCGACCACCTGCTCAGCGTCATGCCCGGCTGCGCGAGCGTTCCACAATCCCAGCGGGGTGAGCCGATAGGTGTGGATGTGCTCCGGAGCGCGTTCCAGCTCAGCGAACGGGGCGATGGCGCGCCGACACGCGCCGGCTTGCTCGTGGTCGACTTCAAGCAGCAGGGACTTGTCGGACTGGACGATGAGGGGGCCGTCTGGCATCAGAGCATTCTCTCACTGGTCGGCGAGCCTGCTGATCGGGGCACCGTGCACGCTCCACAGAGCCAACTGGCTCCCGGGACCGACTCAACCGGTATGCCCTCCGCACACCGTTACTGGAGGTAGGGCCTCGTCACGGCGAGTGAGGAGTGAGGCAGTGCTGCTCTGATCGGCACGGAGAGTCTGGAATGGATTAGACCGACTCTCGCTCCCGCAGCGTTGCCACCGAACCACCGGCGTGATAGTCCGCGGACATCGTCACCGTGATCGGGTCGCGCGAGGGATGCGGTCCGAGCCGAGCGAGCATGAGGTCTGCGGCGGTGCTCGCGATTTCGTCGATTCGTTGGGAGATGGTGTCGAGGGCGGGTGTGGTCAACCGAGCGAGGCTCGACATGTCGAACCCGATGAAGGACATATCTTGCGGAACCCGCAGGCCGGACTCGTTGAGGGCGATGAGTGCTCCGACGCTCAACAGGTCGGTGGCGCAGAAGACGGCCGTGGGCCGGTCCTCCAGCATCAGGAAGCGTTGCATCGCGGCACGGGCGCCCTCGACCGAGAGATCCGGTGCGGCGAGATACTCCTCCCGGACCGGCCGGCCGCGGAGCGCCAGCTGTGCCCGGACGCCTTCTCCGCGCGCGATCAGGGTCGGCGAGCCGTTCCCACCGATGTAGGCGATATCGCGATGGCCCCGGTCGATCAACTGCTGGATGGCCATCGCGCCGGCGTGTTGGTTGTCGAGAATGACTGCGTCGGCCTCGAGGCCTTCGACGATCCAGTCCATCATCACGATGGGCGTCCCCCGCGCGACGAGCTCCCGCAGACCTGGCGCTGCTCGCTCCGTCGGCACCGTGATGACGCCGTCGACCATCCGGCCGGCGAGTTCCCGGACCGCGTCCCCGACGCCTCCTTCCGCAGAATGGTCTGCGCAGATGAGCATGCTCACGCCCCGCTGACGCAGACGAAGCTCAATACCCGCGAGGATCGACAGGTAGAACGAGCTGTTCAGGTCGGGGAGCAGCACCCCCACCGTGCGCGAGCGGCCCGACCTCAGATTGCGCGCGATCGTGTTCGGCCGGAAGTCCAGTGTCGCCGCGGCCTCCTCGATCGCGCGCGCGTTCGCCGCGAGCACCGATCGCCCGTTGTAGTACTTCGAGATCGTGGCCAACGACAGCCCGGTGAGTCGCTGCAGGTCCTTGTATGTCGACACCTCGCCCCTCCAATCGTGTGGCCGCATGCAGCGCTCTGCGGTCGGTACAGGCTGGTGCGACCACCCTACAGAGCGAAACGTTACGCTCTGAGAATCTGGGTGACGAACCATCGCTTCACGACGACTCCTAGACAACTCATGGTCTGTCACCTATGGTCTACAACCATTGCAAATACGGTGATCTGAGCACCAGGACAGCCCATCGGCAATCTCGGCCCGGCGGTTCCTTGGATCTGCCGCCCGGGTCCGGACCATTCTTCGAAGAAGAGGATGAGATGAAACGATACGCACGAATCTCAGCAGCAGTTCTCGTGGGCACGCTGGGCCTGAGCGCCTGCTCCGGCGGGGACGACGACGATGTGACGACCTCCCTGACCTTCTCGATGTGGGCGGGGTCGACGCCGGAGACCGAGGCGCTGCAGACATTGATCGACCTCGTAGAGGAGGAGCACCCTGACCTCTCGATCGAGCTGCAGACGGCGCCGTTCAACGACTATTGGACTCGGCTGGCCGCCCAGGCCAGTGGTGGCACCGAGGCCTGCATCCTCGGTGTGCAGTCGCCGCGCACCAGCAGCATCAGCAGTCTGTTGCTGCCGCTGGAGGACTCGGCCCTCGACACCGCCGGGATCGACCTGTCCGAATTCGATGACGCGATCGTCGAAGGGACCCAGGTTGAGAACGTGCAGTACGCGGTGCCGTACGACGTCGGCCCTCTGGTGGTCTTCTACAACGCGGATGCCTTCGCTGCCGCGGACGTCGTCGAGCCGGCGAACGGTTGGACGGTCGAGGACTTCTCCTCCGCTGCGGCCGATCTGTCCGCCGACGACGGTCACGGCTTCGCGGTCACGCCGAACTACGACGTGACGAACGCCTGGTCGCTGACCCTCGGTGGCGAGCAGGGTGTCGCGGAGGATGGCTCTCTGCAGCTCGATGACCCCGCCCTCGTCGAGGCGGTCGAGTTCCTGCAGCAACTGATTGCGGACGGCCACGCGCCGCCTCTTGCTGCGACGAGCGACAACTACAACGCGCTCAACTCCTTCGTCTCCGGCGATGCAGCCATGGTGGTCGACGGTCCATGGCAGATTGCCTACGTGACCGAGCAGGTCTCGTTCGAGCTCGGTGTCGCCGTCATGCCAGCCGGGCCCCAGGGTTCGGCCACCCCGGTCGCCGGTTCCGGGTACGGTGTCAGCGCTTCGTGCGAATATCCGGAGGAGGCACTACGGGCCATCTCGGTGCTGACGGGTCCGGAGGCCCAGACGGTGCTCGCCGAGATGGGGCGAGCCTATCCGGCACGGATCGCTGAGCAGCCCGCCTACTTCCAGGGTGCGTTTCAGGTCGCTGAGGGCGCCCTGGCCGCGTCGAGCGAAGGCGGACAGGCTCTCCGCTCGACCGTGAACTTCACCCAGGTGAACTCGCTGTTCAACCAGTACGCGGTGAGTTCGTTCAACGGCGACATGACCGCCGAGGACTTCCTCGGGACCGTCCAGTCCCAGACCGAGGCGGGCGCACAGCAGTGACCTCCACATCGGCCGTGGGGACGACGCCGCCCCCTACGCGCCCTCGTCGTTCGCGGCGGCGCCGTGATGCCCGGACCGCTCTCGCCTTCCTGGCGCCGAGCGGTCTGGGGTTCGCGATGTTCACCCTCGGACCGATCGTCGCCTCCGTGGTGATCGCGTTCTTCGCGTGGCCGGTGATCGGGGAGCGAAGCTTCACGGGACTCACCAACTTCGTGACGATCTTCACCACCGACCCGATCTTCTGGCAGTCGGTGGGCAACACCCTGATCTTCGTCGCGTGGTACGTGCCGCTGAACTTCGTGCTCGCCCTTGGGCTGGCGGTGTGGATATCACCGCGAATCCGGGGCCGGGGCTTCTACCGCCTGATGTTCTTCCTACCCACCGTGACCCCGATCGTGGCGAACGCCTTGGTGTGGCGGCTGCTGCTGCAGCCCGACGGCATCGGTCACGAGATCGCCGCGCTGTTCGGAGTTGCCCAGTTCAACCCGCTCGGCAGTGAGTCGAGCGCGATGGCCGTGGTCGTGGCGATGTCGGTGTGGCAGGGGTTCGGCTACAACATGCTGGTGTTCTCGGCAGGGCTCGACGCTATCCCCGAGCAGCTGTACGAGGCTGCCGCGCTCGACGGCGCGACCGCCGTGCACAGGTTCATCCGGATCACCGTGCCGATGCTGTCCCCGTCGATCTTCTTCGCGACCGTGATGACGCTGATCACCGCTTTTCAAGTGTTCGCGCAGCCCTACGTGCTCACGGGCGGTGGACCAGGGGTGGCCACGACCACGGTCGTCATGTACCTCTACCAGCGCGGGTTCGAGCTCTTCGATCTGGGAACCGCCTCCGCCGTGGCGACGGTGCTCTTCCTGCTCATCGCCATGATCACGGCCGTGCAGTTCGTCGGCCAGCGCAAGTGGGTGCACTATGAGTGAGGCACACGTCCCGGTCGTAGTGGCGCATAGCAGACGGACGCCACGGGGTCGACGTGCACGAGCGGTGCTCTCCCAGACGCTGCTGACGATCGTCCTCGTCGTCTTCATGCTGCCGTTCATCTGGATGCTGGCGACGGCGCTGAAACCCGGCAGCGAGGTGTTCGCCTCACCGCCATCGCTGGTGGGCAGCGAGCTGCGGTGGCAGAACTTCGCGGAGGCATGGACGTTCGTGCCGTTCGGACGCTTCATGCTCAACGGCATCATCGTCTCGGTGCTGGGGACGCTGCTCGTGTGCGTGACGAGCGTGTTCGCGGCGTACTCGTTCGCCCGGTTGACGTTCCGTGGCCGAGGCGCGCTCTTCGCGCTCTACCTGGTCACCCTGCTGGTTCCCCAGGAGGTTCTCGTCATCCCGATGTTCATCCTCATGCAGGAGCTCGGTTGGCAGGACAGCTACCAGGCGTTGATCCTTCCGTGGGCCTTCACCGCCTTCGGAACCTTCCTGCTCCGGCAGTTCTTCCTGTCGGTGCCGCGGGAGCTGGAGGATGCCGCGTTGATCGACGGCGCCTCTCGCCTGCAGACGCTGCTGCGCATCATCACGCCGATCGCTCGGCCGGCGATCGCGGTGCTCGCCGTCTTCACGTTCATCACCTATTGGAACAGCTTCCTCTGGCCGCTCATCATCATCTCCAGCCAGGAGATGGCCACCGTTCCGATCGGGCTCAACAGTTTCTTGGGCCAGCAGGGAAATCAATGGCAATTGCTGATGGCGGCCGCCGCGATCTCGATGCTGCCTACCGCCGCGATCGTCATCCTCCTGCAGCGTCACCTGGTTCGAGGGATCGCGCTGTCCGGGCTCGGGGGGCGCTGACCCTCCACCGCAGGAACGACCCACGGCAGGGGGATTGACCGCTGCCGTGAGCACCCCACTCCATCCGACCGACGAAAGAGTCTCATGACCGACATCACCTGGACCGACTTGCAGCGGCCGCTGCCCGCCTGGTTCGCCCGCGCCAAGCTCGGGATCTTCATCCACTGGGGTGCCTACTCGGTCCCCGCATGGGCGGAGCCGATCGGCGCCCTTGGCGAGATCGCCGACGACGACACCTGGTTCGCGCACAACCCCTACGCGGAGTGGTACCTCAACACCATCCGCATCGACGGCAGCCCTGCCCAGCAGCATCAGGTCAGCGAGTACGGCGACGCCCCGTACGACGATTTCCTCGACCGTTGGACCGCGGACAAGTTCGACCCGGCCGACTGGGCGAGGCTGTTCGAACGTGTCGGCGCGGCCTACGTCGTCCCGACGACAAAGCACCACGACGGCATCGCGCTGTGGGACGCACCCGGGACCGGGGAGCGCAACACGGTCCATCGCGGACCGAGGCGCGACCTCGTCGGGGCGATCGCGGACGCCGTGCGTGCCGAGGGGCTCCGGTTCGGGGTCTACTACTCGGGAGGCCTGGACTGGTCGATCACAGACTTCCCGCCGCACCGCTCCGGCACCGATGTCCACTCGCTGCGCCCGCGCGACCTGGAGTACCACCGCTACGCGCTCGCGCACGTCCAGGATCTGATCGACCGATACCGCCCCGACGTGCTGTGGAACGACATCGAGTGGCCGGACGAGGGCAAATTCACCGGACCGGGCGGCCTGCATCAGCTCTTCGTCGACTACTTCGCCTCGAACCCCGACGGTGTGGTGAACGATCGCTGGGGTGACACGTACTACGACGTCGCCACCACCGAGTACTCGGCCATGAGCGAGAACGAGGCCAAGGAAGTGTGGGAGAACAACCGTGGCCTGGGCTGGTCGTTCGGGTACAACCGGCTCGAGACTGCGGAGCACTCGCTCGACGCAGCTGGTCTCGCCAAGCACTGGGTGGACGTCGTCTCCAAGGGCGGCCGGCTGCTGGTCAACGTCGGACCGACCGCGGAAGGGCTGATCCCTCCGATGCAGCGGGCATCCCTCGAGGGATTCGGCAGTTGGCGAGAGCCGTTTGCCGGGCCCGCCGAGGTGGTCGAGCGCATCCAGGCGCCCGCGGACGAGGGCACCGCATGGTCGCGGCAGTGGTGGACGCCGACCGAGCGCATCACCTTCGTCGACACCGTGGGTGACCACCTGCTCGACAGTGACGGCGTTGACGTCGAGCGCTCACGCGTCCTGTCGGGGGACACCACGGTCGAACAGACGGCCGACGGCACGGTGCTGCGGGTCAAAGGCCTGGCCGAGGGGCCTGCTGCCGTCGCGCTGGCCCGACGCTGACCTCCCGCCGCCGTCGCACGACCAGCGTGCGACGGCGGCGCCGAGTGTGACGCGGGCGCTGTAGTTGACCTCCGTTGAGATCGGTCAGTCCACTGGCTCGGCGCTACCCCTCTGCACCGGTCGCACCGCCACGATCCGGTGCGGGGCCACCGTGATCTCGGCGTCCCGGCGCACGTCCACCACCCGGACCCGTCCGTCGTCCACGGTCAATGGCCGCACCACCCGGGTCTGCGCCCCACCATGCGCCCCTGCCACCACCAGTTCCACCTCGGTGCCGGCCTTCGCCGCCAGGCGCAACGCCTCCAAGGTCTCCACGGGTGCAGCGTCCTGCGCGGCACGCTCGCTGAGCAGCCGCCGTGCACGGTCCTCCCCGCTGCGCATGTGCGCCACCACGTCGGCGACCGATGCACGGGGCTGGTCGTCTGCCGCGGCGGGCTGGGCAGCTCGCGCGGCGCGGGCACGCGGGCTGGGCACCGTGATCACCGACCCGTCCGGCCCTTCCAGCACCGGAGCGGCCCCGGCTTCCCGGAGCGTCTCGAGCAGCTCACTCGGGTCCGCCCGGGAAATGATCGCCGTGGGTGCGATCGAACGCAGGCCCAGCGTGGCGAGCCGGGGATCGGCCACCAGCGACGCCACGGTCGCCGGGTCGTCCACCCGCAGGTAGGACCGGGCCGACCCGACCCGCACCTGCCCGTGCGTACGCGCCGAATCCCGCACCAGGTATTCCAGCGGTTGGGGCAGGGGTGCCCGGGAGGCCGCGCGTAGCCGCTCCAGCAGGCCCTCAGCGCTCGTGCCTGCCTCGAGCGCCCGGCGCACGGACGCCGTCGTGAAGCGCACCGTGACGGCGGCCCCTCGGCTCTCCACCTCCGCCGCCTCCGCCAGGAGCGCGGCCAACGCTGGTCCTGGTCGTCCGGGGACGATTCCGGTCAGGTCGCCCTGCACGATCAGGTCCTCGACGGCGGGTGGCAGGGACGCGGCAAAGGCCGCACCGATGCGTGTGGTCGCCTCCCGCTCCCGCTGGGGAGAGCGTTCCGGCAGGATGGTTCCCGACGCGTCGGTCGGGCGTTCGAAGTCGATGCCGCCCTGGGCGTGCCCATGCTCGGTGAGCAGGGTACGCGCGGCGTCGGTCAGAGCGCCCGCGCCGGTCAACCCGAGGGCAGCCGCCTCGTCGAGAACCGCGGCCACCGCCGACTCCGGCGGGACCGAGCGGGCGCTGAACCAGGTGAGTCGGTCCCGCACCTGACCTGCTTCGGGCGCGCTGGCTGGTGGCCACGCGGCCAGAGTAGCGAGCACCCGACGGCGCAACGTGGGGGCCCAGGTTCGGTCCAGGTCTGGGCCCAGGGTGGCCCGCAGCGCTCCCTTGTCCGTTCGGGTGCCGGCCAGCCACGGTGCGCGGCGCCAGGTCAGCCACGCTTGGGACATCTCGGCCCATCGCGCCGAGATGTCGCTCGTGGGCCACAGGTCAGCCTCGGGCGTCGGAGCCCAGGACGAGCCGTCGTCGTCGTGCAGCCGGCCGATGAGGCCGAGCCGGGCAGCCAACTCCGCAGTGAACGTGGCCTCCGCAGCGGTCATCTGCGCCTGAGCGCTCAGCTGTCGGAGGTCCCGCACGGCGACGCCACCGGCGCGGAGTACGCGGGCAGGGTTGCGGCCCCACGCCTCGATCACTGCGCTCAGCCGGGCCAGCGTGTCCTCGGCGGTGCGCACCGACTCGGCAGCGACCGACTCCGGCCTCCGATAGGCGGTGTCCGGCAAGGGCGGGGAGAGAGGAAGCTCGCGGACCAGCCGTCCGCCGCGCGCCGCAATGCCGACCTCGCGGGGCAGAACGAGTTCGGTCCCGGTGCGACGGTGCAGCACGGGGGAGTCCAGCAGCCAGCGTGCCCCGGCGGGGATGTCATGCGCCACCGTCCCCACGGGCGGACCCCAGGTGAGGGCATCCAGCATTCGCCGAGCGCTCTCGGGAGCATCGGACATCACCGTGGTCAGCGCGCGGGCGGTCGTCGGCCAGCCCGCATCGGTTGCCACCCCGAGCTCGGCCAGAGTCGGCCCGAGCCCCAATGGCGACGGCCCGACCACGTCGGCGACCATCGGGACCGGCACCAGCGAACCGTCGACGTCGAGCAGCAGGGCGAGGTCCAGCAGAAGCCTCACGAGCGGGCCGACGGGCGCGCCGAGCGCGTGCTCGAGGTCCGCCGGTCGGCATCGCCGGCCTTGGTGCAACAACACCACCGCCTCCACGGCAGCCACCGTGGGCGCATCGAGGTCTGCGAGCGCGCGCGCCACGGAGCCTCGTGCTCCGGCACGGCTGGCCAGAGCGGTGATCGACGTCGGCGGAGGGGTAGCGAGATCGGGCCGGCGGCGCAGCAGCGACGCGAGCCGATCGTCGTCCCATTCCCGCAGGACCTCGGCGAGGTCGGGCGGGGGACTGGCAGCACCTGAGGGCATCCGCACCATCTTAGTGGT
This sequence comes from Ruania alba, assembly GCF_900105765.1. Taxonomy (NCBI): domain Bacteria; kingdom Bacillati; phylum Actinomycetota; class Actinomycetes; order Micrococcales; family Ruaniaceae; genus Ruania; species Ruania alba. The sequence continues at coordinate 1,770,664 of NZ_FNTX01000002.1, forward strand.
CCGGTGGATACCGGCTGCCCTCGCGAGCGGTGCAGCCAGTACGGACCGCGATGGCGAAAAGCGGTCGTGGGTGTGCCGCTGCGACCGGTAAACTTGAGCCTCATGGGTGCGCTCGGCGTACCCATGCGTTCGATCCCATCAAGAGTCAGGAAGATCCCCGTGCCTACCGGCAAGGTCAAGTACTACGACGCCGACCGCGGCTTCGGCTTCATCGCCGCCGACGACGGCCAAGAGGTATTCCTGCATGCCTCCGCGCTGCCCGCGGACGCCGCTGCCCCGCGCAAGGGGAGCAGGGTGGAGTTCGGCGTGGCAGACGGGCGGCGGGGGCCGCAGGCGCTCTCGGTGACGCTGCTGGACCCCGTGCCTTCGGTGGTGCGGGCGCGCCGTCGCCCTGCGGATGAGATGGCCACGATCGTGGAGGACCTCATCAAGTCGCTGGACCACGCGGGTGGCCGGCTGCGTTCGGGCCGATACCCGGAGAAGGCCGAAGCCGCCCGACTGGCCAAGGTGCTGCGTGCCGTGGCCGACGAGTTCGACGCGTGAGGCGGAGAGTATGACCACACCTACCTTCACCCCAGGCGCCGGCTCGACCGGCTCGACCCGCCGCGTGACGAAGGACGCCGTGCTCGAAGGAGCCGTCGAGCTGGCGCGGACCGCGCTCACCGAGACCGCTGACGGCGTGGGCGAGCACCTCGGGTTCGAGGTCGAGTCCGAACGACTCGGTATCCATTGGTTCGAGGCGACCATGCCCGGGTACCGCGGATGGCGCTGGTACGCGACCCTTTCCCGGGCGCCGAGGTCCCGCACCGCCACGGTCTGCGAGAGCGGTCTCCTCCCGGGCGAGGGAGCCATCCTGGCCCCGGCATGGCTTCCGTGGGCGGAACGACTCTCCCCGGGGGACCTCAGCCCCACCGATCGACTCCCGCACGTGGCCGACGATGAGCGCCTCGAGCGCGGCTATGTGGCCAGCGGAGACCCCGAGCAGGACCGGCTCGCGATCGTCGAGCTGGGCCTGGGCCGCGACCGTGTGATGAACGCCAAGGCCCTCGATGCTGCCGCATCGCGCTGGTACTCCGGGTCGCGTGGCCCCGAGTCCGCCGGCGCACGTGCCTCGGACGAGTCCTGCGCCGCCTGCGGCTTCGTGGTCCCGCTGGGCGGGTCCCTCGGTCAGCTCTTCGGCGTCTGCGCGAACGAGTGGTCGCCTGACGACGGCAAGGTGGTCTCCCTCGACCACGGCTGCGGTGCGCACTCCGAGACGGACGTCGCCCCGCAGGCGCACGAGTGGACGCAGAGCGATCTGGTCGTGGACGAGCAGGGCGTGGACGTCGTGACCACCGAGGGTGCGACGGACGATGCGTCAACTGGCGCGAGCGACGCCGACGCCGGGAGCGAGACCACGGCGGAGTAGTCCCCACCGGCGGCCGTGACAGTCGTTCGATACTCTGGTATGGCGCAGGGTCGACGGGGTCCGGCGCATCCGAGGAGAGGGACATGCCATGAAGTCGATTTCGATTCGCGCGCGCGGAGCCGTGGTGGCGGGCTTTGCAGCCGTCGCGCTACTGATCGGCGCACCTGCCGCGTCCGGTGTGGTCTCAGCCGGAACCGTGACCATTCTGGGTGGAGGGGACGGCGGTGACGAGGAACTCATCAGTACCCCGCCTCAGCAGTCCTCCGAGGGCGGCGGCGGTGACGAGGAGTTGATCAGCACTCCGCCCCAGCAGTCTGTCCAGGGCGGCGGCGACGAAGAACTCATCTGAGTCTTGACTGACCAGCCGGTGGCGCGAATCCGCGCCACCGGCTGACCCTTGTCCCTCGCGAGCCGGCAGAACACAGCCAGGAGGACCACCTCTGCATGAGCACACCTGCTGGTGACTCGTTGCGCCCTCTCCTTCGAGGTGTGTACCTCCCCGCACTACTGTTCAGCGTCGGTGTCGGCGCGATGACGCCGATGATCGCCGTCAGTGCGATCGGCTTGGGTGCGAGCCCAGCGACCGCGGCCCTGGTCGCAGCCCTGGTGCCGATCGGGCACATCCTCGCTGATGTCCCTGCCGGGGCCATCGCCGCACGATTCGGCGAGCGGCCAGCGATGATCGGATCCTCCCTCCTTGCGATGGCGGCGCTCGCCACGTGCGCCCTGGCGCCGAACCTGTGGGTTCTCGGGGTCGCTGTCACGGTGGTCGGGGCGACCGCTGCCGTGTATGGGCTCGCCCGCCAGACCTATCTCACCGAGGTCATCTCCCCGATGCGCCGGGCACGTGCCCTCGCCTCGCTCGGTGGGGTGGGTCGGATCGGGACGTTCTTGGGTCCGTTCCTGGGTGCAGCCCTGGTGCTGGGTCGTGGCGATGCCGGCCCGTCGTACTGGCTCGGCGCCGCCACCTCCTTGCTCTCGGCCGTGGTCGTCTGGTGGGCGGGACCGGCCGCGCGAGAACGCGTGTCACGGACTCAGCCGGTGCGGCCTGCGCGGGCACGGGTCTCCACGTGGTCGGTCTTTCGTGACCTGCGACCGGTCTTCACCACGCTGGGCATCGCGGTGATCCTCGTGGGTTCGATCCGCGGCGCGCGGCAGACCGTTCTCCCGCTGTGGACCGAGAGCCTCGGCTATGCACCGGCGACCACCAGCGTGGTGTTCGGTGTGGCCGGCGGGGTCGACATGCTGCTGTTCTACCCGGCCGGCAAGGTGATGGACCGGATGGGACGGTTGTGGATCGCGATCCCGTCCATGGCGGTTACCGCCGGTGCGATGGCGGTCTTGCCACTCACCGAAGGGCTCGTGGCGGTGAGCATCGTGGCCGTCGTGCTCGGCCTCGGCAACGGCATCGGTTCTGGAGTGCTGATGACACTCGGTGCAGATGCCGCACCCGAGCATGCCAGGGCCCAGTTCCTCGGCATCTGGCGGCTCTACGGTGATGCCGGCATGGCGGCCGGACCGTTGGTGGTCTCCGCCGGCGCAGCGCTCGGGTCGTTGGCCGCCGGGATCGGTGCCACCGGTGGGCTCGGCGTGCTCGCTGTGCTCGCACTGGCGCGCTGGGTGCCTCGGTGGAGCGTGCACGCAAACCGGACCACCCGCCGTCGGGCCGGCCTGCTGGAGTGACATCATCCGTCTGTCACGATGACGGTGTGGAACGTCGGATCGAAGTGGCTGCCTCCCGACTGCCCGGCTGGCTCACCCGGTTCAGCGACCAGCACCCCGGCACGGTGACTGACGCCGTCGGGAATGCGCTACGCCTGCAGGCCCCGGATGGTGCCACAGCGCGGATCACTGCCTGGCCGACGGAGCCTCCGGACCAGGTGGAGGCGATGCGGGACTGGGCTCGCGGCCCGCACGCTCTCTCGCTGATCCTGGTACGTCGCGGCGGCTGGACCGTGGGCGCGGCACGCGGGGACGAGCTGACCGCTCACCGCACCGGACGACGGTACGTGCAGTCCCGGACGGCGGCCGGCGGCTGGTCCCAGCAACGCTTCGCCCGCCGTCGGGGGAACCAGGCCGACGCCCTGGTACTGCATGTGGCCGAGGCGGCAGCGGCGCTGCTGCCGGAGCGCCCGGATGGGGTGGTCCTCGGTGGGGACCGGGCGCTGGCGACCGCTGTGCTGGACGAGCTTCCGACCCGCACCGGGCAGCGCGCTCTCCCGGAACTGCCGCGCCGCGAGTTGTACGACCTGCCGGACCCGCGCCTGGTGGTGCTGCGTACGGCGCTCGCCCGGGCACGCTCGGCTCAGATCCGCATCGACGATCCCACCCGTGGGTGATCAGCCGGCGCGCTCGAAGAGCGTCTCGTCCAGGATCCGTGCCACCCCCGCCAGGTTGGCGTCCGCCCCGAGCCGGGAGGGCTCGATCACCAACGCTCGCGTCATCATCGGGTGCGCACCTTCGTAGATCTGACTGCGGATCGCCGAGACGAACGGTTCGAGCGTAGCCAGCGCTCCGCCCAGGTACACCGCTCCCGGGTTGAAGAAGTTCACGACGGCGCACAGCACCTCTCCCAGGTGTCGTCCGGCCGTGCGCGCCAAGGTGGTGGCGACTGGGTCCGCGTCACGCACCAGGGCGAGGACGTCCGCTGTGGTCTCGACGGGGTATCCCTGGCCGGCGAGCAGGCCGGCCAGGGCCGCGCCTGAAGCGACTGTTTCCAGACAACCGCGGTTGCCGCACGAGCAGGGGGTCTCCCCGGCTGCGCTCACCCGGGTGTGCGTGATGTCGCCGGCCACGCCGCCGGCGCCCCGGTACACCTGGCCATCGACCACCACGCCCGCGCCGATCGCTGTGCCGGCCTTCACCGTCACCGAGTGCCGCACGGGGTGCGCGCGGTCGAAGTGCTCGCCGAGCGCCATCGCATTCGCATCGTTCTCCACCACGGCGGGTACGCCCATCGTCTCCTCGAGCAGCGCGCCGATGTCGTGCCCCTGCCACCCGGGCATCCGGGAGGGGCTCTCCACGGCGCGTCGGAGCACGTCGACCGGGCCTGGCAGGGCGATCCCGGTCCCGATGAGCCGGCCGTCGACGTGGGCCTCGGCGAGCAGTTGCTGCACGCCGTCCCCGACCGCCGCGAGCACGGCAGGAGCACCCTGGCGCAGGTCGACCGGCACCTCCCGGGTCGCGACGATCGTGCCACCACGACGGACCACCCCGAGGCGCGCGTGCCGTCCACCGAGGTCGATCACGCCCATGTGCTCGTCACCGTCGACGAGGCGCAGCTCCCGCGGTTTGCGACCCCCGCTGGACTCGCGTGCCTCACCCTCTTCGATCAGACCGGCGTTGATCAGCGCCTGCACGTGCTGAGAGACGGTGGACGGTGAGCTGCCGAGAGCGTCGGCCAGATCGCCGCGGCTCCGGGCGCGCCCGGAGCCGATCAGCATCAGGATCCGGTCCCGGGTGGACGCGGTAGCCGCAGGGCGGGCCATGGACGCTCCTTACATCGCTGATGGTGCTGCGTCCATTCTGCCACTTCTTGCGGAATAGAAGTAACTTTGTTGTGACACTTTCTACCTGGACAGAAAGAAGATCGTCCGGATACCGTATGAAGTGCGAGCGGCACCGACGCCCTCAGACGTCTCATCGGGCAAGGAGCAACGAGATGACCCACCCGCACGACTGGTTCACCCACGACCGGTTCGGCCTCTTCATCCACTTCGGGCTGTACAGCACCTTGGGTCGGCACGAGTGGGTGATGACGCACGAGCGCACCGCACCGGAGGACTACGAGAAGAACGCCGAGTTCTTCGACCCCGACCAGTTCGACGCTGCTGAGGTGGCGCGCGCGGCGAAGCAGGCCGGGATGCGCTACGCGGTGCTCACCGCCAAGCACCACGAGGGCTTCGCGATGTTCGACACCGCGCTCTCGGACTACAGCTCGGTCACCGCATTCGGCCGGGACATCGTGCGCGAGTACGTCGAGGCGTTCCGGGCCGAGGGTTTGCGCGTGGGCCTGTACTTCTCCCTCATCGACTGGCACCACCCGGACTTCACGATCGACTACCACCACCCGTTGCGCGACCGCGAGGACGCCAGCGCGCTCAACGAGGGGCGCGACATGGCGCGCTACCGCGAGTACCTGCACGGTCAGGTCCGCGAGCTGCTCACCAACTACGGGCAGATCGACTACCTGTTCTACGACTTCACCTACGTCGACGACCGCGACGGCTGGGCGGGCAAGGGTCCGCAGGACTGGGACTCCGAAGGGCTCCTCGCGATGACCCGCGAGCTGCAGCCGGACATCATCGTCAACGACCGCCTGTGGATCCCCGGTGATCTGGTCACTCCTGAGCAGTACCAGCCGGACGAGCCCATGATCGTTGATGGCGCCGAAGTGATGTGGGAAGCCTGCCAGACCCTGAACGGCGCCTGGGGCTACGACCGGGACAACCTCGACATCAAGTCCCCGGACCTGTTGCTGCGGATGCTGGTGGACACCGTCTCCAAGAACGGGAACCTGCTGCTCAACATCGGCCCTGACGGCCGCGGAGCGGTCGCCCCCCGCGACGAGACGTCGCTGACGGCCATCGGGGAGTGGATGCGGCTGCACTCCCAGTCCGTGATCGGCGCCGGTGCTGCAGCCTACGACGCACCATCGGGAACCGTCCTGACCCGACGGGAGAACCGCCTCTACCTGCACCTGCTGGTGTGGCCGTTCGGACACGTCCACCTGCGCGACCTGGCCGACAAGGTGAAGTTCGCGCGGCTGCTGCACGACGGGTCGCAGATCCGTACCAGCCAGAGCGCACCGGACCAGCAGGCATGGAACACCGAACCCGGCGGGCAGCCCGCCGGCACCCTGACCCTTCACCTGCCCACCGTCCGGCCCGAGGTAGCGATCCCCGTGATCGAGCTCTTCCTCGCCCCGGACGCATGAAAATCCCCCGAGAGATTGGACGAACAATGAAGATCACCAGGTCTCTTGCGGCCCTGACGGCCGCTGGAAGTGCAGTAGCGCTCGCCGCGTGCGGGACGCCGTCGGGAAGTAGCGGAGGATCAGGCGGTGACGGCGACAGTGCCACCACCTCGATCGTGTGGGACATGTGGGCCGGCAGCGAGGACGACATCGCTGACCTCGAGGCGCAGCTCGCGATCGCTCAAGAGGAGAACCCTGACCTGGACATCAGCCTCCAGCACGCCCCGTGGAACGACTACTTCACCAAGCTCACCACCAACCTCGCCTCCGGCAACGTCGCCTGCGTGACGTCGATGAACGGCCAGCGTCTGTCCGGATACCACGAGGCGTTCCTGCCGCTCGGTGAGGAGGAGTTGGAGATCGCCGGGATCGACCCGGCCGACTTCACCGACGGCGCGCTCGACATCATGAGCTACGACGGCACCCTCTACGGCATGCCCTACGACGCGGCAGCGATGCTCGTCTTCTACAACAAGGACCGGTTCGCTGAGGCTGGCCTCGACGAACCGCAGGCAGGGTGGACGTTCGACGATTTCGATGCCGCGCTCGAGGGGCTGGGTGCCGATGGCACCGCCTTCGGGATGGGGATGGGCGAGTTCCAGTGGATGGCCCTGCCGATCGCCCGCGCCGGCGTGCAGCCGGTGGACGAATCGGGTGCGCTCGACCTGACCAACCCGGCCTTCGTCGACGCGTCCGAGTGGTACGCGAGCATCGCCGCCGACGGGTACGGCTCCATTCCGCCGTCTGCCTCGGACACCGGCTGGGGCGAGCAGGAGTACCAGGCCGGGAACGTCGCGATGGCGGTGGACGGCACCTGGAACGCGGTGAGTTACCTCAACAACGAGGCGGGATTCTCCGCCGGCATGGTGGACATGCCCAGTCAGGACGGTGAGCGCCTCGGCCTCGTGCTCGGCTCCGGCTACGGCATCTCCGCCGACTGTGAGAACCCGGAGGAGGCCCTGCGGGTGCTCGGTTCCCTCGTGGGGGAGACCGCCCAGGACCAGATCGCCTCGTCCGGGCGCAGCTACCCGGCCCGGGTCGACTCCCAGCCGCTGTACTTCGAATCCCTCGACGAGGCCGTGCGGGATGAGGTGCGGGCCGCATTCGAGGCGGTGTTCACCGGGCTCGAGGGGCAGCGCTCCACCGATGATTGGGCGCAGGTGAACGAGGCGCTCCAGCCGAACCTGGTGACCGTGTACACCGGGCAGTCGACCATCGCCGACGTGCTCGAGCAGACGCAGCAGCAGTTCGGCGAGTGAGCCATGACCGCCACTTCTGTACCCGAAGCGCCGCTGGGGCAGCGTAGTCGGAGCAGGTTGCGGCGGATCGAGTCCCGTCAGGCGCTGGGGTTCATCTCCCCGGCCCTGGCGGGCTTGAGCCTGTTCACGATCGCGCCGGTGCTCCTCTCGATCGTGATGAGCCTGTACGACTGGCCTGCCTGGGGCACGCGCTCCTTCGTGGGGCTGGGCAACTATGCGGACCTGTTCACCAGCCACCCGGACTTCCTGCCGGCGCTACGCAACACCGCGATCTTCACCCTCGGGTTCGTGCCGCTGAATCTCGTGGTCTCGCTCACCCTGGCGCTGCTGCTCGGTCCGAGGATCAAGGGCCGGGCTGCGTTCCGGGTGCTGTTCTTCATCCCCGTCGTCACCCCGATGGTGGCGAACGTGCTGGTGTGGAAGATGCTGCTGCAGCCGAACGGGCTCTTCAACGGGCTCAGCACCGCGTGGTTCGGCATCGAGTTGCCCAGCTTCCTGAATCACCCGCAGTGGGCGATGGTGATGGTGATTGTGATGTCGGTGTGGCAGGGCATGGGCTACAACATGCTGATCTTCTGCGCCGCCCTGGAACAGCTCCCGGAACCGGTGCTCGAGGCAGCCCGGATCGACGGTGCGAAGGGTTGGCGCATGCTCACCCGGATCATGCTGCCGCTGCTGTCCCCGGCGATCTTCTTCACCACGGTGATGACGATGATCACCTCCCTCCAGGTGTTTGCACAGCCGCAACTGCTCACCGGAGGAGGTCCAGGAAACGCCACGCTTCCCATCGTGATGTTCATCTACAACCAAGGGTTCATCTTCCAGAAGATGGGCTTGGCCGCGGCCGCCGCATGGATCCTTTTCGCCATCATCATCGCGATCACGGCGCTGCAGTTCAAGGCCCAACGAAAGTGGGTGCACTATGAAGTCTGAGACCGCCACCGCAGCACCAACGAGGGCCAGACAGGTCACTCCAGGCGGAATCATCGCGCACGTGTGCGTGGTCCTGGCTGCAGCCGTATTCGCGGTTCCATTGGTCTACGCCGTGTTTTCTGCGCTGAAGCCGAATGACCAGATCTTCTCCGTGCCACCGACGCTCATCGGTGACGAGGTGCGCTGGAGCAACTTTGTCGAAGTCTTCCAGTTCGGCCCCTTCTGGACCTACATCGGCAACTCGTTCTTCGTGGCCATCGCCGGCACGATCTTGGTGGTCGTCGTCTCCAGCACCTCGGGTTATGCCTTCGGGCGACTGCGGTGGCGGGGCAGGGATGTGGTCTTTCTGCTCTTCCTGGCCACCTTGATGGTGCCGCAGGAGGTGGTGGTGGTACCGATGTTCCAGCTCATGCAGTGGCTCGGCTGGGTGAACACCCCACAGTCACTGATCCTGCCGTTCGCGTTCACGGCGTTCGGCACGTTCTTACTGCGTCAGTTCATGCGAGGAATCCCCTATGAGCTCGAGGAAGCAGCCCGAGTCGATGGCGCGGGAGCCGTGCGCACATTCCTGACGATCATCGTGCCGCTGTCCCGTTCAGCGATGGCCGTGCTGACGGTGTTCACCTTCATCTCGTTCTGGAACAGTTACCTGTGGCCCCTGATCGTGGTGAACGACTACGGGTACCTCGGCACCCTCCCGATCGGTCTCGCCACCTTCGCCGGACAGTTCGGTACGCGCTGGGATCTGCAGATGGCTGCGTCGGTGATCTCAATGGTGCCGACCGCGCTCATCGTAATCCTGCTGCAGAAGCACCTGGTCAAGGGCATTGCGACGGCGGGGATCGCCGGTCGATGAGAGGAGAGAGCATGGACCAGCGCCCCCGCATCGCCGTGGTGGGGATCGGTATCGAGTCCAGCGCCTATGCCGCGCACCGGGCCGACTACCGGGACTTCCCGGTGCTCACGGGGCCCGAGGTGCTGGGGCGCTACCCCTTCCTGGCCCCGGGGCAGCCGTTGCGGGAAGCCGCCGACTGGATCGGTGTCTTCGTCACGAAGGCGATCCCGGGCGGGCAGGTACTGGCCCCCGTGTACGCCGACTTCCGGGAACGGATCGTCACCGGGCTGCGTGCGGCCCTGGCCGAGGGGCCGGTGGACGGGGTGTACCTGGACATCCACGGTGCGATGAGCGTGGAAGGGATGGACGACGCTGAAGGTGACCTGGTAGCGGCGGTGCGGGACGCCGTCGGGCAGGAACCGCTCCTGGCGGCGCCGATGGACCTGCACGGAAATATCACTGAACGTCTCGTCCGCCTCGTGGACCTGCCCACCTGTTTTCGGATGGCCCCGCACGAGGACGCCTGGGAGACCCGAGAGCGTTCGGCGCGGGACCTGCTGCGTTGGATCGGGCGTGACCAGCGGCCGGTGCGGGCCTGGGTGCCGGTGCCGATCCTGCTCGCGGGCGAGCAGACCTCTACCAGGTCCGAACCCGCGCGGAGCCTGTACGCGCGCATCCCGGCGGTGACCGAGCTGCCCGGGGTGACTGATGCGAGCATCTGGATCGGGTACGCCTGGGCCGATGAGCCCCGATGCCACGCCTCGGTGATCGTGACAGGCGAGGAGCGAGGGGTGGTCGCCCGGGAGGCGGAAGGGTTGGCTGAGGCGCTCTGGCGGGTGCGCGGGCAGTTCGACTTCGTCGGCCCGACCGGCACGTTGGACGAGGGGATCGACGCTGCGCTGGCACACCGCGCTGCTGGGAAAGCGCGCCCGTACCTGGTGAGCGACTCGGGGGACAACCCGGGGGCCGGTGGCTCGGGAGACGTGACGTGGACCTTGACCCGTGTGCTGCAACGGGACGATCTCGTCGGGGCCGACGCCCCGCTCACCTACGTGGCGTCGGTCTTCGATGCCGGCGCCATCGATGACCTGTTCGGCAGTGCGGTCGGCGACCCGGTGGACGTGACCGTCGGGGCCAGGGTGGACGATCGGGTCAGCCCTCCGGTGCGCGTGCGCGGTGTGCTGCACGGTCTGCATGAGGGGGACCCGGCGGCTGGGCGGATCGCCGTGATCGCCGTCGGGGAGTTCGGGTGATCGTCACCGAGTTCCGGAAGGCGTTCCATGCGACCGCGGACTTCACCGCGCTCGGGCTGGACCCGCACGAGGCGGACCTCATCGTGACCAAGATCGGCTACCTGGAGCCCACGTTGTACGAGATCGCGCAGGGGTGGACGCTCGCCCTGACCCCGGGGCCGGTGGATCAGGACCTGCACCGGCTCGGCCATCGCCGGATCCGGCGGCCGATGTTCCCGTTCGACGAGTTCGTCGAGGCTCCCGAACTTCGGGCGCGCGTGCAAGGCGGAGCGGGCGCATGACGGCGTTCGAACTGGCCGTGCAGGACCTCACCGGAATCCGGGTCGCGGGGGCCGTCGGAGCAGACCGGATCGAGCTGTGCACGGCACTGTCCACGGGAGGGCTTACGCCGTCCCGCGGTCTGATCGAGGCGGCGGCCGACGCAGGACCGCCCGTGCATGTGTTGATCCGACCCAGAGCGGGCGGCTTCGACTACGCCGCCGAGGAGCACAGGCTCATCGTGGCCGATGCGCGCGCGGCGATGGCTGCCGGGGCGAGTGGCGTCGTCGTGGGTGGCACGCGCGGTGGCGTCGTCGATACCGACCTGGTGCGTGCCGTGCAGGATGTGGCGCCCGAGGTCACCTTTCACCGCGCGTTCGACGTGCTGGTGGACCTGGACAGGGCGCTGGATGCGGTGCTCGAGCTGGGGGTGCGGCGGGTGCTGACCTCCGGTGGCGCCGCGCGCGCGGTGGACGCGCTGGACGTGCTCACCCGCCTGGTCCGTCGGGCTGACGGGGCGCTCGAGGTGATGGCCGGCGCCGGGATCAGCGCGGTGAACGTAGTGCAGGTGGCGGCGACCGGGGTGGACGCGGTGCACGCCTCTGCCAAACGGCGGGTGGACGATGCGCTCGCGCTCGCACTGGGCTCCGATGGCGGGAACGGCTATGAGACCACCGACGAGCGCGCGGCCGGCGAGATCCTTGCCGCACTGAGGGGAGGTGAGGCATGAACGCCCTGCTGGGAATCGACTACGGCGGCACGCACACGAAGCTGCTGCTCGTGGACGGGACTGAGGGAGACGGGCCCGTCCTCGCCCGGGAGTCGGTGCCGACCGCGGGCCTGGACGTGCTGGTGCAGGACGTGCGCCGGTTCGTGGGCGACCAGCCCGTGGCCCGGTTCGCCATGACCGTCGCTGGGACGTTCGATGCCGCGACCGGCGTGGTCCGACGCAGCGTCAACATGCCGTGGCTGGACGGCACCGCGCCTGCACAGCGGATCTCGGCGGCTGTCGGGATTCCGGGATCGGCAGTCCAGGACGGCATTGCGACGGCGGTCGGTGAAGCGACCCTCGGGGCCGGCCGGGACGCCGACGATGTCTTTGTGATCGCCATCGGGACGGGGATCGCTGGAGCTCATATCGTCGGCGGCCAGGTACGTGCGGGCGCCCACGGAGGGGCCGGCGAGGTCGGACATGTCGCGATCGCCGGGGCACATCGGTGCTCCTGCGGGCAGACCGGGTGTTTGGAGACCCTCATCGGCGGAGGGCAGCTGGGCCTGCGGTGGGTCGAGCAGAGCGCAAGCCGGGCCGATCCACCCACGGCGCGGGACGTCGTCGTGGCAGCGGAGGCGGGGGACGAGGCTGCCCAGGCGGTGCTCGCTCAGGCGAGCGACGGCCTCGCGCGTGCGTTGCTGCAGGTCAGCGCGCTGCTCGACCCCGGGGTGATCGTGATCGGGGGAGGGGTGGCACGCTCGCCGTCCTGGACGGTCCACCCGGCCTTCGAGAGGGCACGTCGAGAGGCAACCTTCCACCGGCTGCCCGAGATGAGGCTGGCCGAGCTGGGTGTGTGGGCTGCTGCGCACGGTGCGGTGCTGGCTGCCGCTGACGAGGTGGGCTGAGGACTCGCCGCACAGTTCACCGAGCGGCTGCACCGCGGCTACGTCGTGTTCGTTTCGCCCCGCAATGCTCGCTGTCACACCGATCACATCGGCAGGTGACGAGGGGGCGTCTCAGGGATGAGTGCGAGATGAGTGTGCACGCCGAATCTGTGCGCGAGGTCCGCAGCCGGCGGCGGTCTCGGGCGATGCCCGATCCGGATGCCCGCTCCTGGTGGCTGCACGCCGATCATCCGTTGCCGCTCGGGCTGCGACGCCCGGAGGACGGCCCAATGCGGGTCGTGGCTGCCACCGAGTGCACATTGCTGGCCGGATTCCGTGATCCGGTACAGATCGCGGCGAATCTGGATCGGCTCGGGGTGCACGGCCTGACGGATGTGATCAGCGTGCTGCGGCGGCCGGACCGTGGTGAGGCATTGCTGTACGCCCTTGGGCTGCTGTTCGCCACCGGGAGGACAGCGCAGATCTCCCTCGCCCGCCGTGCCGCCGTGGCTGCCGCGCAGTGCGGTGACGAGCCAGTGCTACGCCGGATGGTCGAACTCGCTCGGCACCACGGGGACGATCCAGGTCTGTTGCTGAGCGTGTTCCTGCACGAGCAGCGCCTTGCCCCGGGCGATGTGCTGCAGATCGGGGCCGGCATGGTGCACGGGTTGCTCAGCGGCCGCGGGCTGCACGTGGCACGCACGCGTGGCGCAGCGATCACCGTGGGCCTGTCCCTGGAACCGATCGCCACCGGTGCCGTGCTGCAGCGCCTGGACGCCCGGGTCGGGCCGGCGCGGCTCGTTCCCGGGGTCGGCCAGGACGCGTTGCGGCGGTACCCGGCCGAGGACGGTGTCTCGCTGGCTCAGGTGGCCGCCGGCCGGGGGGAGCTGACGCTCGGTCCCTCCGCCGCCGCAGCCGCACTGGACCAGGACGGTTGGGTGGAGGTCGATGGGCAGCGCTGGCCTGTTCTTGCCCACGGCCTGCGCACCGACCTTCCGGCCGGGCAGGCATGGATCGGGACGCCGGGGCGGATGGTGCTGTTCTGTGACGCCGGGCCGACCGACTAGGGCGACTGACCAGCGACGCAGGCGAATCGAGAGCGCCGCTCCTGACGTGCTGAAGCGTCAGCGCGCCACCACGTTGAGCAGATCGTCGCCCGCGAGCAGCCGGCCGAGGTTGGCGGCGATGAGTCGTTCGGGCGCCTCGGGGCGCCCGCCCGCCGTGTGCGGGGTGATGATCGTGTTCGGTGCCTTCCACAGCGGCGAGGAGGCGGGGAGCGGCTCGGTGGCGAATACGTCGAGCGCTGCTCCCGCAACGGATCCCGCCTCCAACGCCGCGACCAGTGCGTTCTCGTCCACGGTGGCTCCGCGCCCGACGTTCACCAGCCAGGCCCGGTCGGGGAGCATGCCCAGGATCTCGGCATCCACCACCTTCTCCGTGGCCGGGGTGGCCGGAAGGATGTTGACGAGCACATCCGCAGTGGGCAGCACGGTCGGCAGGTCGGCCGCCGTCACCACGGGATACCCGTCTCGCTCGCCGGCGCTGGTGGCGACCCCGGTGACGCGTGCGCCCAGCGCGGAGACGTAGCCCGCCAGCCGGGTGCCGATCCCGCCGAAGCCCCAGATCACCACGTGTGCGCCGGTGAGTGTGCTGAACCGTTCGATCGCGCCGAACGGCCGGTGCGCGTCGTCGGAGGCATACCAGGCCGAGTCGGTCTGGGCGAGCACGGCGTGGTCCAACCGCCGGGCAGCAGCCAGGAGCAGGGCGAGGGTGTGCTCGGCCACCGGTGCGTCGTGCAGCCCGCGACCCGAGCAGAGCACCACGTCGCTGCCGAACCCCGCCTCCTCCACCTTGTCGGTGCCGGCCATCAGTGCCTGGATCCACTGCAGCCGGGGCAGCTCGTCGACCATCGCGGCCAGACGGTCCGACGGGTTCGACCAGACCACCACGGCCTCGGCGTCGCGGTGCTCGGCCGGGATCGGCGCGTTGATGTCGTAGACATGCGTCTGCACACCGTCAGGCGCGTCCAGGGACAGGGGGATCGAGCTCGGCAGTAGCAGCTTCATTCAGACATTCCCTCATCGTTGATCAGGTGCACCTTGTGTGCCCACCAGTACCCGACGGCGCCCAGCACGATGCCCGCCACGCACACCCAGGCGTAGCGTCCGTCGGGGGTGCGCTCAGCCAGGTGCATCACGCCGAGCGTGAGCAGGCCGAGCAGCCATGCGGACGTGCCGATCACGAACAGCGCCTTCGCGTTGACCTTCGCTGGTCGCAGCTCCTGCCGGGGGTGGTCACGCACGAATCGATCCTAGTGCGTTCCCCAGCCGCCTCAGGTTCTGCCAAGATGACGGCACATGAGCACCCCCTCGTCGACAACGACGGCGACCCCTGGCGTCCTGGACCGCTTCTTCAAGATCTCCGCACGGGGATCGACCGTCGGCCGCGAAGTACGCGGCGGGCTGGTCACCTTCTTCGCGATGAGCTACATCATCGTGCTGAACCCGCTGATCATCGGCACCGTGGCCGACGGGAGTGGATCCTTCATCGGCGGCGACGAAGGCCTCGCCGTAGCCCGGGTGGCGGCGGCCACCGCGCTGGTGGCAGGACTCATGTCGATCCTGATGGGCCTGGTGGCCAACTTCCCGCTGGCCCTGGCAGCGGGACTAGGCCTGAACGCCGTCGTGGCCTTCTCGATCGCCGTGCTGCCGGACATGACCTGGCCCGACGCGATGGGCCTGGTGGTGATCGAAGGGCTGATCATCCTGCTGCTGGTGCTCACCGGCTTCCGCGAGGCGGTGTTCCGCGCCGTACCGAAGGAGCTGCGCACGGCGATCAGCGTGGGGATCGGCCTGTTCATCGCCTTCATCGGTCTGGTGGATGCGGGCATCGTGCGGATCCCGGCGTCGCTCGCCACCCCGGTCGAGCTCGGGAACGCGGGATCGCTCGCCGGCTGGCCCGCACTGGTGTTCGTGATCGGGCTGCTCACCGCGATCGTGCTGCACCTGCGCAAGGTCCGTGGGGCGCTCCTCATCGCGATCATCGGCGCCACCGTGCTCGCGATCGTCATCGAGGCGATCGCGCAGGTGGGCGGTGCGTTCAACGAGGACGGTACCCCGAACCCGAACGGATGGCGGCTGAACAGTCCGGAGCTGCCCGACACCTGGGTGCGCATGCCGGACTTCGCCCTGCTCGGGCAGTTCTCCCTGCTCGGTTCGCTGGAGAAGATCGGCCTGGTCACGATGGTGCTGCTGGTCTTCTCGCTGCTGCTCGCCGACTTCTTCGACACGATGGGCACGATGGTGGCGGTGGGTAGCGAGGGGAAGCTGCTGGACGCCGAGGGGAACCCGCAGGGCACCCGCCGCATCCTCGTGGTTGACTCGATCGCCGCGGCCGCCGGTGGCATGGGATCGGTCTCCTCGAACACGTCGTACATCGAGTCCGCTGCCGGTGTGGGCGACGGTGCCCGCACAGGCCTGGCCTCGGTGGTGACCGGGGTGGCGTTCCTGCTCGCCACCTTCCTCGCGCCGGTGGTGGACCTGGTGCCCTACGAGGCAGCCACACCGGCACTCGTGGTGGTCGGCTTCCTGATGATGACGCAGGTGACGGGCGTGGACTGGAAGAACGGTGAGGTGGCCATCCCGGCGTTCCTGACCATCGTGCTGATGCCGTTCACCTACTCGATCACCGCGGGGATGGGGGCGGGCTTCATCGCGTACGTGGTGATCAAGGTGGCCCTCGGCAAGGCTCGCGTGGTGCACCCGCTGATGTGGGTGACCGCCGTGCTGTTCGTCCTGTACTTCGTGCGGGGGCCGCTGCAGGCGCTCGCGGGGTGAATGTCAGACCCTCCTGAGACGGTGGGGGCATGCATCAGGGAAAAGTTGTCCACAGCGGTTGCGCGGCGCGCGACCACCACCTACCATAGAACGCATGTTCGACGTCGTGGTGGACGAAAAGAGCGGGCCGGACGGCTCGTGGGTCCCCACTGCGCTCGAACGCCGACTTGCAGGTGAGAGGGCTGCGCATCGACGTCGGCCGCTTCATGAACAACTCGCGAGCAGCCTGCCCGGCGGTGCGCTCCTCGACCGGCTGGATCTGCTCGACGCCGAGGAGGCGGATGACGCGGCGTTGGTGGAGATGGTCGCCGCGGCCCGCCGGGTCGAGGCGCATGCTCACCAGGTTGCCCTCCGCGCTGCGGCCGCCCTGGCCGACCGTCCATCGATGCAACCCGGAGCGCTGGCCGAGCACACGCGCGGTCCTGTGGGAGTGGCTGGTGACGAGCTCGCGCTGCGGCTGCGCACCACGAAGAGCGAAGGCCATCGGCTGGTCCGTCGGGGTCGAGCTGTGCAGACGGTCCTGACCCGTACCGGTTCGGCGCTTGCGCTTGGCCAGATCGATCAGACGCGCGCGGCCGCGATCACGGACGGGGTGGAGGGCGTTCCCTGGCAGGTCGCGATGGCGGTCGAAGATGCGGTGATCGAGCGGGCTCCACGCCGTACCGCGGCCCAGGTGCGCGCCGACGTGGCCAAGGCGCTGATCGCCGTCGACCCCGCTGAGGCGGAGGGGCGGGCGCGGGCGAGGCGGGCGGAGCGGCGCGTCTCCCGCCCGCGTGCCCTGCCTGACGGCGTCGCCTCCCTCCGCGTCGAAGGTCCGGCCACCGAGGTGCATGCCCTGGATGTCGCGCTCGAGTCCGCCGCGCGGGCCGCCAAGCATGAGGGGGATGCTCGCACTCTTGAGCAGCTTCGGTTCGATGCGTTGACCGGGCTGGGGAGTCAGGCCCTGGCTACCGGGACATTCGGCGGGTGCGGGTGCGCTGGACCATCCGCTGGTGCTGGTGCTGGTGCTGGTGCTGGTGCTGGTGCTGGTGCTGGTGGAGTAGTCGCTGACGGGACCAGCGCTCCTGCCACTGACGGCGGCCCGGCTCCCTCCGGCACGCCGCTGGGCGTGATCGGTGGGCGCCGGCCACATATCCAGGTGACGATCCCGTTCGACCAACTGCTCCCGGACCGGCACGAGGGCGAGATGTCTGGCGCCGCGATCGCGGGGAGCGACGTGCCCATCCTGGCTGGCTACGGGCCGATCGCGCCGACGACCGCGCGTGCGGTCGCCGCCGGCGGAATCTGGCGGCGGCTCGTCACCGACCCGGTGACCGGAACGGTGCTCGACATCGGCAGGACCCGTTATCGGCCACCACCCGGGATGGCCGAACTTGTCCGGGCGAGAGACGGGACCTGCGTGCGGCCCGGGTGCTCGCACCAGGCCGACCATTGCCAGCTCGACCACACGATCCCGTTCGGTTCAGGTGGGCGGACGGGTGTGTCCAACCTCGGTCCGTTGTGCACTCGCGACCATCTCCTCAAGACCCACGGCGATTTCACTGTGACCCAGATCGAACCGGGGGTCTTCGAGTGGACCACGCCTGCCGGGTACCAGTATCGGCGCGAGCGCGACGGTGCCACCACGAACCTGGGTGCCGGCACGCCCGGTGCGCCGCGTCGCGACCCTGAGGACGGGCGCGACCCGCCGTTCTGACCGCCCGGTCTGGTCGGGCGCGGGGTCGACCGGTGAGCGGCCGCGCCCGAGTGTGGCCGCGCTCACTGGTCTTTACTTAGCCAAAGTAACGAGTTATCATCGCTGGCGATGGGAAATGAACGTGGCTGCGCCCCGCGGCCTCCCGGGGGTCTCGCCTCCCGGCTCCGGATGACGCTGTTGCGGACCTCTCGCAAGTTGCGCGCCGAGCAGGCCGGGCAGTTGTCCGAGACCCACCGGTCGGTGCTCGCGAGCGTGGTCACGAACGGTCCCTTCACTCCGAGTGAGCTGGCTGCGCGTGAGCACGTCCAACCGCCGTCGATGACCCGGACGATCCGGGGCCTCGAGGAGGCCGGACTGCTGGCCCGCACCACACATCCGACCGACCGCCGTCAGGTGCTCGTGACCGCGACGGAGGCCGGGAACGTCTACATCAAGGAGACACGACGCCGTCGGGACGAATGGCTGGCCCGCCGCCTGAAGTCCCTCACCCCAGCAGAACGCCAGACCCTCTCTGACGCCGAAGAGATCCTGAGGAGGATCACCACCCAGTGAGCGCCATGTTCGCCTCGTTACGCCAGTTCAACTATCGCCTCTGGTTCGCAGGGGCACTGGTGGCGAACATCGGTACCTGGATGCAGCGCATCGGGCAGGACTGGCTGGTGCTCACCGAGCTCTCCGACGATTCCGGCATCGCCGTCGGGATCGTCACCGGATTGCAGTTCGTCCCTTCGGTGCTGCTCACCCCGTATGCCGGCGTGCTCGCGGACCGGCTGGACAAGCGCAAGTTGCTGATCGTCACCCAGGGAGCGATGGGCGCGCTCGCCGCGGCGCTCGGTCTGCTCGTGCTGCTCGGGCACGCCGAGCTGTGGCATGTGTACATCTTCGCGTTGTTGCTCGGTATCGCTAGCGCCTTCGACGTTCCGGCCCGGCAGACCTTCGTCTCCGAGCTGGTGCCCACCGGTGGGCTGCCGAACGCGGTCGCGCTGAACAGCGCCTCGTTCAACGCCGCCCGGATGATCGGCCCTGCGGTCGCCGGTCTGCTGATCGCTGCCTTCGGCCCTGGCTGGGTCTTCCTGATCAACGCGGTCTCCTTCGCCGCCACCATCGCGGCCATGCTCGCTATGCGCACGCGCGATCTTCGGAAAGTGCCCCGAACCCCGCGGGCCAAGGGTCAGCTGCGCGCCGGGATCGCCTACGTGCGCCACCGCAGCGACATCATCATGATCATGGCCGTGGTGTTCGTGGTGGGCGGTTTCGGCCTGAACTTCCAGCTCACCTCTGCCGTGATGGCACGCGTGGAGTTCGGCAAGGACGCCGGCGAGTACGGCATCCTCGGCTCCATCCTCGCAGTGGGCTCGCTCGCCGGCGCCCTCATGGCTGCCCGCCGCAAGCGACCGCGGGTCCGCGTGGTGATCGTGGCGGCGCTCGGGTTCGCCGTCAGCGCCACCCTGCTTGCCCTGGCCCCGACCTACGAGCTGTTCGCATTGGCGTGCATCCCGGTCGGATTTACCTCCTTGACCATGCTGACCTCGGCCAACGCCGCCATCCAGATCAGCATCGACCCGGCCTTCCGCGGTCGCGTGATGAGCCTGTACGTGGTGGTGCTGTTCGCCGGGAACCCGATCGGCTCGCCGCTCGTGGGGTGGATCGCGGATGCCTGGGGCCCGCGCTGGTCCATCGGGATCGGCGCGATCGCGGCGCTGCTGGTGGCCGCCGCAGCCGCGATCTGGGCACGCAAGTACTGGCACATCGAGGTGCGCTACCGGATGCGTGAGCGCCCGCACCTGCTGCTCACCAATGCCGAGGAGCGCGCCGCCCTGGAGGCGGCCCGGGTCGAGATCGCCGGGCAGCAGAGCGTGGACCGCTCGCACGCCGCCTGAGGGCGCTACGTGAGCCGGTGGCTCGCATCACCGCCTGTTGCCCACGAGGCGGACGGCTGGTCGACGCCGGCTCGTCGAGGAGTACGCTGGAGAGGACACAAGCCCCCGGGGAGCGCGTTGGCGCTGAGAGTGTGGTCGCATACCGCGGCCGCAGACCCGAGGAACCTGACCCGGTTCGCACCGGCGTAGGGAGTTGGGCAACAGATGCGAGTACCGCCGTGCGTGGGTACCCGTCCTGTCACGTCCCTCGGGGGTCCCGCCAACGAGGAGGACCCACATGTCCCACCCCAGCGCACGGGCAGCATCTGCCGGCCCCGCCACTGACGTAGGCACCCAGCCCGCCCCGGACGCCTACGGCACCGGCGCGCGCTTCTCCCTGCACCCGATGACCGACTCCTTCATCGACGTCATCCTCGGCGCCCTGGACGCCGCGGACACCGACGGGCTCACCCTCACCACCGACGATGTCTCCACCTTCGTGCGGGGGCCGGAGAACCGCCTGCTCAGTTACCTCACCGAGACCATCGCGCACGCCGGCCGCACCGGTGTGCACACCGTGGCCCACGTACTGCTCTCCCGCGGCTGCCCGGGCGAGGTGGCCTGCGAGGTGGCCGACGGCGCAGCGTACGCCCCCGAGGTGCCGCACCCAACCGCCGCCACCGGTCTGCAGGCCAGTGCCCACTGGGCCCTGTACCCCCTGGAGGACGGCGCCAATGCCGATCACATGGCAGGCATCTACGCCGCCATCGAGAACGCGAAGCAGCTCGGCGTCTACTCCGGCTCCGAGCACTACGTGACCCGGCTCGACGGTGACCTCGCTGACGTGCTGGCGGCCGTCGTCGCCGGTTGGCTGCTGGTAGGTGCCGATGTGCGGCACGTGGCCACTCACGTGACCGTGTCACTGAACTCCCCGACAGGAGGCCCGCGATGAGCGCCGCTACTCCCACCCCCCGACGGCGGCCGGTCACCCTGCACGATCTGGTGCTGCTGGCCGTGCTGGCCGTGGTCTTCGGGTTCCTCTACTGGGCCCTGGTGCAGGTGTGGGGCTGGTTGCAGGTCGCCATGGGGCCGATGGGCGATCTCGCCCAGAACGTGCTCATCGGCGGCTGGATGGTGGTGGCCCCGCTCGCCCTGTACATCGTGCGCAAGCCTGGCGTCGGGATCGTGGTGGAGATCATCGCCTCGATCGTGGAAGTCGTCTTCCTCGCCTCCCCGGTGGGTCCCACGCTGATCCTGGTCGCCCTGATCCAAGGGGTCGGCGCCGAAGCAGCCTTCGCGGCCACCCGGTACCGCCGGTACGGCTGGTGGGTCTTCGTGGTCTCCGGCATCACCGCCGCCCTCGCGAACCTCGTGCTGGGCATGGTGCGGTTCGGCTGGGCCGGCCAGGATCTGTTCGCCCTGCGGGTCGGCTTCCAGTTCGCCTCCGGAATCCTGCTGTGCGGACTGCTCGCGAAGGTGATCGGGGACGCGTTGCTGCGCACCGGAGTGCTCGACAACTACGCCATCGGCCGCGCGGCCCGCGAGGCCGAACGAGCGACCGGACGTGCGACCGAGCCGGCACCGACCGCGGCACCGGAGCAGTCCACCCAGCCGGAAGTGTCGGCCCGGACCCGGCCGGACGAGTCGTCGGGAGCGGACAATCCCTGACACGGTGCTCCACCTGCGGGACGTGGGGGTGCACTACCCCGCGCCGACGCCCCGGTGCTGCGCCAGGTGGACCTGGACCTGGCTGCGGGGGAGCGCATGCTCCTGCTCGGCCGGTCCGGGTCCGGCAAGAGCTCGCTGCTGCGTGCCCTCGCCGGGGTGGTTCCGGGCACCATCGAGGCGGATGTGACCGGCACCTGGCAGGTGTGCGGCCAGGACCCCCGCCTCACCCCCGTGCCCGAGCTGGCCAGGCACGTGGCCACCCTCACCCAGGATCCGGCCGATCAGCTGTGCCTGCCCACCGTGGTGGACGAGGTGGCCTTCGCCCTGGAGAACCGCGCCGTGCCACCCGAGCAGATCGGGCCCCGGGTGACGGCGGCGCTCGCCGCGGTGGGCGCCGGGCACCTGGCCGGGCGCCGCACCAGTGAGCTCTCCGGGGGTGAGGGGCAGCGGGTGGCGCTCGCGGCCGCCCTGGTCGCGCGCCCGGAGCTGATCCTGCTGGACGAACCCACCGCACTGCTGGACCCGGCCGCGGCCCGAGAGGTCGGGGCACTGCTGGCCGGGCTGCCCGGAGCGAGCCTGATGATCGAGCACCGCCTCGACGAGCTCGGCACGCTCCCCGCACGCAGCGTGCTGCTGGCCTCGGACGGCACCGTGGCCGCGGCCGGCCCTACCGACGAGCTGCTCGCTGCCGAGGACGCGGCCGGGACCGGCACCTGGGTGCCCGCCGGCGTGGAGGTGGCGCGGGCCGTGCGCCGGCTCACCAGGCAGCCTGGGCGAGCGGGCAGTGGCACGCATGCTCCGCCGTCGGGACCTGCCGCGCTCGCCGATGGGTTGCGCGCCCTGGATGCCGCGGTGGGGCCAGCAGCGCCGGCCCGGCCGGACCCCGGGGACGTGCTGCTGCACACCGAGAACCTCGCGGTCCGCAGGGGAGACCGCGACGTGGTGCGGGGCGTGGACCTGCAGGTGCGCGCCGGCACCATCACTGCCGTGCTGGGGGCGAACGGATCCGGCAAGAGCACCCTGCTGCTCGGTCTGGCCGGGCTGCTGCCCGCCGAGAACGTGCGGGGCACAGCGCGGGTGGGCATGGTGTTCCAGAACCCCGAGCACCAGTTCCTCGCGCGTTCGGCCCGGGCGGAGATTGAGCTGGGCCTGGCAGGTCAGCACGACGGCGGAGCCCCCGATCCCGTGGAGGTGCTGGCTGCGTACGGGCTCACCGAGGTGGCCGACCGGGACCCGTTCCGGCTCTCCGGCGGGCAGCAGCGTCGGCTCTCTCTCGCCGCGATGACGGCGATGGGTGATGACGTGCTGCTCGCCGACGAACCCACCTTCGGGCAGGACCGGCGCACCACCCTGGCGGTGGCCACCCAGCTGCGCCGGATCGCCGAGGGTGGGGGAGCGGTGGTGCTGGTCAGCCACGACCTCCGGCTGGTGGCCTCCCTCGCCGATCAGATACTGCTTCTCGCCGACGGAGCTCCGGTGGCTGCCGGCCCGACCGCGGAGGTACTCACCCCGCAGGTGCTGGGCCGCGCCGGGTTGCGACTGCCGCCGCTGTTGGAGGCGTGGATCGTCGGCGCGCACGGCGACCCGGGGCGACTGCCGGCCCTGCTGCACGGGCTGGACCAGCTGGCACTCGAGGACGCTGAGCAGCGTCCCGACCGGGTGGGGGTGGTCTGATGAACGCCCCTGCATTCGGACGACCGCTCCCGGTGGACTCGTTGCTGCACCGGCGCGACCCCACGATCAAGCTGGCCGTGGTGCTCGTGGTGTGCCTGGCGATCACGGCGGTGGTGGACCCGATCACCCCCACGGCGCTGTACCTGCTCACCTGGCCGGCCGCCCTGCTCGCCGGCCGGATCCCCGTCGTCACCCTGCTGCGCGCCCACATCCCGTTCGTCGCCTTCGCGTTCAGCCTGCTGCTGGTGAACGCCACCACCCGTGACGGCGCACCGATTGCCCGGGTGCTGGCCCTCGACATCACCTCCGAGGGGCTCACCATCGGCGCCGGCCTGGCGATGCGCACCCTGCTGATCGGCATCGTCTCGGTGACCTTCGTGCTCACCACCGACGGTGCCCGGCTGATGACCAGCCTGCACCAGCACGTCCGGCTCAGCGGCCGGTTCGCCTACGCCGTGCTCGCCGGATACCGCCTGCTCGAGCAACTGCCGGAGACGTGGCAGACCATCCGCGCTGCCCAGGCCGTGCGCGACCCACGCCGTCGGGAGCGGACCGGGCGAGACCACCGCGGGCGGACAGTGGGCCCGTCCACGCGGCCCCGCGCACTCGCGCACGCCGCGTTCACCCTCCTGGTGACCTCTCTACGCCGAGGCGAGCGGATGTCCATCGCCCTGGAGACCCGCGGCCTGGGGGCAGGACGGCGAACCATCGCTGCGCCGTCGGACCTGCGCCCCGCCGATGCGGTGCTCGCCGTGGTGGCACTCGGAGCACTCGCCCTGGTGCTCGGGGTCTCCGCCCATCTCGGCGTGTTGCGCGGTCTGGGCGAGCTGGGCGTCTTCGGTTAGCCCGTCGGCTCCGGCCAGCCGAGTTGCATCATGTGCGTGAGCGGGCCGGTCAGCAGACCTCCGTCCACGGGGAGCGTCACCCCGGTGATCCAGGCGGCGTCGTCGGAGGCGAGAAAGGCCACGGCGGCGGCCACCTCCTCCGGCAGGCCCACCCGTCCCATCGGGTACACGGCTGGGATGCGCTCGAGCATCTCACGCTGCTCGGGACCGTTCTCGGTCCAGTTCCGGGTGCGGATCGTGCCCGGCGCCACCACGTTCGCCCGGACCCACCCGGCGGAGGCACCCGCCGTGCCCCGGGCACGGGGCCCGTGCGAGACGGCGATGTTCCCGATCGCGTTGATCAGCCCGGCCTTGGCGGCCGAGTAGGGGATGTTCCCGACGGCGGCCATCCCGTTCACCGACGACGTCGCCACGATCCTGCCGCCCCCGGGCGCCGCCAGCAGGGCGGGCAGGGCCTCCTGGATGCACCGCACCGCCCCGTGCAGGGTGGGCTCCACCTGTGCCGCCCACCCCTCGTCGTCGATGGTCTCCAGGGAGTCGGCCGCCGCTACGCCCACGTTCGGTACCAGGATGTCCAGGCGGCCGAACCGGTCCGTCGCGGTCCCGACGGCGGCCCGCACCTGCTCCTGGTCCGTCACGTCGCACACGACCGCGACGCCACCCACCTCGGTGGCCGTCCGCTCGGCTGCGTCGGCCTCGAGATCGGCCACCACCACCTGGCAGCCCTCCTCGGCGAGCCGTGCACAGATCGCGCGACCGATGCCGTGGGCCCCGCCGGCTACCAGGGCCACCCGATCATTCAGTCCGCGCATCACGGCCTCACAGGTTCTCGACGACGTAGTCCACGCACGCGGTCAGCGCCGCCACGTCCGCCGGGTCCACCGAGGGGTACATGCCCACGCGGATCTGGTTCCGGCCGAGCTTGCGGTACGGCTCGATGTCGACCACCCCGTTCTCCCGCAGCACCGACGCCACCCGGGCGGCATCCACGTCATCGGTGAAGTCGACGGTGCCGACCACGGGGGAGCGGGCCCCAGGATCGGTGACGAACGGCGTCGCGTACTCGGAGCGGTCGGCCCAGTCGTAGAGGATGCCCGCTGATTCGGCGCACCGTCCGGCCGCGAAGTCGATACCGCCGCCCGCGAGCATCCACTCCACCTGCTCGGCCATCAGCGCTAACGTCGCGATCGCCGGAGTGTTCAGCGTCTGCTCCTTGCGGGAGTTCTCCACGGCGGCGGCCAGGGAGAGCGACTCGGGCACCCAGCGCCCGCCCATTTCCTCGATGCGAGCCAGAGCGGCGGAGGAGAGGACCGCGAACCAGAGTCCGCCGTCGGAGCCGAACGCCTTCTGCGGGGCGAAGTAGTAGGCGTCGCACTCGGCCAGGTCGGCGCCGATCCCACCGGCCGCGGACGTGGCGTCCACCAGCATCAACGCCTCGGTGCCCGGGACCCGCTGCACCGGTGCAGCCACCCCGGTGGAGGTCTCGTTCTGCGCCCAGGCGTACGCATCGATTCCGTCCTCGGGCTCTGGAACGGCGAGGGTGCCCGGCTCAGCGGCGATCACGCTCGGGTCAGCGAGGAACGGGGCCCGCCGGGCCGCGGTGGCGAACTTCGCCCCGAACTCGCCGGTGCTCACGTGCTGGGAGCGCTCCCGGATCAGCGCGAACGTGGCAGCGTCCCAGAAGAAGGTGGAACCGCCGTTGCCGAGCACCACCTCGTAGTCGTCCGGGACGGCGAGCAGGTCCCGCAGACCGGTGCGCACCCGGGCCACCAGATGCCGGACCGGAGGCTGACGGTGCGAGGTGCCCATCACCGTGGTGCCGAGGGCGGCGAGCACGTCGGACTGGGCGGGACGGATCCGGCTCGGACCACTCCCGAAACGTCCGTCGGCGGGCAGCAGGTCGGTCGGCAGGGCCAGCGTCGTCATGGAGGTGATCATCCCACCTGTTCAGCCCAGTTCGTCGTGAACCTGCAGGATGTGGGCGCTCCATCCGGCGACCTTGCTGCACGCGATCATCGCGGTGAACATCGGCGGGGGGACCTCGGCGAGATCGAGCAGCACACCGGCCCAGAACATCGCATGGCTGCCGAAGGCGGCGGCGGGGCGTGTCCCGCGCTCGCTGAGGGCGGTGTACCCGGCCCGGGCGACGGCGTCGGCCACCTCCAGCCGGGGGGCACCGAGCTCGATCGCCACCCCGCGCAACGCCTCGACCCGTGGATCGGTGCCGTCGTAGCCGTCCTGATGAAACCCGAACAGCGCTCCTGCCTCCAGGGCGCGGGCCACCACCGCCTCGGGGTCGCCAGAGCGCTCAGCCTCCCGGATCAGTCCGAGCGCCCGGACGGCGGCCCCTCCGCCGCGTGGACTGCTCACGGCGGCCACGGCGCCGGAGAGACACGCCGCCGCGTCCGCGCCGGTGGCCGCGATCTGCCGGGCCACCTGGGTGGAGGAGGTGAGTCCGTGGTCGGCCAGCGCCACCCAGCAGGCGTCGATCGCGCGGGCGTGCGCCTCGTCCACCTCGCCGCGCCAACGCATCACGAACCGACGAGCCGTGCCGCCGACGGTGTTCACCTGCCGCTGCCCGATCGCCGGCAGGTCCTCACCGCGGGCCGACTGGGCGAGGAAGGAGAGCGCCATCACCGAGGCGCGCGCCAGATCGTCGCGCAGCGCCGATGCACTGATCTCACCGATCGGGCGGAAGCCCCACACAGGCGCCAGCTGGGCCAGCGCACTCTGCATGTCCACCCGGTGGTCGCCGGTGCGCACGGTCAGCGGGAACGGCTCAGCAGGCGGCAGCGCGTGACCCGGGGCGCCGTCCACGAGCAGTCCCCAAACGTCCTCGAACCCGGACTGGGACACCAGGTCGCGCACGTCCCGACCGCGGTAGAACAGGCCCCGCTCTGGGTCCATCGAAGAGATCGGGCACGTGGTGCTCATGGTGTCAGGCTAACGATCTCCGGGATGGCTGGTTGACGCCGCCGGACGGCGGCGGAGGAGGTGCTGTGCGGTGATGCCGTCAGCGGTGGTGCAGACAGATAAGGTGGTGCGAGGACTTAGTGGGGATTGCGTACGGGAAGGGCCGGAGTGAGCGACCTCATCGACACAGGCGAGATGTACCTCAAGACAGTGTTCGAGCTGATCGAGGAGGGCATCGTGCCGCTGCGCGCGCGGATCGCCGAACGCCTCGGCCACTCCGGACCCACGGTCTCCCAGACTGTGGCGCGCCTCGAACGTGACGGCCTGATGGTGGTCACCGGTGACCGGCACCTGGAACTCACCGAGCTGGGAATGACCCGCGCTACGCGCGTGATGCGCAAGCACCGGTTGGCGGAACGGTTGTTGACCGACGTGATCGGCCTGGACTGGCCGCACGTGCACGAAGAGGCGTGCCGCTGGGAGCACGTGATGAGCAGGCAGGTGGAAGAGCGCCTGATCGCGTTGCTCGACCATCCGGGCTTCGACCCCTATGGGAACCCGATCCCCGGCCTGGACGAGTTCGGCGACCCGGCGCCGGTCGGTGACCTGGGTATCTGGCTGACCGACGTACCCACCGGCGCCGAGTACATCGTCGCCCGCCTCGGTGAACCGCTGCAGGTGGACACCGACCTGCTGGCGAGCTTCCAGGAGGCCGGCATCAAGCCCGGCGCGCGGATCTCACACACGGAGCAGAACGGCACCTACACAGTGGCGCCTGCCGACTCCGAGCTCGTGCTCGAGCTCGACGGGTACGCCGCGAAGCACGTGTTCGTCACCCCGGTCTGACCGCACGGGCGTGGGCGCCTGTGTGTGCGCTGTGACACTCCTGATCGCGAATCGTGACCTGAACGTGACATTTGGTCGTGGCTTCGGGTACTGTGCGTATTGCTCGACGAAACCCTCCTTCGACGAGTACCCCGGGCGGACGCCAAACCCTGTCACCGCCTATGGGTTACCGACGTACCCGTGACAGGGGCGGGGGACCCACTTCCGGTGCGTGAGCACCTAGGGGTGAAGTCCACCGAGAAACACCAGCGGCGGACCGGGTGAAACTCCTCCCACCCGAACCCGACAGCTCACCTCGTAGGCGTCAGGAGAGGCAAGCGAATTGACTCAGTGCACTGAGCGCGCGCGGCACCGCGCGGCGCGCCGCCCCGTCACCCCCCTCACGACATTCGGTCAGGCAGTCAGTGGCCCCGCGGGACGCCGCACGGCTGTTGCCGTGGCGTCCTCCGGGATCATCCTCAGCCTGAGCGCGTCCGCAGCGATCGCCGGACCTACTGCCCAGAACGTGGCCCCGGTGCGTACCGCGAACCTCACCGCAGCCGCTGCTACGGATGCGGAAGACTCCGTGGCCGTCTCGCAGGCGGTCACCGTGGCAGCGGACGTCAACTGGAGCCTGGGCAGCGAGGTCGAGGTCTCCGCTGAGGCCCCGCCGCCTCCGCCCCCGCCGGAGCCCGAGCCGGAGCCCGAGCCGGTCGTCACCTACGAGCGCACCGAGCAGACCTCCCGCTCCACCGAGCGGGCGGAGCCGGAGCCCGAGCCCGAGCCAGCCCCGGTGGCTGCCTCCGGTGTGGGTGCGCAGATCGTGGAGATCGCCTACCGCTACCTGGGCACCCCGTATGTCTGGGGCGGCTCCACGCCGTCCGGGTTCGACTGCTCCGGGTTCACGTCCTACGTGTACGCCCAGGTCGGCATCTCTCTGCCGCGATCCTCGGGTGCGCAGGCCGGTGCCGGCACCCGCGTCTCGGCCTCCGAGGCCCGCCCTGGCGACCTCGTCTGGTGGCCGGGCCACATCGGCATCTACCTCGGTGGCAACCAGCACATCGCTGCTCGCAACCCGGGTACACCGCTGACCGCCGGCCCGATCTACAACTCCAGCCCGACCTTCATCCGCGTCGCCGGCTGAATCGCGCCAGAGTCTCACGAACGGCCCGTTCCCTGACGCAGGGGACGGGCCGTTCGTCATTTCCGGGTACGGTGCTCAGCACGACGGTGGGTACCACGTGCGTGCCCGCCGGTGTCCAGCAGACGAGCGGTGCGCGATCGCCAGGCAAGGCGCGGCGCGGGCGTGCACACTTGTCCCAACAGTTCCTCAACTCCTCGGGGGTGACGTGGTCATGGAGCACGAACAGGTCGTCCTGGTCGGCGTCGACGGTTCGCCGGCCAGCCTGAACGCTCTGGAGTGGGCTGTGGCCCAGGCGCGACGGGTCGGCTGGCGGCTGCACCTGGTGTGCGCCTATGCGCTCCCCACCTTCGCTGCTGCCTCACTCGACGGCGGGTACGCGACCCTGGACGACACGGCCATCCGTGACGGTGCCCAGGCCGCCCTCGACGAGGCTGTCGAGCGGGCGAGCGGTCGAGGAGTGGACGTGACGAGCGCTCTGGAGACGGGGGACCCCGCCGGAGTGCTGGTGGACCTCACGAAGCAGGTGTGCCTGGCCGTGGTCGGCACACGCGGCCAGAGCGGATTCGCCGAGCGGATCCTCGGCACCGTCTCCTCGGCGCTGCCCGCGCACGCGCACTGCCCCACCGTGGTGGTGCCGCATCACGAGGAACAGGGTGAACCCCCACTGCCGATCCGCCGGATCGTGGTGGGCGTGGACGGTTCGGAGTCGGCGAAGGTCGCCCTGAATCGCGCGGTCGAACAGGCCGAGGTGTGGGACGCCGAGCTGACCGCCGTGGTGGGTGTACCGATCGGGGCAGGTGCCGGACTGCTCGGTTGGTTGCCGGCCGCCGTCGACCGTGAGGTGGTGCTCGAGGACGTCAAGGAAGGCCTCAACGTCGCCGTCGATCGGGCGTTGGAGGGCCGTGAGCTCACCGTCCGCCGGCATGCCTTGGACGGCAGCGGTGCTGAGCTGCTCTCCGAGTTCTCCACCGCGGTGGATCTCGTCGTGGTCGGCACGCGAGGGCGTGGTGGATTCGCCGGGATGCTCCTCGGATCCACCTCGCAGCAGGTGCTGCACCACTCCGCCTGCCCGGTGCTGGTGGTGCCCACCCGGATCCAGGATGAAGGCCTGCCGCCGATCGCGATGGGGTGGAAGCGGCGGCACTGACCACGCCTGCCGGCCCGCTTGCCGCACCGCTGCCGGCGGTGGGAGCAGGCGTCGTCAGCGCCCGACGGCGCTCTCCAGCGTGTCCATCATCAGGTGCAGCTCTTCCTCGGTGACGCACAGCGGCGGCGCCAGCCGGATGGTGCGCCCGTGCGTCTCCTTCGCGATCACGCCGCCGGAGGCCATCCGTTCGCTCACCTCCCGGCCGGTGCGGGACGCGACGTCCACACCGAGCCACAGGCCGATGGCACGGACCGCGGTGACCCGGCCGGTGGCCAGCAGTTGCTCCGCGCGTGCGGCCAGCACCGGAGCAAGCTGCCGTGCACGGTCCTGATAGACGCCGGTTGCCAGGAGTCGCGTCACAGCCAGCCCGACGGCGCAAGCCAGTGGGTTCCCGCCGAACGTCGATCCATGCGTGCCCGGTGTCAGCACACCGAGCACGTCGGCGCGGCCCACTACCGCCGAGACGGGGAGGATGCCCCCGCCGAGGGCCTTGCCCAGCGTCGTCAGATCGGCACGCACCCCGCTGAGGTCTTGGGCGAGTGTGGTGCCGGTGCGACCGAGCCCGGACTGGATCTCGTCCAGGATCAGCAGGGTGTTGCGAGCGGTGCACAGGTTGCGGACGCGGGCGAGGTACCCCTCGGGTGGGATAACCACCCCGGCCTCGCCCTGCACTGGCTCGAGCAGCACCGCCACCGTGGTCTCGTCGATCGCGGCGGCCACGGCGTCGGCATCCCCGTACGGCACGATCCGAAAGCCCGGCGTGAACGGGCCGAACCCCGCACGAGCCTCCGGGTCGGAGGACATCGACACCACCGTGGTGGTGCGGCCGTGGAAGGCACTCTCGGCCACCACCACGGTTGCTCTGCCCTCGGTGACGCCCCGGGCCTCGTATCCCCACTTGCGGGCCGCCTTGATCGCCGTCTCCACCGCTTCGGCTCCCGTGTTCATCGGGAGCAGCATCTCGGTCGAGGTCAGAGCAGTGACGGCATCCGCGAAGGGGATCAGCAGGTCGTGGTCGACCGCGCGGGAGGTGAGCGTGAGCCGGTCGAGCTGGTCTCGCGCAGCGGCGATCAGGTCGGGGTGGCGGTGCCCGAAGTTCAGCGCCGAGTATCCAGCGAGGCAGTCCAGGTACCGGCGGCCGGAGGTGTCCGTGACCCAGGCACCGTCTCCCGCAATGATCTCGATCGGTAGTGGCGCGTAGTTCGGAGCGAGGGCCATGGTGTCAGCTCCCTGGACTGGGCCGGATGGTTCCGTCGAGCACGCGTAGGGCGCGCGCTGTCATCACGTGCAACGCGGGTGCGATCACTGGACCGAGCAAGCGGAGCGGGCCGACCAGGTGGACCTCCTCGGTCCAGTCCACCCGGCACGTGTTCCTGCCCAGCGGCGTCACCCGGATCCTCGCCGTGCCGAGGAGGACCGGGCCCACCTTGCGGAAGGTGATCACGCCGGAGGGTGAGCAGCGTGCGTGGGCGCACGGGTCGTCGTCGGGTGGGCGCGCCTCGGTGACCAGCATGACGTCCCGGAGCAGGCCCCCTGTGACTGCCACGATCGTGTCCCCGACCTGCGCGGGTGCGGGGCGTGCCGTGATCCGGGTGAACGGGATCAGCACCTCGTGCCGGGGCAGCGTCGTCAGATGTGCGAACGTCGTCGACGCCCGGGCGGAGAACACCCGCGAGGCAGTGGTGCTGGTCACCGGGCTACCGTCCCACACCCACCCGTGCGCGGCGAGGGTGAGTTTCGCGTCCGCACCCGCGACGGCGGTAAGGTGCTCATCGGTCCGCCCCCGTAGCTCAGGGGATAGAGCAACCGCCTCCTAAGCGGTAGGTCGCGCGTTCGAATCGCGCCGGGGGCACCGAGGCGCTTGCGCTGCCCGGTGCGGCATGATGGCCCGATGGCCGCTCGTCGCACCTCGTGGACCGGGCAGCGCGTGACGCCCATGGGCGTCCCCTCGATCCGGGTGGCGAGCCCCTGGGCACGCCTCTGGCAGCCGTTCTGGGCGCTCCCGCTGGCGATCTGCCTTGTCGCGGTCGTGATCGGGGCGGC
The DNA here is from genome assembly GCF_900105765.1 of Ruania alba. Classification (NCBI taxonomy): domain Bacteria; kingdom Bacillati; phylum Actinomycetota; class Actinomycetes; order Micrococcales; family Ruaniaceae; genus Ruania; species Ruania alba. The sequence goes on from NZ_FNTX01000002.1 coordinate 1,802,831, forward strand.
CATGCCCGAAGTGGAGCGCGTCTTTGCCGATCAGCTGCCAGGGGTCTTCGACGGTGGTCCCGAGGGGGCCCGCAGCGTGCTCAGCACGATCGCCAGCGCGATGATCTCGGTGACCGGTCTGGTCTTCTCGATCACTATGGTGGTGCTGCAGCTCGCCAGCAGTCAGTTCAGTCCCCGGGTGCTCGGGAACTTCCTGCACAGCCGGATCACCCAGATGACTCTCGGCGTGTTCGTCGCCTCCTTCATCTTCTCCCTCACGGTGCTCCGGGTGGTGCGCAGCGCCACCGCCACCCATGAGGCGTTCGTTCCTCAGGTCTCGGTGGGACTGGCACTGCTGCTGGTGGGCCTGAGCGTGATCTCGTTGATCGCCTTCATTCGGGAGATCACCACCTCGATCCAGGTTTCCCAGGTGATCTCCGACATCGGTGACGCGACGGTGCGGCTGGTGGAGGGGATGCGGCCCGAACCTGTGGGCGAGGACGGTGCGGTGCTCGGGAAGTACAGCGAGCCGGACGAGTCGATCAGCTGGAGCGCGGATCCGGACCAGGCACGGCTCCCGGTGCACATGGGGGAGCGGCACGGGCACCTGGTCTCCATCGACTACGCCGCGCTGCTCACGATCGCCGAGGATCTCGATGTGGTGCTCGTCTGCGAGATCACGGTCGGGGAGTTCCGCGCCGAAGGGCAGCCGTTGGCCACGATCTGGGGCCGATCGGTGGACTCCAGCGGCGGTGACGAAGCGATGGCGGCCGTGGCCCGGGTGCGCTCAGCGTTCGTCTTCGGCACCGAACGCAGCATGTTCCAGGACCCGGCGTTCGGGGTCCGCCAGCTCGTCGACATCGCCGAGCGCGCCCTCTCCCCGGGCATCAATGATCCGACGACGGCCGTCCAGGTGATCGATGAGCTGCACCGGATCCTGCGTCCGCTCGTGCAGCAACCCGATGCACGCCCCTACATCACCGACAGTGACGGGGTGCTCCGGGTGGTGCACACACCGCCGGACGTGGAGCAGATGGTGCGCCTCGCGGTCACCGAGATCATGCACTATGGCGACGGATCGATCCAGGTGCCGGCCAGGTTGCGCACGATGCTCGACGATCTGGTGGCCGTGGGCCGGACCGAGCATCGGCCGGCCTTGGAGGACCTGCTCGCCACCCTCGCGGTCGAGGCAATGCCGGACCCGGACGGCGCCAGGACGTCTCGGTAGGTATCGGTTCGCCCACTTTCGGCGGGTCATGTGCCCGCGTGATGGATGGCACCGTTAGCGTGGCGGGGTGAGGTCCGTCCGTATCGCCCTGCCTGGTGGCAATCGCCCCACCCAGGCGCAGTCGCCGAGCCCTGGCGACACCGGTGCTGTGGACACTCCGCGCGAACGCGAGGTGGCCGCGGCCGTGGTCCGATGGCGAACCAGACTCGCCGACCTTGCCGGTGGCAGCGCCCTGTGGGACGTGAACGCCCTCGGCGACGCGCTCGTGGAGCTCACCGCCGCCCACCCCTCGGGGATCGCCCAGCTCTACGCTGGCCGCAGCACCCCGCTGAGCAATCTGGTGCGGGAGGGTTCTGCACTCACCCAGGCGCGCCGTCGCGCTCGGGTGGTGGTCGCCCGGACGGAGGAGCTCGCCCAACGGTTCGGGGTGGCGCCCACCTACGTGGCGATGGGTGTGGCCACCTGGCAGAGCACTACCGCCAGTCAGGACGACGCTGCTCAGGACCAGCCGGACCCGGCCGACACGGGGGCCGAGCCGACCGACGAGGCGGGCACGCCCGCTGTCCCGGCCCTGGACGCCGATCCGGAACCGGTCACGCCGCGAGTCGTGCACGCACCCGTGCTGCTGCGCCCCGTGCACGTGCGGGTACACGGCTCCGACGCGGAGATCGATCTCGAGATCGATCCGGCGGTGGAGCTGAACAGTCTGCTCGTGCGTGAGCTCAAGGCTCACGGAGTGACCCTGGACGCTCAGGAAGTGGCCAGATCCACGATGGGGCCGCACGGGTTCTCCCCGCGCCCCGCGCTGGAGAAGATCGCTGAGCTGGGTGAGGCCCTGCCTGGTTTCCGGCTCGAGCCGAGGATCGTGGTCGGGGCGTTCGTGCACCCGGGCCAGGCCTTGGCCGACGACCTCGATGCGCAGCGGCGCGAGCTTGCCACGCACGACGTGATCGCTGCGCTCGCCGGGGTGGAAGGCGCCCGGATGGCCGTCTCCGCCGACCTCCCGGAGCCGAACGGTCAGGATCGCGATCCCGACGACGAGGCCGGAGTGGGCGACCTCGATCCGGGGCAGCAGGACGTGCTGGACGCCGTCGCCACTGGGAGTCATCTGCTGGTCGATGCGCCCCCGGGGACCGACATCCCAGGAACGATGGCGGCAGTCGTGGCCGAGGCCGCGGCCCAGGGGCGCCGGGTGCTGTACGTGCCCGGGACGCGGCGGGCCGGGCAGGCACTGCTCGATGCGATGCGTCAGGCCGGCATCCCGGACCTGGCGCTCGACCTGAGCAACGACCCACGGTGGCCCAGCACTGCGGCCGAGCATCTGATCGAAGGGCTGAACCCGCCAGAGCCCCACGTGGATGCGGACCAGCGTGCAGCCGACCGGACCCGGCTGCGCGAGGCGCGTCGCGACCTCGGCGATCACCTCACCGCCCTGCACACTCCGCGCACGCCCTGGGACGCCTCCGCATATGACGCACTGCAGGCGCTAGCCCAGCTCACCTCGGCTCGCCCTGGTCCGCGCACCCAGGTGCGGGTGGCTACGCACGCCGTGCGGTCGATGACGCCGCAGGATCGCCAGCATGCCCGGGAAGAGCTGGCCCGTGCTGCGGCACTGGGGGCATTCCGGCTCCGCGCCGCTGACACGCCCTGGTTCGGTGCCCGGCTCACCTCGGCCGACCACGCCACGCAGACGCTGGAGCGGGTGCGCGACCTTGGTGCTGCGCTCCCCGACCTGCGGGCCCAGATCGCCCGGACGGCGGCCCAGACCGGTCTCGACGAGGCAGAGACGCTGGACCAGTGGTCGGAGCAGCTGATCCTGCTGGACGGAATCCGTTCCTCCCTGGACGTGTTCGTCCCCCAGGTGTTCGAGCGCTCGGCCGCAGAGATGGTCGCAGCTACCGGTACCAGGTCGTGGCGAGCACAGCACCGGGTGGACCTGAGCTGGGGGAGCCGGCGGCGGTTGCGTCGCCAGGCGCGTGACCTGCTCCGGCCCGGGAGTGCGGTGGGTGACCTGCACGCCGAGCTGATCGACGTGCAGGAGCGCCGTGACCTGTGGCGCCGGCACTGCGCCGGCGGTGGCTGGCCGCGCCTTCCCGAGGGGATGACGGAGATCGCCCGCACCGAGGCCACCGTCGCCGCGTTGGTGAGCGACCTTGCGCCGGTGCTCGACAGCACACTCGGCGGTCGCAGCCTGGGCGAGGTGCCGCTGGAGGAACTGAGTACGCGGATCGCCCGCCTCGGTGCCGACGACGTCGCACTGCGTCAGCTGCCCGAACGCGCCGCCGTGCTGGCGCACCTGAGTGAGCTGGGCCTGGACGACCTGCTCGCGGACCTCACCCAGCGTCGCGTGCCCACCTCCCTGGTGGGTGCCGAGTTCGACCTGGCCTGGTGGTCGAGCGTGCTCGAGGAGATCCTCGGCGACGATCCAGTGCTCGCCGGGCTCGAGGCCTCCGCGCTGGAAGACGCGGTCGCTACCGTGCGTGAGACCGACCTTGCGCAGACGGCGAGCCTGACCGCCCCCGTGCTGGCCCGCGTGCGCGAGCACGTCAAGGCCGCGATCGCGGCGGACCGGTCCAGGGCGCAGGAGTTCTACAAGAGCGTGCGCCGCGGGGAGTCCGACCTCAAGGCCCTGCTGCACCGGTTCGCCGAGGTGGCGTGGCCGGCCCGCCCGGTCTGGATCGTGCCCCCGATGGTGGTGCCCCAGGTGCTGCCGACCGAACGGGACGTCGACCTGCTGGTGCTGGACGCCGTCCAGCACCTCCCGGTGGAGCAGGTCGTCTCCGCGATCGCCCGTGCACGGCAGGTCGTGGTGGTCGGCGACACCCGGCGCGGTGGTTCCGCCGGACTCGTCGCCGCACTCGACTGGCTCCCTCGCGTCTCCCTCCAGCCCGGCCGGGTCACCCAGGACGCCGATCTGGCCGCCTTCCTCGCCGCCCACGGGTACGAGGGTGCCGTCCGGCCGATGCCTGCGCCGCCGGGGTCGGGCACGGCACCGCCGATCCTGCTCGATGTGGTGCACGGCACCGGCATGCCTGCGCCCGGTACCGATGTGGTGGAGAGCGTGCAGGCGGAGGTGGACCGGGTGGTCGACCTGGTCATCGAGCACGCCCTCACCCGGCCGGACGAGACCCTCGCCGTGGTTGCGCTGAACACGCGCCACGCGGACCGTGTGCGCGAAGCGGTGCTCTCCGTAGCCGCCGGCAGCGCCAGCATGTCGGCCTTCTTCGACCAGAGTCGCACCGAGGCGTTCACCGTGGTCGACGTGGAGTCCGCGGCAGGTCTGCGCCGGGACGCAGTGGTGCTCACCCTCGGGTTCGGCAAGACCCCGCACGGGCGGGTGCTGCACCGGTTCGGGGCGATCTCCGGCCCGGATGGCGTGGCATTCCTGGTCGACACGCTCGATGCGGTGCGCACGCGGCTCACCGTGGTCAGCTGCCTGGAGGCCGGTGACCTCGATCCAGCACGCCTGCGTGCGCCGGGTTCACAGATGCTGCGGGACCTGCTCGAGCTCGCCGCCGACGGCCATGCCGACCGCCCCGACGAGGATCCGGACAACGAGGTGGACCGGCTGCTGCTCGACCTCGCCGAACGTCTCTGGCGTCAAGGACTGACCGTGGTTCCCCGGTTCGGGATCCCGGGCGGAATCCGGATCCCGCTGGCGGTCGGGCACCCGTCACTCCCCGGTGAGCTGGTGCTGGCTGTCCTGACCGACGACGGTGACTACATGGCCGAACCCAGCCTGCGCCGTCGGGATCGGCACTGGGTGGATCGGCTGACCGACCGCGGGTGGCAGGTGCGCACCGTCTACTCCACAGCGGTCTTCATGGACCCGCAGGGGGAGGCCGAGAAGATCGCTGCCGCGCTCGAGGATCTGGTGGCGGAACGCTCCGGTACGCCCGCTGACGCGGCTCCAGCGCTGCCGGTGCGGTGGGTCGATGAAGGCGCCGAGGCGCCCGACGCTGCGCCGGATGATTCCTCCGCTGCGAGCACGCCACCGGGCGCTGCCGAGCGGGTGACGACCTCGGCGCGTGGCCTGGCCATGGTGGGCGAGCACGTCGATCAGTCCCGGTCGGCCACCTCGGCGACCGGTGAACGCCCTGACCGCCCTGATGTCCCGCCCGGTCGACCATTGAGCCGGTACGGCGACGACGAGCTCGATCAGCTGGTGACGTGGATTGCCTCGGACGGCGCTCCACGCGCGGTGCCCGACTTCCGCGAGGAGCTGCGACGTGAGCTCGGTATCGCCAAGCGGGGCACGCACGTCGATGCGGTATTGGCGGCCGCCGTGCGCCGTTCCGGTCTGGCGGTGGACGCCCCGTCCGACGGCGTCCGCTCACCCGAGGAATGACCGTGCCTGACCGATCCGAGAGTGCCCGCCCCCATGGGGAGGAGGATCCGGTGGTCAGTGAGGCACCCCGCCGGCGCAAGCACCGGCGGGCGGTGCGGCCCGGGACCGGACCCGAGCCGCTGGTCGACCGCCGCCAGTATGAGAGCGACGGGACCGACACGGGCGGCTCCGACGATGACGATCGGTTCCTCCGGGACGTGCCTCCGCACTGGTCCTGACCGTGCATATGGATGGTGCTGAGGACGACGAACGCCCGCCGGTTGTTCCCCACCTGGCGGGCGTCCGTGCGGTGCTGAGCAGAGAAGTCAGGCCTTCTTGCCGGCGAGCAGGTCGCGGATCTCGGTGAGCAGGGCGACGTCCTCAGCCGGCGCCTCAGGCTCGGGCTCCTCGCCCATGGCGCGCCGCTCGGCGAGCTTGTTCATCGGCACCACGACCACGAAGTAGATCGCGGCAGCGACCAGCAGGAAGTTGATCAGCGCGGTGAGCACCGTCCCGACCAAGATCTCGGTGGCAGGTGTCTCACCCTCGGCAGCTCGCACGGTGATCACCCAGATGCGATCCAGGTTCGGCTGTCCGAAGATGCCGGCGATCAGCGGGTTGAGCACGTTGTCCACGAGCGCGGTGACGACCGCGCCGAAGGCGGCACCGATGACCACACCGACGGCCAGGTCGATGGCGTTCCCTCGGGCGATGAAGTCCTTAAATCCCTGCAGCATGATGAGTCCCGTTCAGTAGGTGCAGCTCACAATGATTCCCCTGGCACCAGCACGGCTCGCACCGGGGCGAGGCTGCTGGCGCCGGACAGCACAGTAGCGCCATCGCGGGGCACAGCGACGATGACCACGCCGGACTCATCGCCGGTCTCGATGGTCAGCAGACCGGTCGGTGCATCCTCAGCACCCATCCGCCCCAGGACGAGGGCGGACTCGGCGACGAGCTCGGCCCGGCTCGATTCACCCGCAACTCCGGCGGCGTCCGACGGGGCACGGTACAGATCAAGCCGGTCACCCACGCGCACCAGCGCCATCAGCGACGGATCGGCGAGCCGCACCGGAAGCACCACCGACCCTGGCGGTGCGGCGTCGATCAGTCCGGGACCGACCAGCAGCGTCTCCGGGATCGGCATCCCAGCAGGCAGTCCCGCCACGAGCGTGGCGCCGACCAGCTGCCCACCGGCGACAGCACCTTCGGGAGTGGCCAGCACCTGCTCCTCGCGCAGATCGGCGCTGGTGAGCACCGTGCCGGCAGGCAGATCGCGAGCAGTGACCGTCACCGTGACGGTATCCGGACCGGGTCTCAGCTCGCCCAGCAGGAGGAGGCCCGCACCGGTCAGGCAGGCCACAGCCAGCACGAATCGGAACCGCCACAGGAGGCCACGCAGGCGAGGGGACGTCGTCATAAGGGCGACGGTAGGAGGCGACGACTCGACCCTGCTCCGTGACTCAGGCGGGCTGTGGACGATCGTGCAGCACGCGGTCGCTGTGGACCGCGGCGCTCAGGACGCGGCGGTCGTTGCCTTCGAGGCGGAGCTGGCAGAGGACGTCGACTCGCTCTTCTTCGTCTCGCTCGATCCGGATGACTTCTCGGAGCCGCCGGACTTCTCCGATCCGGACGACTTCTCCGACTTCTCTGACTTCTCCGAGGACCGCTCGGAACTGCTGGAGGACGAGTCCGAGGAGGATCGCGAGTCGTTCCGGTAGAAGCCGGACCCCTTGAAGACCACGCCGACGGCGGAGAACACCTTGCGCAGGGAGGGCTCCGCACAGGAGGGGCACTCCGTGAGAGCGTCGTCGCTGAACGACTGGTAGATGTCGAACGAGTGCGAGCAGGACGAGCACGCGTAGGCGTAGGTGGGCACCTGGTCCTCCGAAGCAGAGCTGGACCGGCGGGAATGACCGGCAACACATTCTACGTCGTCCCGAGAGGTCCGCCGCGCAGGCCGTTCTCCGGGGCCGGACGCTGCAACGACGGTACTCTCGAAGCGTGTCTGGAAAGTCCGTGGTCCGCCGCATCGCGCTCGCCATCTCCGCCGTGCTCGTCGTCGCGCTCGTGGCCGGGGCCGTCACGACCGCCCTGTTCGTCCGGCGTCCGCTGCCCGAGCACGACGGTGAGCAGCAGGTGCCCGGTCTGGGCGCCGCCGTGGAAGTGATCCGGGACGAACGAGGAATCCCGCACATCTATGCCGACACGGCGGTCGACCTCTTCATGGCGCAGGGGTATGTGCATGCGCAGGACCGGTTCTTCGAGATGGACTATCGCCGGCACCTCACCGCCGGACGCCTCGCCGAGCTGGTGGGCGATGTGGAGACCGCGATCACCGCGGACCAGGTGATTCGCACGATGGGGTGGCGCCGGGTCGCCGAGCAGGAATGGGACCTGCTCGAACCCCAGTCCCGGACCTACCTGACCGCCTACGCCGACGGGGTCAACGCGTACATTTCAGAACACTCTCCCACCAGCATGGGCCTCGAGTACACGGTGCTCGGCCTCGATGTCGAGGTTGACGACATCGAACCCTGGGACCCGATCGACTCCCTCGCCTGGCTCAAGGCGATGGCCTGGGACCTGGTCGGCAACTATTCGGACGAGCTCGAACGCGCGGCCGCCTACGGACAGACCGGCGACCTGGACATGGTCGAAGCGATCTTCCCGGACTATCCGTCAGCGCAGAACCTGCCGATCCTGCCGACCACCCGCGAGGTCGACGCCCAGGCCGAACGAGCCGCAGAGCTCGCGAACGCGGCCGCCCCTGACGCGAGCGGTGGGGATGCCGATGCTGCTCCCGCGGAGCAGACCGGCGGTGCCGGCACTCGCGATGCCTCCGGAACAGACGGACGCACCGGAGCGCTCGCAGCCATGGAGACCACCCTGGACGCGCTGACCGCTGTGCCTGCGCCGCTCGGAGCCGGTGAGGGGGTCGGCTCGAACTCCTGGGTCGTCTCCGGCGACCACACCGCCACCGGAGCCCCGTTGCTCGCCAACGACCCGCACCTGGGCCCGTCGGCCCCCGGCATCTGGTACCAGGCCGGCCTGCACTGCCGCAGCACCGGACCGGAGTGCCCGTTCGACGTGAGCGGCTTCACCTTCGCCGGGATGCCGGGTGTGATCATCGGGCAGAACGCCGACCTAGCGTGGGGTCTGACCAACCTCACGGCCGACACCAGTGACTTCTTCCTGGAACGGCTCTACCCGGACGGCAGCTACCTGTACGACGGCGCCCGCTACCCGATCACCGAGCGCACCGAGACCATCGAGGTCAACGGGGGTGAGCCGATCGAACTGACCGTCCGCTCCACCGAGCACGGGCCGATCATCTCGGACGTGCTCGCGTCCACTCGTGGTGCGGGCGGCGTGCCGCTGCCGGAGAACTCACCTCCGGCCGGGCTGAGCGGGTTCGCGGTCGCGCTCTCGTGGACCGCGCTCACCCCAGGGCGCACCATGGATGCGGTCTTCGCGATCGACCGGGCCGCTGACGCCGAGGACATCGCCGCCGCAGCCGCCCTGTTCGAGGTGCCCACGCAGAACATCGTCTTCGCCACCGCCGAGGGCGACATCGGCTACCAGGCTCCCGGTCGGATCCCGGTCCGGGCAGCAGTGGGTGACGGGGTGGTGCCCGCGGACGGTTCCTGGCCGCGCCCGGGATGGGACCCGCGATACGACTGGCAGGGATTCCTCGATCCGGACGAGCTGCCCGCCGCTTTGAACCCCGAATCGGGGTACATCGTGGCTGCCAACCAGCCGGTACTGACCCCGAGCCGCTATCCCGACTTCGGTACCGACTTCGCCTATGGCTACCGCGCGCAGGCCATCCGTGACGAGCTCTCCGCGGTGGTGGAGGCCGGTGAGCCGCTGACAGCCGAGCACATGTCCGAGATTCAGCTCAATGAGGTGAACCCGGCTGCTGAGATGCTCGTTCCCGCGCTTCTGGAACTGGACACGTCCGGGCTGGAGGGGTCCGAGGAGTTCGTGGTCGAGGCAGTCGAGTTGTTCGAGGACTGGGATTACGTCAACGACGCCGACTCCGCTGCGGCGGCGTACTTCTCGTCCGTATGGACGAACCTGTTGCGGCTCACCTTCTGGGACCAGGTCGCGGAGGTGCAGCGCCCTTCGGGCGGCAGCCGGTGGATCGAGTCCGTTCGGTTGTTGCTGGAGGACGAGGACAACCCATGGTGGGATGACCGGGCCACCCTGAATGAGGTGGAGCAGCGCGACAAGATCCTGCTCCAGGCACTGGCCGACGCACGGACGCAGTTGACGGTATCCCTGGGCAAGAACCCGCAGGACTGGCGATGGGGGCGCGTGCACCTGCTCACTCCTACACATCCGGTCCTCGGCGGCGATGGGGTGCCAGGTGTCGTCGCGGACTATATGAACCTGAGCACCGCAGAACTAGGTGGCGGCCCATCGATCGTGAATGCCAACGGCTGGAGTACCGCCGTTTGGAACGACGGGTACCCGGACTTCTCCGTGACAGCAGTTCCGTCGATGCGGATGGTCGCTGACCTGGCCGATCTGGACGCATCCACCTGGGTGAACCTCACGGGGAACTCGGGGCACCCTGGATCGGCGCACTACGACGATCAGTACGAGGCGTGGGCGACCGGGGAGACCTTCGCCTGGCCGTTCAGCCGTCAAGCCGTCGAGGAGTCCGGGAGTAGCACCCTGACGTTACAACCCTGACCCTGCGACCCTGACAGCGGCCGGGAGCACCCCGGTCCCGGGCGTCCAGGTTCAGGGTCGCGAACCCGGGTGCTCACTGATGGCAGGCCCCGCCCGCATCCCTAGCGTCGAGGTATGACGCGAGAGAGCACTGCCCTGCGGTTCGCCGTCAACGACCTGCGGCGCCACACCGTCACAGGCGCCGCCCTCGGCCTGGTGCTCGTGCTCAGCGCGTTCCTGATGACCACCGGGGCCATCGTGCTGGAGCGCGCGGTGGGGTCGGTCGATCGGCTCCTGGAGCAGACGGCGCCACCGCACTTCTTGCAGATGCACACCGGCGAGTACGACACCGGCGCCCTGGCCACCTTCGCCGCCGATCACCCGGAGATCGAGTCCTGGTTCATCGAGGACATGCTCGGCTTCGACGGCGCCGCCATCGGTTGGCACCGCCCGGCCACCGGTGAGTCGGGAGACCTCTCCAGCAGCCTGATCGACAACCTCTTCGTCGTGCAGAACGACGAGTTCGACCACCTCGTCGACCCCGCCGGGCAGATCCCGCACCCCGGGCCGGGGGAGGTGTACATCCCTATCGGGTACCAGGACCAGCACGGTCTGCAGGTCGGCGACTCGCTCGATATCCGGACGGACTCCGGGACCCACGAACTGCAGGTCCGCGGCGTCGTCCGGGACGGGCAGATGGGGTCCTCCCTCTCAGGATCCATCCGGTTCCTCATCTCACCGGAGGACTTCAGCGCCCTGGAACGCGCCGGCGGTGGCGTGCCCGAGATTATCGTCGAGTACCGGCTGACCGACCCCACCCAGGTGAGCGCCCTGCAGGATGCGTACCGGGCGGAGGACACCCTGCCGGACAACGGGCCGACCATCACCTACCAGCTGATCCGCCTGCTGCACGCGTTCGGCGAGGGCCTCATGGCCGTAGTGCTGGCGCTGGTGAGCCTGCTGCTCATCGCGATCGCCCTGCTCAACGCACGATTCGTGATCCGCGGAACGCTGGAGGACGAGGTGCGCGAGATCGGTGCGATGAAAGCCATCGGGCTGCCCAGCCGGACCATCGCCGGTCTCTACCTGGCGAAGTTCCGCCTGCTCAGCCTGGGCGCGTGCGCCGTCGGGGGCGGCCTGGCCGTGGCGGCAACCAGTTGGGCGCCGATCGGTGCCGCCGAGGCGCCGTGGACAGTGATGAGCGTGCTGCTGCCCGCCGGTGCGCTCGCGGTGGTCTACCTACTCGTGCTGACCACCTGCCGGCTTGCGCTGCGGCGGATCCGCAGGATCGAGGTGGTGAGCGCCCTCGTCCACGCCAGCCTGCTCGACCAACGGCAGACCGCGCGGCGGGCCAGGCGGCAGGCGCGTCGCGCTCGCCGGACCACCCTGACCTCCCTGCGCGGCAGCATCAGTACGCGGCTGGCGATGATCGACCTGCGCGCCGAGGCACGGCACTGGGTACTGCTGCCGGTCGTGTTCGGACTCGCGGCGGTTGCCATGGCACTGCCGACCAACGTGCTCAGCACCTTCGAGAGCCCCCGCTTCTACGCTTCCCTCGGCGTCTCGAGCAGCGACCTGCGTGCCGACATCCACTACTCCGACGACGTCGACCGGGTGCACGCCCAGGTGCTGGCGGACATGCGCACCGACGACCGCCTCACCGACGTGCGCAGCTACGCCCGGGTGCTGTACGAGACACCCGCCGACGGCGGGTGGGAGACCCTACGGGTCGACGTGGGCGACTACTCCGGTAGTACGGTCGAGTACCTCAACGGCACCGCCCCGGCCACCGGCGAGATCGCGCTCTCGGCGCTCAACGCGGACGAGCTGCAGACCGCCGTCGGGGATGAGCTGGTGATCCGCCGTGAGGGTGCGGCGAGCACCGTGGTGGTCAGCGGCATCTACCAGGACATCACCAGCGAGGGGTACACCGCGGCGATGACCGGTGACGTGACCACCGGCGCCACCGGCTACGTCATCGAGGCGGACACCGCCGACGGGGTGGACCCCGCCACGGTCACCATCGACCGGATCGACGCCGAGCCCGGAGCCACGCTGCTGCCCACACAGGAGTATGCCGACCAGACACTGGCCGCCGCCACGGGCGCGATCCGCGGTGTGGCCGTCGGCGCCTTCGTGCTCAGCCTCGGCGTGGCCGCGGGCATGACCTGCCTGTTCCTCGCCATCCGGCTGACCAGGGACCGACGCGCGATGGGGATCCTTTCCGCCGTCGGGTTCTCCACCCGGGAGATTGTCGGCCAGGTCCGCCTGAAGACCCTGCTGGCCGTGACGACCGGCACCGCGCTCGGCCTGGCGGTGGCCGCGGCCGTGGGTGAGCAGGTGATCGCCGTGCTGCTCTCCCTGACCGGGCTTGGCCTGGCGCAGGTCACCCTCGTGCCGAACCCGTGGCTCGTGTACCTGATCTACCCGCTCACCCTGATCGCCGCGGGATACCTCGGCACCGTCCTCCTCTCCGCGCGCCTGCGCGGAGCCGACACCAGCTCGTGGTTGCGAGCATGAGAGGAGTCTCAATGACACTGGCCACCCTGGAGTCGCGCGGCCTGACCAAGACCTACCGCTCGACCGATCCACCGACGACTGTCATCACCGGGATCGACCTAACTGTCACCAGCGGGGAGTACCTGGTGATCATGGGGGCGTCCGGATCCGGCAAGTCGACCCTGCTCGCCGTCCTCAGCGGCATGGACCGCCCGACCAGCGGGACCGTCCGGCACGACGGGCGGGACCTGACCGCCCTCACCGACGAGGCGATGAGCCGCGTCCGGCTGACCCGGATGGGGTACGTCTTCCAGCAGCCCTACTTCCTTGCCACTCTGACCATCCGAGACAACGTGCTGCTCGCGGCGCTCAAGGCCGCACCCCGGGAGCAGGCGGCCACGATCGCGCGGGTGGATGCTCTGCTGGACCGGTTCGGTATCGCCGCTATTGCCGAGCGTGGCATCACGCAGGTCTCCGGTGGGCAGTTGCAACGCGCCGCGATCTGCCGGGCGCTGGCGGCCGAACCGTCGGTCCTGTTCGCCGATGAACCCACCGGTGCGCTGAACAGCAGCATGTCGAGCGAGGTGCTGGACGTGCTCACCCAGGTGCATCGCGACGGGACCACGATCGTGATGGCCACCCACGACACCGCGTGCGCCGCGCGCGCCGACCGGGTCGTGTACCTGCGCGATGGACTGCTCATCGACACGCTCGCCCTGGGGCGGTGGAGCCAGGACGCGGCCGACGACCGTGAGGTCGACCTGGTGGCGTGGCTGCGCCGGCTGGACGTGTGAGGCCTCAGACCCGCAACCGCTCCGCCCCCGACGGCGTGAGCACACCGTCCACCGGGCGGTCGTGGGGAGCTGCCGGCAACGGCTCCGTGGCGCGTTCGTCGTCGTAGATCACCGCATAGACCGGTACGCCGGCGCGGGCGTGGGTGAGCACTCGGTCGTACCAGCCGCCGCCCTGGCCCAACCGGATCCCGGCAGAGTCCACCCCGAGCGCCGGAGCGAAGATCAGGTCCGCGTTCGCGATCGCCTTCTCACCGAGGCCGGGACCGCCCGGTTCAGGTGGCCGGCCGGGGGCGCGGACCTCCATCGGTTCGCCCACTCGGTAGCGCGCCCAGTCGCGGCTCAGTCCCGGTCCGAGGATCGGCAGCAGGATCTCCACACCGGCCGCATCGAGCACCTCCAGCAGCGGCCCGGTATCCGGTTCGCCCGGACGGGACGCGTACGCGGCCACGCACCGGACGCCGTCCAGCAACGGTTGGACGTGGACGGCGATGGCATCCGCCGCCTCGCGCCGTTCCCGTTCGGACCGTTCCTTGCGGTGCTTGCGCACCGAGTCGCGAACGAACTGTTTGGCGTCCTCGAGCTCCAGCCCGGCCTCGCGCGGCAGGGTGCCCGACAATGACCACATGCCTCTACTCTTCCAGGCCGCGCCGACATCGGCCACCGCCCGGGGCCTTTCGACGCGTGTGTCTCGCTGACCGGAACGTCGCCGGGAGTGATCAGGATGAATCGGGCCGCAGGTCCCGATAGCCTGCGAGCATGACCTCAGTGACTAAGTCGGTTGTCCCCGTCGCAGGCCTGGGCACCCGATTCCTGCCCGCGACCAAAGCCATCCCGAAGGTCATGCTGCCGGTGGTGGACACCCCAGCGATCCAGTACGTGGTGGAGGAGGCCGCAGCGGCCGGGCTCGCCGACGTGCTGCTGGTGACCGGCCGTGGTCAGTCGAGCGTCTCCGACCATTTCGACAGCGCTCCCGAGGTGGAACGCGTGCTCGAGGCGAAAGGGGACCAGCGCCGCCTCGATGCTGTGCGAGCGTCCAGCGACCTCGCCCAGGTGCACGTGCTGCGCCAGGGGGAGCCCCTCGGCCTCGGCCACGCCGTGCTCACGGCAGCCGCCCACGTAGGAGACGAACCGTTCGCCGTCCAGCTCGGTGACGACCTGATCGACGCTCGGGACCCGATCCTGCCGACCATGCTCGCCGTGCAGGAGGCGCTCGGCGGTTCGGTGATCGCTCTGATGGAGGTGCCGCCCTCGCAGACCCATCTCTACGGCTGTGCCGCCGTCGAGTCCTCGCCGGACCTGACCAGCCGCTTCGGCGAGGACCTGGTGCGCGTGACCTCGATGGTGGAGAAGCCGGACCCGGCCGAGGCACCGAGCAACCTGGCGATGATCGGCCGATACGTGCTTGCGCCCGAGATCTTCGACGTGCTGCGCACCACCGAACCCGGTCGCGGCGGCGAGATCCAGCTCACCGATGCCCTGCAGACGATGGCACAGCGCTCCGACACCGGTGGCGGCGTGCACGGCGTCATCTTCCGGGGCCGGCGCTACGACACGGGCGACCGCCTCGACTACCTCAAAGCTGTGGTCCAGCTCGGCTCCAAGCACCCCGAGCTCGGCGAGGACTTCCACGCCTGGCTACGGGACTACATGGCGCAGCGATGAAGTCCGTCTCCGAACACCTCGGCGCCGTCCTGGAACTGCTGCAACCGCTGCCGCCGCTGGAGGTGGTGCTGCACGACACCGTGGGGTGTGTGCTCGCCGAGGACGTGATCGCGCCGGCGGACCTCCCGGTCACCGATCTGGCGGGCCTGGACGGATACGCGGTGATCAGCAGGGATATCGACGGCGCCGCGCCAGACGCCGAGGTGACGCTACGGGTGCTGGACGACGTACGAGCCGGGTCCACGGACAGTCACCGGGTGGTGACCGGGGCCGCTCTGCGGATCTCCTCCGGTGCTCCGCTGCCGGCTGGAGCCGATGCCGTGGTGCCGGTGGAGGACACCGACGGCGGACGCGCCGCCGTGCAGGTGCGTGCCGGGGCCGTGGAGGGAGAGAACGTGCGCCGGCAGGCCGAGGACCTGCGTGGTGGAGAGATCGCGATCGCCGCCGGGGAGCGCATCGGTGCCCGCCAGATCGTCCTGCTCGCCGCGCTCGGCCGCTCCCGAGTGGCGGTGCACCCACGCCCGCGCGTGGTGCTCGTCTCCATCGGGGACGAGCTCGTGGAACCGGGCCGTAAGGCCGGTGCCGGGCAGGTGTTCGACGCCAACGGGCACGCCCTCGCGACAGCGGTCCAGGATGCCGGTGGGACGACATTCCGGGTGGCGGCGGTCCCGGACGAACGATCCGGCCTCCGGGAGACGCTCGAGGACCAGCTGGTCCGAGCCGATCTGGTGATCACCACCGGTGGCCTGAGCTACGGCGGGAACGACACCGTCAAGGAAGTGATCGGACAGCTCGGCACTGTGCGCTTCGACAATGTAGCCATCTGGCCCGGCCGACAGTTCGGCGTCGGGGTGATCGGCGGGATCGACGAGCTCCAGCGCGAGACGCCGATCGTGTGCCTCCCCGGCGATCCGGCAACGGCGCAGGTGGGGTACGAGGTGTTCGTGCGGCCGGCGCTGCTCGCAATGGCCGGCCACGCCGAGCAGTACCGGCCGACCGTCCCGGCCGCGGTGACGCAGGCTTGGACCTCACCGGCCGCGCGGCGCCAGTTCGTCCCCGTCCGAGTGCTCGGCAGCCCGGATCAGGGGTACCGGGCTACCCCTGTGGGTGATCCGAAGCGGCCACTCGTGAGCGCCATGTCTCGCGCCAACGCGTTGGCCGTGGTGCCTGAGTCGGTCGAGGAGGTCGAGGTGGGGGCGCAGTTGCACTGCCTGGTGCTGGAGAGCTGATGGGCCACCGATGGATCTGGTGACCCGGGATCTGCGCCTGCGACCGTTGCGCAGACGGGACCGGCCCGCGTGGGAGGTGCTCCGCCGTCGGAACGCTGCCTGGCTGGCGCCCTGGGAGGCGACCTCACCGGAATCACGCCCCTACCGCCCCACGTTCTCGCAGTATGTGCGCGACCAGGCGCGGGCGGCGCGGGACGACTCCGGGTACGCCTTCGTGATGGAGTACCGGGGCGAGTTGGTGGGTCAGGTGACGATCGCCGGGGTGACGCGGGGCTCGATGCAGTCGGCCTCGATCGGGTACTGGATCTCCGAGCACGTGGCGGGGCGGGGGATCACCACGCTGGCGGTGGCGATGGCAGCTGACCACTGCTGGTTCACCCTCGGTTTGCATCGGGTGGAGATCAACATCCGACCCGAGAACTCGGCCAGTCTTCGCGTGGTGGCCAAGCTCGGATTCCGTGAGGAAGGGCTGCGGCGCGGCTACCTGCACATCCAGGGGGTGTGGGCCGACCACCGCAGCTTCGCGCTGAACGCCGAGGAGGTCGGGGAGGGGTTGGTAGCTCGTTGGCGGGCGACGCGACCGGGCTGAACGGGGCCGGGCGAGCGATCTGGGGACCGACACGCCGACCGTGATCGGCCGATCGGGGCGCGGACAGTTCTACGGTCGGAACGTGGAGCTCGCCGGATGGGTCGTACTGGCGATCGCGGTGATGTTTTTCGGATACCTGGTACCCACCGCGATCCGATCCAGGCAGGTTGTGCTGGACTCGCGGGTGGCTGACAGGTTCTCCGCGGAGTTGAGAGTCCTGGCCCGAGCCGGAGAGAGCACCACAGAGGATTCGACCATCAGCAGCACCCGCGGGTACCTGCACCGCCCGCGGACCGAGGAGGAGACCACCATGCATTCGCCCGTCGCTCAGCGGCTCGCCGCCGCGGATGTGCGCCGTGCGGCAGCAGCCCGCGCCGCGCGCGCCGCTGCCGCCAGCCGTCGTGCTGCCGCGGCGAAGCGCCGGCTGGTTCTTACCCTCGCACTGCTCGCCGCCACCGCCGCCGGATGGGCCCTGGTGTCGATGTCCAGCGTGCACATCGCAGCCGGCATCGCCCCCACGCTCGCGTTCCTCGCCGTCCTCGTGCTGGGTCGCCGTGCGGCAGCCGCCGCCCGGGTGGCCGACGCCAGGTGGGCCGCGGAGATCGAGCGTGCCCGCAAGGCCGATCAGACGCGGGCCGCGCGCCACCCGGAGCGGCCGGCCGAGGTGACCGAGCAGCGGTCCAGCCTCCGCATCGAGATCGACCCGGAGACGGTTGAGACCGCCGACGAGTCTGCGACGACTCGCCCAGCGCTGCCCGAGGGCGAGGGATGGACCCCGGTGCCCGTCCCAGCCCCGATGTACACGATGAAGCCCGCCGCGCCGCGGCGGGAGCAGACCCCGGTGGCCGTCGAGGAGACAGCCCCGTTGGCGCAGGAGATCGCCGCCGAAGAGGCCGCGGCTGTCGAGGAGGCCGAGGAGGCTCGCCCGACGGCGGACGGCACCCGGCCCAGCAATGTGGCGGCCCCGTCGGTGGACCTGCAGGCGGTGCTCGAGCGGCGTCGGGCCGTGGGACAGTAAGGCACACAGCCAGCCGGGGTGCGGTATCTCCTGACGCGGGTGCACCGCGAGGTGCCACGTGTCGTCATTTGTGAGCGGTGATTGCGACGGATGCCGGCACCTACGTTGTGCGCGTGTGGCGATCCCGGGGCGGTAGGTGTCACTCATCGTCGCTGTGGGATGAGTTGAGCGACGGTGAGTGGCACCTACCTGTCGGAGGTGTGGGGCTTCGGCGTGCGAGGTGTCATTCGTTGTCGCGGTGATCGGTTCAGGGCGACGTGGAGTGGCACCTAGGGGTGGACAGGTGTGATGTGGTCGCCTTCTGGCGTCGTTCCGACTGGGGTGGTGACTTCGAAGTAGTGCTCGAGTCCGTCGGCGTGCAGGTAGGTCTCGGGTGGTGCGAAGTCGTCGTCGAGGTCGGCGAGCCAGTGGTTCAGCTCGGCGTCGAGGTCGCGTTGTAGGCCGGTGGCTTCCGGTTGCCCGCACAGGTTCTGCTGCTGGTACGGATCGGCCACGTTGTCGTAGAGCAGCCAGGGGCTGGTGCGGGTGCGGATGTAGGTGTGGGTTGCGGTGCGGATGCCGCGGTAGGCGTCGAAGCCGTAGCTGCGTGCCCACAGGATCGGCACGGGGAGGGAGAGGAAGGATGAGTGGGCGCGGTGTGCGGGGCGCGTCCCGAAGACGTCGGTGCCGGTGACATGGCCTGGTACCGGCAGACCGCACAGGCCCAGGAGGGTGGGCATCAGGTCGGGCATGTCGAACGGCGAGGTGTCGGTGCGGCCTTCGCGGCCGAATCGGCGGGGGTAGCGCACCAGCATCGGCACCCGCACTGCTTCGTCCCAGGGGCAGACTTTCACGTCGTGGCGGATGCCGTGGGAGCCCATCATGTCGCCGTGGTCGGAGGCGAAGATGATGATGGTGTCTTCGGCTGTGCCGCTGTTCTCCACCGCTGCCAGCAACTGGGCTAGGCAGTCGTCCAGGGCGGCGATGTGGGCGTAGTAGCCGCGCAGCGCCTGCGCCGATTCCTGCGCCGCTTCGTCGGGGACGTTCGCCCGCAGGGTGATCTCGGCATCGGTGTACCGCTGCCGGTACTCCTGCGGTGCGGTGTGCAGCGGGAAGTGTGGTGGCCCGTAGGAGAGCATCAGGAAGTACGGGTCCTCACCGGCGCTGTTCCGTGCGATGAATCCGCAGGCGTCCTCGGTTTGGGCGTGGGCGTCATACCCGGGCCAGGTTTTGGGCTGCGGGTCGTCGCCGTCGAAGTAGAGCGAGCTGTTGTAGTTGTGGGTGCATTCGGCGGCTTTCCAGTACTCGAACCCGAACCGCTTCTCGCGCGGCACCGGGAACTTGCGGCGACCATAGTTGCCGTCCGGGCTGCCATACAGGTGCCATTTGCCGATATACCCGGTGCGGTACCCGGCTGTCGCGAATTCTTCGGCGAGGGTGGACCCGGTCGGTTCCAGTTCGACGTCGTTGATGTAGACCCCGTGCTGGAGCGGGTACTGGCCGGTGAGCATGCTCGCCCGGGCGGGGCAGCACACCGGAGTCCCGGAGACCGCCTCGGTGAAGTTCACCGACTCGGCTGCCAAGGTGTCCAGCACCGGCGTCGAGACATTCTCATCGCCGGCATAACCGGTCGCCTGAGCCCTCCACTGATCAGTCAGCACCACCAGCACATTCGGTCGCCGCGTCATCAGCTTTCCTTTCTGCAGTCGTTGTCGAGGGCCACGGAGATGGCGACCGCGTCGTCAGCGGGTAGCTCACGCGTTCGCGTCCACGGCGGCTGTGCAAGGCCAGACGGCCGGTTGGCTGGAGCGCACCGGCTCCAGCCAACCCGCCCACCGGCGATGGCGTGCTCCGCCTAGTTCTCGACCGGCCGCCAGCGTGCCCCGCTGGCTCGGTGGATCGTCGAGGGATCCTGGACGTCCAGCCGGACGAGCCCCTCATCACCATGGTCGAATCTGAAGGTGCCCAGGATCCGCCACTCACCGGCGTTCTCTTGCTGGTTCACCGTGAAGGTGTCCTCTCCGCCGGCATGGTGAACGGCATAGACAGCAGCAGTCGTCGTCCGATCGTCGGCGGGGTACCAGACCGCAACCTCGTACAGGCCCTCTTCGGGAATCCACGGTTGCCAGGTTGCGGTACTGCCGTCCTCATCGATTCGGCTATAGCGTGAGCGCTGCCCATCCACTCCGAGGAGCCCGCTGCGTGCCCAGCTGCCGGTTTCGGAGTACCCCAACGTGTTGTTCGTGATGACCACGTCCTCGACCGGCCGCCAGCGCGCCCCGCTGGCTCGGTGAATTGCCGACGGATCCTCGACCTCGAGCCGTACGAGCCCCTCATCACCCTCGTCGAACCGGAAGGTACCCAGCACCCGCCAGTCATCGGCGTTCTCTTGCTGGTTCACCGTGAAGGTGTCCTCTCCGCCGGCATGGTGAACGGCGTACACGGCAGCAGTCGTCACCTGGCCGCCGGACGGGTACCAGACGGCAACCTCGTACAAGCCTGCTCCCGGGAGCCATGGCTGCCAGGTTGCGGTACTGCCCTCCTCACCGATTCGGCTGTAGCGCGTGTACTCCTCGTCGACGCCGCGAACACCGCTGCGTGCCCAGCTCCCGGTCTCGAAGTAGCCCACCGGCGAGTTGTTCGTGAGGACCAGTCCGGGGGAGAGCACCGACACGCTCACATTGCGCTGGGTGTTCTCGACCTGGGCAGTCAGGTCGTGCGAGGTGTAGGGCGTCACGTCGTCGGGTGCGGTGAGCGTGTAGTCGTAGCGCCCCCAGCCGCGCGGATCCAGCTGGTACTCCTGCTCCGCCGGTTCGAGCGTCCACCCATTCGGGATCGAGATCGTCACCGGGCCCCGACGTTCCACCGGTCCGCGGTTCATCGCGTACACCGACATGGGGATCGAGGCACCTGGCTGGACATCAGACTGCGGTACGTCCAAGGCGAGGATCTCGACCGCCTCCAGAACCTGCACATCGACCGCCGTCGCCTCGTCGCTGCCGCCATCCCAGCTCACGGTCGCGCTGATCGAACGCATTTCGGCCACCGCGTCGGCCGGAACAGCGACGTCGAACGTCCACAAGGCTGGGTCGCTGCCGATCACCGTCGGCTGGCCCCCGGTGGGGGTCACCGTCCAGCCGTCGGGCACGTGCAGCGTGGCCCCTGCGCCCTCCAGCGCATCGTCGGTTCCGTTGTAGGCCCGGATCTCGACCGACACCGTGTCACCACCGGCCACGTCCGGGTCGGAGAGCACCTCGGCGTGGGCCGTCTTCTCCGGCGGGCAGACGCCCGTGACCGACGCAGGCAGGGAGAGCGTGACCGCCTCAGATCCGGTGTCACCGACGACGACTTCATAGGTGAAAGACGCGTCCAAGCCCGGCAGAGCGATCGTCCACTCGTTCGGGTACACCTCGCTGGCCACCTCGGTCCACGTCTCGCCGTCGACCGTGTAGCGCAGGGTCGCCGCGTGCTCGGTATCGGAGTAGACGTACGCGTCAGTCCGGCCGCGGTCGGGTCGCACCAGGATCATGCCCCGGACCATGCCCACCGGACTCTCGTCGTCGAAGTGGAAGCTGCCCGGACCATGGGCCTCGTACTCAGGCACGACGTGCAGCGGGCTGGACAGGTCCACATCGCGCACGATGACGGCGGTGATCCCCCGTCCGGTCACCGGAACAGTGAGCTGACCGTCCCGCATGGCGCGTTCTTCGCGCTCCCCGTTGTCGCAGATGATGTCGACGGTGTACGTCCGCGTGGACTCCACACCACTGCGCTCCGGATCGAAAGCGATCGTGGCGACCTGGAGCTGCTCACTCTCGTTGGTGAGGCTGAGATAGAGCGAGCCGTTGCCCGTACCCGTGATCCAGTTGATCTGATGGTTGTCGACGTCGACGATCCCGCGCGGCATGTACGGCCAGACGCCGTCCTCATCGTAGAACGTGCCCGGTGCGTGCCCGTATGTGCGGAACTTGAAGAAGACGTAGTTGTCCTCGAAGACGCCCGGGTAGGTGATCGCACCATCCGAGCGGATCAGGTGCTCGGTGAACAGGTAGTCGAGCGTGATTCCCAGGTGGGAGGGAATGTGATGGTAGTAGACGGCGCCTGCACCAGGCGGTCCCTCCAGCGGGAACTCCGGATGCATTGTCCATGAGGTGAACTGGCGGATGTTGTAGCCGGGGTAGTTGGTGAACCGGCCGACGATGCCGTT
This sequence comes from Ruania alba, assembly GCF_900105765.1. NCBI lineage: Bacteria > Bacillati > Actinomycetota > Actinomycetes > Micrococcales > Ruaniaceae > Ruania > Ruania alba. Next base: position 1,825,022 of record NZ_FNTX01000002.1, read on the forward strand.
GTGCGCCACATCGTGGATGAACTCGTCGCCGGTCTGCCACGCCAGGCGTTGCAGGAAGGCCGACCAGTGCGGAAGGTTGTACTTGCCATTCAGACGGTGGGTGCTCAACTGCTCGGTCGTCAGGCCGCAGGTGGACACGATCCAGGCCGGGACCTCCTCGACCGGGATCTCGGTCCGCGTATAGCCGTCCCAGACGCAGCGTCGACCGCCACGCTGCCAGAGATCCGTCTGGTTAGTGAGTTCCGGGTGGGTCGGTGTCGTGATCGTGGTATCCGGGACCTCCCGCACCTGCATCTCGGTGACGAACCGTTTTGCCTCCCGGTGGGCCGCCTCCAGCAGTGACTCGTCTCCCGTCGCCTCGGCCACGAGGAGCAGTTCGGTCCAGTCCTTGGCGTAGTCGTAGATGAAGCGAACTCGGGCCACGTTGGTCGTGTACGGCCGAAAGACGACCTGGTCGGCGTACACGGCCGCATTCGTATGAGCTTCGGCCAGGTATGCCGGGCTCCCGGTGAGCTCATGCGCGACGTACGGCACGGTCATCGGTGTCCGCCCGGAGCCAATCGCGGATCCGGCGACCGGGCGAGGCCGCTCCCGCACCATCCGGATGGCGAGCTCACGGACGACCGGGGAGAGCGACGCTCCCTGACGCAGCAACGGAACCAGATGGGCGGCATCTCCCGCCGGCCCACCGAGCTCCCACGGATAGTCATCGTGGCCATTGATGACGGGCGTGGACCGGTTGCCCCACGTTGTTCGTGACAGGATGTGCTCCAGCACCGGACGGGCTCGCCGGTCGTAGATGCCCTCCTCGCCGGTCAGCCGGTAGGCGCTCATGAGGACGGCGGCGTGTGAGATCACCACGGTCTGGTCATTCTCGATGTCCACGAAGCCCTTGGCGCGCTCCCACCACCCGCTCGGCGACGGGACGAAGCTGCCCTCGGGGTCGACATGGTCAGGCTCGCGCGTGACCAGGTCGATCAGATTGAACGCGGTGTCGGTGAGCGACGTCCCGAACACGTTCTCGCGGTAGGCGCGCAGTCCGTACTCGTTCCGGGAGAGCCCGGTGTACGCGGAGTACAGGTCGGCCGGCTCGGCGCAGATGCCGAAACTCATCGTCCGGGAGCTGCCGGCCTCGAGGAACGACTGGTCGCCGAGCTGGGGCGCGAACACCACTGCCTGCACGGACTCCGGGTCGACGTCACCGTTGCGCAGGCTCATGCCATAGGGCTGGTTGTCGAAGCCAATTCTCGCGAGGTGGGAGAAGTCCTCGCTCTCGGACGGGAGATAGACGCCCGTCGTCCAGACCTGTTCGCCGACGGTTTGCTGCACCAAGGACATCGGGGCGAACAGTTCGCTCGCGTTCAGCGATTCGGCGCCCTCGACGACGCGTGCGTGCTGGAGAAGCCCACACAGCACCTCTTCGACGTTCTCGAACCGTGCCACATCCATGGCCTGATACGCGACGATGTGATGGTCGTCGGTGCTGGCGGTGATCGTCCACTCGGCCACGGGATTGTCGCCGTCGACCTTCCATGTGACCGCAATGTCGAAGCCGAGATCCAGGCTGGTGGTCAGGCGGGCACTGGTGTCGCTGAGCAGCTCGATCTCGTCCAACGCGAGCCAGTACGGCGTCATCGACGCGTAGTAGTTGGTCTTCGATCCCCCGGAACCGACGAGTACCACCCACTGCTCGTCGAACCGCGACTCCGGGTCGGTTGCAGGTATCCAGCCACTGTCGGTCTTGACCTCGATGTCGCGGACATAGGACTGCCCGCCGTCCCAGGTGGCCAACCGGAACGACAGCCGATGCCGGTCTCCGGTGAGAACCAGCGCCGGATCCTGCTCGATACTGAGTCCTGGCTTGTCGATCTGCCGTAGTGGTCCTGGCAGCCCTTCCGGTGCCGGCGCATTCTCCGACGCCGCTGCGATGGCGGGTGGTACTGGACCGAACATGTGCTGGATCGCCGCCAGGCCGAGCCCCGTACCGGAGAGGGCAAGCATCGATCTGCGCGAGAGGTTCCGCTCCGTCATTGAGAGGTTCCGCTCCGTCATTGTTCCTCCGTTGTCTAGAGATGGTGAATCGAGCGCGTGTGCTGCGCGCGTGGCTCGACCAAGGCGGCGTCCAGCTGACGTCGCCGGTCAGTGCTCCGGCTCGAAACGACAGCGTTCTCGAATGCCAGGCACGTACCGATCGTCGGGCTGGCCCGGCACGCTGACGAACTGCCCGGCCGAGACGCCCATGGTCCCGGCCGGGATTGCCGTCAGCGCTCCAGCAGCGGCTCGATCTCTGCTGCGGCCTCGTCCAGCGCCGCTTGCGGCTCCTTCGCATCCAGCATGACGTCGGCCACCGCCTGCCCGAGCAGCTCTCCCATCCGGGAGCCTTCGGGGTATGACTCGAAGAGCGGTCGTGCGTGCGCTGCGATCTCCCCTGCCCACTGGGTCGCCCATTCATCCTCGGTGAACTGTGAGTCCTCCAAGGCCTCCAGGAGAACTGGCGCCCGACCCGTGGCTTCGAATGCTCGGAGCACGATGTCGGGTTGTGTGGTCATCCACTCTGCGAAGTCTGTCGAGGCGGCGACGACGGCCTCGTCGCCGGCGAGGACGGCGTGTCCGCCACCGCCCCACTGCAGCGCCTGCGGCGGACGATCGACACCAGGCTTGGTGGGTCGGGGCACCGGCGTCATGGCCTCGAGGATGGTGTCGTCCGCCTCCTGGTCGCGGATCAGGTTCGGAGCGATATCGGCATCGTCGTAGAACGCCACTCGGCCTTGTGCGAACAGCGGCCTCGTGTCGAATCGCGTCATGTTGGGCGCGAGCAGTCCCTCGTCGTAGAGACTCTTGTACCAGGTGAGCGTCTCGACGCTGGGTGCGTCACCGAGGGTCAGCGTGCCGTCCTCGGTGATCACGTCACTGCCGAAGGTCCGCATCCATGCGGCGATGTCCTTGCCTTGCTCTGCGGCGGTCATCGCGGCGTAAGGGATCAGATCCGGGTCGAACTCCTTGAGCGCACGCAGCGCCGCTGTGAAGGCGTCGATGTCTGTCGGGAGGTCGGCGATACCCGCCTGCTGGAGCAGGTCGCGGTTACACACCATGCCGATGGCACCGGACGTCGTCGGGAAGGCGTACAGCGACCCGTCGTAGGTGACCGTGGCCAGGGCGCTCTCCTGGAAGATGCTCCGGTCGATCCGGTCGTCCAGGGGTTGGAGAGCGCCGAGCTCGGCCATTGGTGGTATCCATGCCTGACCGAGGGAGACCACCCCGACCAGGCTGCCGGAGCGGGCCTGCAGGATGTACTGGTTCAGGGCCTCGTTGAACGGGATTCCGTTCCCGTCGACGTGGACTCCTGACTCGGCCTCGTAGTCGGCCATGAGTTCTTCGTAGAACTCGCCAGAGGACTCGGCCAGTTCGTGGTTGTTGAACGTGATCTCGCTCGCCGCCGACCCGGACGGGTCGTCCGGGTCGGACGGGGAGCCGCCGGTGTCACAACCGGACAGCAGGATGGCACCTGGCCCGACGGTGAGGGCTCCGAGGGCGGAGGTCTTGAAGAGGTCGCGGCGGTTGAGTGACATGTGTGTGCTGCCTTCCTTGGATCAGCCTTTGACTGACCCGACGGTCAGTCCTTCGATGAAGTACCTCTGCAAGATCACAAAGGTGACGACGATGGGGGCGGAGGTGATGAGGGACGCGGCCATGAGCGCTGGCCACTCCGCCTGGAACTCGCCCATGAACTCGGTCACGAGCCCGGGTGGGAGGGTCCGCTTGTCCGGTCCGACGAGGGTGAGTGCGTAGATGAAGTCGTTCCAGCCCCGGATGAATGCGAACAGACCGGCGGCGATCATCCCCGGGATGGCGACTGGAAGAAGGATTCGGATGATCAGGGTGCGTTCGTTGGCGCCGTCGATGCGCGCGGCCTCGAGCATTTCGTCCGGGATGGTGTCGAAGTAGCCCTTGAGGACGAATGTGCACAACGGCAGCGTGAATGTCATGAAGGACAAGATCAGTGCCCAGTACGTGTCGAGCATCCCCATGGTGTCGAACATCAGATAGATGGTGATGAGCAGCAGGGCGTTCGGGAACATCTGCGACGTCCAGATCAGAACGGTGACGGACTTGGCCCCCCGGTACTCAAATTTGGACAGGGAGTATGCGGCGAGCGACGCCACCGCCACCGTTCCAACGGCAGTCGCCACCGAGACGAGGACGCTGTTGCCCAGGTAGACCAGCAGCTGTGGTGTCTGGAAGAAGGACTGATAGTGCTCGAGCGTCACGCTGGTCGGGAAGAACCGTGGCGGGAACTGGAACACCTCGTCGCGCGGAGTGATTGAGGTCAGCACCATCCAGTACACCGGGAACAGGGCGAAGAACACGGCTGCGATCAGCCCGATCCAGATGGCTACTCGGGCGGCAGGGGGGCCGCCGCGGCGTGGGCCGCGCGGTGCGCTGCCCTTGTCGTGGATGGCCGACTGGGTGGTCTTCTCGTGTGTGGTGGTGGTCATCGGTTGCTCCTGTCAAACCTGGCGACGAGATAGACGGGGATCGCAAGGAGTGCCATCCAGATGATTCCGATAGCCCCGGCTCGGCCCAGATCGAAGCTCTGGAACGCCGCGCTATAGAGCTCGACGGACAGGGTGCTCGTGGCGCCCGCCGGTCCGCCGCGGGTCAGGACCCAGATCATGTCGAAATGCTGGAAGTTCCAGAGCAGCTCTAGCAGCAGCACGGTGAGGATGATTCCGCGCAGTGCGGGCAGTGTGACGGTCCACAGCCGCCGGAACGCACCGCCGCCGTCGACAGAGATGGCCTCGAGCAGGTCCTTGGGGACCGCTTGTAGTCCGGCCAGCAGCATGACCATCACCCAGGGGAACGACTGCCAGGACTTGGCCACGATGATCAGCAGCATCGACAACGTCGGTGAGGTGAGGACGTTGATGTTGGAGTCGATCAGTCCGAGCATCCGAAGCGCACCGTTCATGACTCCGTAGTTCGGATTCACGATCCACAGCCACAAGAACGAGACGACCACTCCGGGCAGGATCCACGGGAAGAGCAGGATCCCGCGAAGGGCCTTCTGGCCACGAATGCCTTGATTCAGCAGGAGCGCCAGCCCGAAGGCAAGGAGGAACGGAAGGATCGTTGCACCGACGGAGAATACGATCGTGTTCCAGGCGAGCCGGGCGAAGTCTTCGGAGAGCACCGTGAGGACGTTCTCCAGACCCACGAAGCGGGAGCCTTGCCGCACGAGGGACCGTTCGAACAAGCCAACCCACAGCGAGGCGAGCAGCGGGTAGGCGAGGATGACGGCGTAGAGCAGCATGGCAGGGGAGATCAGGATGATGGCCGTCCCCGTTCGCCCGAGCCCCCGCCTGCGTTCGGGCGTGCCGACGTTGACCTGAGTGTTAGACATAATGACCACCCACGGCAGCAGTGCGACCGCTGCGGCTGACGTCGAAACCGAGTCCGATGCTGATCTGGTCTGCCGCCTCGATCACGTGCCGTGCGAGCTCGACCTCATGCTCGGTCAGGTTGATCGCTGAAAGTGGTCCGGAGACCGATATCGCGGCGACGACGCTTCCCGACTGGTCGTAGATCGGCGCTGCCACGCAGGCACGCCCCAGGGCGAGCTCTTCGGTTTCGGTGGCGTAGCCGTGCGTGAGGACGTGATCGATGGTTCCGTCGAGCTCCTCGTGCGTGACCACCGTGTGGGCGGTGTAGGGAATCAGCGTCGGCATCAAGGTTCGGCGGTCAGTGGGGGACAGGCCGACAAGCAGGCACTTGCCTAAACCGGTGGCGTGCAGCGGGTTGTGGCGCCCGGTCAGGGCGTAGGTCTTGGGCGCCCGGGGGCCCTCGAAGCTGCACAGGTAGAACAAGGCGTCGTCGTGGCGAGTTGCGACGTTTGCCGCCAGTCCGAGTGCTGCCACCAGGTTCTGTGCTGGCTGACGCGCTGCCCGGTGAACGGGATGCTGGTTGAGCGCGGCTCCGCCAAGCGTGATCAATGCAGGTCCGAGGCGATACAGCGAGCTCACACGATCACGCTCGACGAAGGACATCGATTCGAGCGTGGAGAGAAGGCGGGACGTCGTCGACTGACCGAGTCCGGTCTGATCGGCGACGTCGGAGACGCGCATCGAAGGGCCGTCAAGGAACGTTGACAGCACCGCTGCCGCACGCTCCACGCTCTGGTTGGTGCCGGTTTCCGCACCCATCTCACTCCTCTGGAAGGCAAAAGCAATATGTGGAATAGTTACGCTTATGTTGGATGCTGTCAACCATAGAGCGGAATGAGCATGCACGTTCGTCAGGTAGAGACCTTCGTTCTGAAGATCGACGGTGGTGTGGGGTATCAGGGCGTCGTGGGTCAGGAGCGGCCCGATGGCTACCACGTGCGGCCGCCGTGGCGCAGCCTGTACTCGTCCAGGTTCGAGTCACTGCTCGTACGGGTGACCGCAGAGGACGGCACAGTCGGATGGGGTGAGGCGCTCGCCCCCGTCGCGCCAGAGGTGCCTCGAGCAGTAGTCGATCTGCTGCTCGCCCCCGTTCTCGTCGGCTTGGACGCGACGATGCCCCGTCGGTCCTGGTGCACCCTGCGGGATCTGATGCGCGAGCGTGGCCATCTTGTGGGGCATCAGGCCGATGCGCTCGCGGCAGTGGACATCGCGCTGTGGGACCTTGCCGGCCGGCTCGCGGGACGCAGCATCCCGGAGATCGCCGGCGGAGCGTTCCGGGACGAGGTCCCGACCTATGTGTCGGGTCTGCCCGGCGTCGATGATGCTCACCGTGCCGACCTGGCGCGCGAGTGGATCGATCGTGGCGCGAACGCGATCAAGCTCCATCTCGGTCACGGAGTGGATTCCGACCTTGCGACGTTCGACGCCGTCCGCGCCGCTGTCCCCGACGTTCGGCTCGCCGTCGATGCCCATTGGGTATACCCGTTCCACGACGCGCTCCGCCTGGCGGACGGTCTCGCCGAGCGCGACGGATGGTTCCTGGAGGCGCCGCTGATGCCCGAGGATCTCGCGGCGCATGCAGAACTGGGGCGTCGGAGCCGAGTGCCGATCGCCGTCGGTGAGGCGATGCGCAACCGGTATGAGTTCCAACAGTGGTTTGACGCAGGTGCGATAGGAATAGCTCAGCCCGACATCGGCCGCACCGGGATGACGGAGGGACTGGTGATCGCTGAGCTGGCGGCCGCACGCCACCTGCCTGTTGCGCCTCATCACTCCTCCGGGCTCGGTCTCGCGCTCGCGGCGGGTCTGTGCATGGCCGCCGCAGCCGAGACGACGTCGGTCTTCGAGTACCAGGTCGCCTCCACCGAGATCGGATCGCGGATCCTGCGGAACCCGATCGAGGTCAGATCGAATGCGTTCACACCTCCACATGGACCAGGTCTCGGAGTCGACGTGGACGAGGAAGCGGTCCGTCGACTGGCGGAGGTGGCGGGATGATCGCCGGTCTCGTCCCGATCCTCGCCACCCCGTTCCACCCGGACGGCTCGCTCGACCTGCCCGGTCTACGGCGGCTGACGGAGTTTCAACTGCGCAGCGGCGTCGATGGTGTGGCCGTGTTCGGGATGGCGAGCGAGGGATTCGCGCTCCGCGCGGCCGAGCGGCAGGAGATCCTCAGTGCCGTCCTTGACGTCGTCGCCGGTGAGGTGCCGGTCGTCGCGGGCATCGCAGAGACGTCCTTCGAGGTTGCCGAGGAGCAGGCGCAGGAGTTCGAGGGAGTACAAGCCCTCATGGTGCTGCCACCATTCCTGGTGCGACCCACCGCCCAGCAGCTCGTGGAGTTCTACGGGCGGCTCGGTGCGGTGGCCACTGCGCCGATCATGGTGCAGGACTCGGCTGTGACCGGCGTGACCATGCCGCCTTCGCTCATCGAGGAGTTGAGCGGGCTAGACGGCGTGACCTCGGTCAAGGTGGAGGTGCCGCCCACCGCAGCGAAGGTCGGAGCGGTTCGAACTGCGATCGACGACCTGGACTTCGCCGTCCTGGGGGGCCAGAATGCCCAGTTCTGCCTCGACGAATACGCTGCAGGCGCCGTCGGCACCATGCCCGCGTGTGAGTTCTCCGATGTGCTGGCTCCGATCTTGGCGCAGTGGGTCGCGGGGGACCGGGTCGGTGCCCGTCAGGGTCTGGCACGATTGCTCCCGTTGATCGTCCACGGCCTGCAGCCCGGCTTGGCATGGGCGGTTCACAAGGAGGTGCTGGTGCGACGCGGCCTGATCGACGATGCGACGGTCCGCGCGCCCTCGCGTGAGCTGGACGCCGTGACTCGGCGAAACCTCGACGGCGTGCTACAGGTCCTCGATCTGCCACCGGTGGAGCCGTGATGGGCGGCCGTGGAGTTCTCCTGGTCGGGGCCTCGTCCGAGATCGGTCGGGCGATCGCGCAGGCATTCGCCGAGTCAGGCGATCGTGTCGTCGGTGTCTCGGCCGAGGAGTCGTCGGCGAGTTCGCTCACCGCGCACCTCGTGGCCGACTGCACACAACCTCAGCTCGCAGCCGATGTGGTGGCCGCGGCGCGTGACACGCTCGGGCGCCTCGACGTGATCGTGCCGGCCGCTGCGGTGATGCCGATGGCGCGGTTGACAGCGACAACCGACGAGCAGTGGCGCCAGGGCATCGGTGCCACACTCGACTCGTTCTTCTATATCGCCCGCGCGGCGGTGCCGCTGCTCGGCCGAGACGCGGCGATCGTCGCAGTCAGCTCGGTCAATGCCAGCCGCATGGTGCCGGGCAGATCTGTGTATTCGGCGGCGAAGGGAGGGGTCGAGGCACTCGTACGCCAGTTGGCTGTGGAACATGGACCAGCAGGCATACGGGTGAACGCCGTGGCACCCGGCGCGGTCGCTACGGATGCCGCCGAGGATGCCGAGGGCTACCCACTACGGCGGGTGGGGCATCCGCACGAGGTGGCGGACGCCGTCGTGTATCTGGCTTCGGAACGTGCGAGCTTCATCACCGGGGTGGTGCTCCCGGTGGATGGTGGACTGTCGGTGTCCTCGCCGGCGGCCTGGCTGCGGGACGATCTCCGGGCGGGCTGGGTGGACTGAACCTCTCAGGCCGGTCGCGGAGCAGCCGGGTGGTACCCCAGGGCGGTGGAGATGTGGTCGGCACACTCGATCACCGTGAGGGAGAGTGTCTGCTCCTCGTTCGTCAGGTCCATGACCGAGAGTGGGCCCGAGACCGACAGTGCAGCGACGATGGCGCCAGAACGGTCTCGGATCGGCGCAGCCAGGCATGCCCGCCCGAACGCCAGCTCCTCGACCTCGGTCGCATAGCCACGGAGACGGACCTCGCGGACGGCGTCGGCAAGCGCCTCGACACCCGTCACCGTGTGCGGGGTGAAGGCGTGCAGGGTGTCGCCGAGAAGGCCCTGGAGCTGCTCACGGGACATGTCGCAGACGAGAGACTTGCCGAGCCCGGTCGCGTGCAACGGACCGCTCCGGCCGAGCAAGGTGAAGTTGCGGGGAGCGCGAGGCCCCTCGAAATGAGCGAGATAGAAGTACTCGTCACCGTGGCGTTCGGCGATGTTCACGCCAAGACCCAGCCGATGGGCCAAGTTCTGAGCGGCTTGGCGCGCCTGGTGCAGCACGGGCGACTGGTTCAAGGCGACACCGGCGAGTGTGACGAGCTTCGGGCCGAGCCGGTACAGTCCGCTCCGCGGGTCCTGGACGAGATAGCCCAGCCCTTCCAGAGCGCTGACCAGGCGCGACGCGGTGGATTGCCCGAGGCCGGCCATCGCCCCGAGCTCGGATATCCGGAACTCCGGACGCTCGTCACTGAAGGCGCTGAGTAGGGAGAGGGCGCGTTCGACACTCTGGGTCCCGGTCACTGCCGTGGACGCCGCCGTACGTGTCATGGGTCCTCGATCCTCGTATCCGGTGCAACGGGTTCGCGCCGAGCCATCATACGAAACTTGCATGCACATCATGGCAGCAATGGCAATTCTCCTGGCGGAGTTCGGGTAGCGGCGTGACCGGTGGCCGGCCGTCGTGGCGCCGATACCCATCGTCCGTGACGGCAGGCCTCACGCCGTGATGTGCCGAGGGCAGTGGCTCCTAACCGTGACAGGAGTCACCGCGGCTGGGGCGCCGGCAGGGAAGATCGCACGGGCTCAGAAGTGCTATCCTGGATCCCGCCCTGGGGCTATGGCGCAGTTGGTAGCGCGTCTCGTTCGCAATGAGAAGGTCGGGGGTTCGAATCCCCCTAGCTCCACCATCAGGATTCGGCCTGGTTACTGGCAGAGGTCAGCGACCGGGCCGAATTGCTGCCGAACTCGGGTGTCCGTTGGTGGGCATGTGGAGGCCTTCTCGGGCGACCGGCCAGGCGGCCCTAGGGGCCACGGCTGTGGCGCTCGCGTCTCACTAGGCGCCTGTGTGTCGGCCATCGCGGTCTGAGAGACCGGCTCGCGAAGGAGGTCGGGCGTGAGGACGTCGACCTCGCGACCAAGGATTGCCTCTCGAGATGTCGCTCTTTGGAGTATGCGCCAGACGTCGATCTGATCGTGCCGGGAATCCGGAAGATCACAGAAGGGGCGACGTGTGAGGCTCATGGACCGCAGCTCGGGGATTCCCACCTCGGAGGAGTGCCTCAGTGATCTAACCGCGGGGGTGCTCGGTGACGTTGCGCCTTCCTCGAGGAGTGCGCGGAGCCGCTGTCGATCACGGCCCCGACGAACCAGATCGCGGGCGTACTCGCTCGCAGATCCGTACTGAACGTGGTCGAGGTGTTCGTCGATGAACGCCCGCAGGGCGGTTCACCACCACGCGACCAGTACGACCACGACCGCGAACGAGGCCAGGAAGGCCCAGGAACGCACGCCCTGGAACAACTCCCAACGGGCTCGCATCGCCCGCCAGGTATCGGAGTCGCCATCCGATTTCCATCGGGCGGTCACGGCGTTGATCCGCACATTGACCAGGATCGTGGTGACCAGTCCGAAGGCCCAGAGCGCGACAGCGGCCGCCTCGCCGAGCCAGGGGCCGGGTCGCACCGAGACCCACGCGACGACGAGCAGCAGCGAGCCCGTCATCGCGAACGGCATGAACCGGCCGAAGGTGCGGACCAGCCCCTGCTCGACCGCGATGTGCTGCTCGATCGGGAGGCGGCGCAGCACGGGGTGCACGAAGGCGTAGGAGCCGAACTCGGCGCAGGCCGTGAAGCCGGCGACCAGGAGAGTGGCTGCGGTGAGACCTTGCTCGAACCCTGTCATGCCGCGACCTCGATCCGGATCACTCGGCGACCGGAGTCGAGCGCTTCCGCAATCGCCATCGCGGGCACCTGCCCACCCACGCGCTCCAGTCCCGCAGCCTTTGCATATCCCGGGATGGTCGAAAGTCGCGCCAGGTGCGCCCGCGCTGCGTGACCATCATCGATCACCGAGGCCGTTCCGGATACCTCCCGGCCGCGCAGTCGCAGCCCCACCCCGGGGTTGCTCGCCACATTGCGCCACCACGGCGAATCGGTAGACATCAGCACCGCGGACCCATCGCGCACGTAGGCGACCGGGGTCCGGAACCGGCGGCCCGACCTCCGGCCGGTGAACTCGAGGATGAGGTAGCGGCCGCTGAGCACGCGATGGAGCAAGGGGAGGTGCAGCAGCAGGCTCGGAACCAGGTTGACCACTTTCATCACAGACATCACACGCTCCTGATGTTGCCATTGTCTACATGCGTCTTTGCGCACTCTAGGAGTACGATGTAGACGATGTCAACATCTACGTATCACCACGGCGACCTGAAGAACGCGCTGTTGCGTGCCGCGGAGCGGATGATCGACGCCGATGCGGCTCGACGGTTCAGCCTGCGCGAGCTCGCGCGCGAGGCCGGAGTCAGTCACGCGGCCCCGTACCGTCACTTCTCCGACCGGGACCACCTCGTCGCAGAGCTGGCCGCCCTGTGGATGGCCGACTTCGTCGACCATCAGGAGGCCTCGGCCGCGGGTGTTGACGCCCGAGCCAACCTGCTCGCGGCTGGCGTCGCCTACGTCACCTGGGCGGCGAACTATCCGTCGCGGTTCGTGGTGGTGTTCGACCCGGCCGTCAACAGAGGCCCCGGGCCGACCGGACTGGGCGTCCACGCGGGGCGGCACATCGCCCTCCTGGATCACCTGGTCGGGGACGCGATCACTGCCGGGGTCCTCACCGGGCCACCCGAGGTGACCGGGCGCCGCCTGTGGGCGACCGCCCACGGTCTGGCCGGGCTGGTCAGCCTGGGTCATCTTCCGCTCGAGGTCACGCGGGAGATCCTCGACCGCACCCTGGACGCGGGCTGACCGCGTGTTCCCAGCTTAGAACGGCCGAAAGCGCGCCGTCAGCGGGCACTCGAACGGGTCCGCCTCGCCCAGACCGACGCGGTTGAGGTACCGGATGACGATGCCGTAGGACTCGAACAAGCCGGTCTCGGTGTAGGGGATGTTCTTCTCGGCGCAGTACTCACGCACCATCGGCCGCACCAGCGGGAGGTTCACGCTGGGCATCCGCGGGAACAGGTGGTGCTCGATCTGGTGGTTCAGCCCGCCCATCGCCCAGAAGATCGGCCGACCCCCGCCGATGTTGCGGGAGGTGAGCACCTGCCGGCGCAGGAAGTCGATCGTGTCGCGCTCGGCGAGCAGTGGCATTCCCTTGTGGTTCGGCGCGAAGCTGGCACCCATGTACACGCCGAAGACCATCAGCTGGACGGCGAGGAACGCCAGTCCGAGCCAGGGTCCCAGCGTGACGATGACCAGAGCCGGGAATCCGAGCAGGCGGATGGCCAGGAACAGCGCCTCGATCCGGCGGGCACTCATCTCCCGGTCCTCGGCGATCGTGCGCACGGCGCTGACGTGCAGGTTGAGGCCCTCCAGCGTCAGCATCGGGAAGAACAGCCACCCCTGCCGTCGGGTGATCCACCCGATCACCCCGGTACGTTCGGGCACGTCCTGCGGGTCGAAGACCAGCGCGCCGGTGGCGATGTCGCCGTCCTTGCCGATGGTGTTGGGCCGGGCGTGGTGCTTGCCGTGTTTGCGAGCCCACCAGCCGTGGCTGAGCCCGACCACGAGATTGGCGATGACCCGCGAGAGCCACTCGTTGCGGTTGGAGGAATTGAACACCTGCTGGTGCGCCGCATCGTGGCCGAAGAACGCCGCCTGGGTGAGCAGCACACCGAACAGTCCGGCCACTGCGAGCTGCCACGGGCTCTGCCCCAGCGTGAGCAGTAACGCAACGGCGCCTGCGAAGGCAGAAGCCAGCACGATCGCCCGCAGCACGTACCAGCCCGGCCGGCGTTGCATCAGACCAGCGGCCTTCACACGGCGGGACAGTTCCAGGAAGTCCTTGGTGGGGTTCGGTCGCGGCGCCCGGCGTGCGGGAGCCGACCCCGATGTGGGACCGGGTGCGGTGATCGTCGTCATGCTGGAGACGCTAGGAACCTGACCGGCCTCTGCGCGTCACCCGCAGGAGCCAACCTCAGCCCCTACTCAGGTAGGGGGTCTGAAGAAGCAGTACGGCCGCCGTCGAGCGGGATGCACGCGTACAGCCTGAAGCCACCCTCGGGCTGGGGGCCTGCCTCGACCGTGCCGCCCACCGTGCTGAGGCGCTCGCGGACGCCCGCCAGACCCAGGCCTGAGCCAGAGGCGTGCTCCGCGTCGGAGGCCGGCGCCGAGTTCAGCACCTCCACGCTCACGGCGTCGGTCTCGGTCGCTACCGTGACCTCCACGGTGGAACCGGGGGAGTGCCGCAGTGCGTTGCTCAGTCCCTCCTGAACCACCCGGTAGGCCGTCAGCCCGACCGCCGGGGAGACCTCGGCGTCCGGTCCGGAGTAGCTGATCTGGGCACCTGAGGCACGGGTGGCCTCGATGAGGTCCGGGATGTCGGCCACCGTGGGCACCGGCGCGGTCGGCACCTCGCCGGTGCGGAGCAGCGCCAGCAGGGCCCGCATCTCGTTCAGTGCCTGACGGGAGGACTGCGCGATGTCGTCGAACTCCTGCTGGATCTCCGGTGCGATACCGGGTTTGCGGTACCGCGCCGTCGTGGACTGGACATTGATGACCGACATGCTGTGCGCGACCACGTCATGCAACTCTCGCGCGATCCGATTCCGTTCTTCCAGGTCACGACGCCGCTGCAGCTCCTCGGCACTCACGCGTTCGGCCTGCTCCGCCCGGCCGAGGTTCTGCAGCCACGTACGCCCGAGGATCGCCAGCAGCCCCAGGCCAGCACTGACCGACGTGAGCACAATGGCATTGGCCAGTGCGCCGTCGGGAATATGCCTGGCGATCACCAGGAACGCCCCGGCGGTCAGCATGGTCCCTGCGGACCAGATTGCTGCAGCCCAGAGCCAGTGGTGGCGCAGGGCAAGCACCACGATCATCAGGCTGTAGGCGATCAGACTGGTCACCGGCCACGGCCACGGACCCTCGGCGGAGAAGAATGCCCCGGTGAGGTCTGAGGAGGCGAGCACCGTGCCCAGGGCCGAGAGCAGCATGAGAGCAGCGGCGCCACCGGCCCAGCGCACCGCGAGCACCAGAGCGACGCTCTGCGTGAGCGCCAGGACCATCGCGATCGCCGGATGAATGTTGTGCACAGTGGCGAGCATCGGCCAGCCGACCGCGAGCAGGATCGCGGCGGCGAAACCCGTGCTGACCCATGCCCACCCGGTGGTGTTCATCGACATACCGGACGATGACGGCCGGGTCTCGGTGGGGACGTCCGTGCCCTCCCGCGCGGCAGACCCGCCCAACAGGGCGTGGGTGATCCGCGCGTCTGCCTCGGCAAGGCCACGGACCACCCACGGCAGGCCGATCAGGGCACCCACGCCGATCGCCAGGTTGACCGCAGAGTCGAGGACATACATCCCGAGTGCCGTCTGTGGGGCGAGGCTCGGAGCGATCAGTCCCAGCAGCAACGGCCACCCACTGCCTGCGCTCGGTTCCCCGGGGATGAAGAGTTTCCAGAACCACGAGGTCAGGCCCCCCAGCGCCAGGCCCAGCCAGACCACGGAGACCACGAAGAGGATCAGCCGTAGCGGGAAGGCGATGATGGCTTCGAACGCCAGATCCAGCCAGCGGCGATGGTCGGTCATCACCCGCATGAGCCCGGTGACGCTCTTCGTGGTGGGCTTGTAGTGCGGTCGCGCGACCTGCAGGCCCCAGGACCGCAGTCGGCTGCGGGAGAGATCGGCCATGCTGGTGGCGAGCAGCAACGTCAGGGGCATCAGCAGGGCACCCAACCAGATGACGAAGGTACCGATCGATGCAGCGCTCAGCGGCACCAACAGGGCGAAACTCACCACAGCCAACGGCAGCCCGGGCAGGACGTAGCGGAAGTCGTGGCCGAGCCGGGCGAGCCGTCTGGGTGGTGCCTGCGCGTTCATTCCCGGCACGCTATGGTCACCCCGTCTCACGTCGCGTCCCTCCTGAGAGCCAATCCGCCCCCTACTTGCGAGGGATATCCGCCTCGGTCGCCGCAACCAGGCGCATGCACCGATAGTTTGGGACCCATGGTCCCTCATTCCACCCCCGGCCCGTCGGCGGACGAGCGGCCGGAGATCCGGGTGGCGATCGTCGACGATCAGTCGATGATCCGCGCAGGATTCGCCGCCCTGCTCGACGCCCAGCAGGGCATCGCCGTGGTGGGCACCGCCGAGGACGGGCTCGGCATCACCGATCTGATGCGCCGCACCCAGCCCGACGTGGTGCTGATGGACATCCGTATGCCGAAGGTCAGTGGGCTTGACGCCACCCGTGCCATCGGCGCCATGCCGGGCACGCCGCCGCGCGTGATCATTCTGACCACCTTCGACGCGGATGAGTACATCTTCTCGGCCATGCGCGCCGGTGCCAGTGGATTCCTGCTCAAGGACTCCCCGCCCGACGAGCTGATCCATGCCGTGCGGGTGGTGGCCGCGGGGGAGGCGCTGCTGTCACCGAGCGTGACCCGCTCGCTGATCGCCGACTACGCTGCCCGGCCGCACCGCCCCTCCGGGCCGGGCCCAGAGCTAAGCGATCTCACCGAACGCGAGCTCGAGGTGATGGGCGCCGTGGCCCGCGGCTACTCCAACGCGGAGATCGCGAACGAGCTCTTCGTCTCCGAACAGACGGTCAAGACCCACGTCAGCCGCATCTTGAGCAAGCTGGGACTGCGCGACCGCACCCAGATGGTCATCACCGCCTACGAGTCCGGACTGGTCCGCCCGGAACGATGACGTCCTACGCACGGGTGCGCAGCGGGGAGAGCTGCCGGCCGTCGTCGTCGAAATTGCTCGGCTCGAGCCACGCCTCGAACCCCGCACGCACACCCGGCCACTCGCCGTCGGTGAGGGAGAACCAAGCCGTGTCCCGGCTGCGCCCCTTCACAATGACGGCTTGCCGGAATGTGCCCTCGTCGGTGAAACCGAGGCGGGCTGCGGCCCTGCGTGAGGGGGCGTTGAGACTGTCGCACTTCCACTCGCAACGGCGGTACCCGAGCTGGTCGAAGACGTACCGCATCAGGAGGTAGTGCGCCTCGGTGGACGCCCGCGTGCGCTGCAACGCACGGGAGAAGGTCACCCATCCCACCTCGATCACGCCGTTGTCGGGGTCCTGGCGCATCAGCGCCAGCGTGCCCAGGGCGCGCCCTGTCGTGTTGTTCACGACGGCGTAGTGCCGGGGGTCCGTGCTGCTCGCCACTCCCTGTGCCCAGTCGTGATACTCCTCCCTAACGGTGAACGGGCCGACGCCGAGGTACGTCCAGTCCCGAGCATCGGGGGCGGCGGCGTACGCGTCGTACAGATCGTCGGCGTGCCGGGCAGGGTCGAGGCGCTCCAGTGTGGAGTACCGGCCGCGGAGAGTCTCGGCCGCCGGGCGTTGCGCCGGACTCCAGTCCCGGACCACGTCGCCGACGGGCTGGCCGAATTCGTTCACCTCGGTCACGCTGCTCCTCTCATGCCTGCCCTCACGCGCGCGCGTGAGGGCTGACAGATCATGTCAGAGTGGCGTCATGACTCGAGGAAGGCGGGGCAGATGAGCGCGGGAGAGGCCGATGTCGAGCGGGAGGTGCTCACGGTTGACGTGTGGAGCGACGTCATGTGCCCGTTCTGCTCCATGGGTGATGCGCTGCTCACGCAGGCGCTGGAGCAGTTCGGCCACCCGGTGCAGGTGCGGTATCGCAGCTTCCTCCTCATGCCCGACCTGACCAGCGATGTCCCGGTGCCCGTCGACGAGCTGCTCTCGAGCAAGCACGGCATCCCCCGCGAGCAGGCGGCCGCGATGAACGAGCAGGTGGCGGCCCGGGGGCAGGAGCTCGGACTCGACTACCGCTTTGACCGGGCGGCGGCGGTCACCACCCGGAAGGCGCACGAACTCAGCCATCATGCCGCCGGCCACGGCAGGCAGCGCGAGATGATCCAGCGCCTGTTCCGGGCCTACTTCACCGACGGGCTCAACATCGCCGACCCGCAGGTGCTCGGTGACCTCGCCGCGGAGACCGGGCTGGACCGGGAGGCCGCGCTCGCCGCACTGGCCAGCGGCGAGCATGCCGATGCCGTCGAGGAGGACCGGCGGCAGGCGGAGGAGATCGGCGTCACCGGGGTGCCATTCTTCGTTTTTGCCGGCCGGTACGCCGTCTCGGGTGCCCAGCCGCTGGAGGTCTTCGTGCAGGCGCTGCAGACGAGCTGGGACGAGACCCGCACCGCCGGCGCACAGGCGGGGTCCTAGGCTGCACCCATGGCCACCGTCATCCTCGTCCGGCACGGTCGTTCGACCGCCAACGTCGACGGCGTCCTCGCCGGTCGCACGCCAGGTGTGCTTCTCGACGACCTCGGCCGGGAGCAGGCCGAGCGCACGGCGCAGCGACTCGCCGTAGTTCCCTTGGTGGAGGTGGTCTCCAGTCCGATCGAGCGGTGCGTGCAGACCGCCCGGACTCTCCTGAAGCAGCAGGACGATCTCGAGCTGCGGCTGGATGAAGCCGTCACCGAGTGCGACTACGGACGGTGGCAGGGTCTGTCGCTGGGCGACCTCGTCAAGGAGCCGCTGTGGCCGGTGGTCCAGGGCCAGCCCTCTGCCGTCGTCTTCCCCGGGGGTGAGTCGCTGGCGGCGATGCAGGCCCGCGCGGTGGGCGCTATCCGGCGCCGCGATGCTGAGATCGAGACGAAGCACGGCGCAGGTGCGGTCTGGGCCGTGGTCAGCCACGGTGACATCATCAAGTCCGTCCTCGCCGATGCGCTGGGCATGCACCTGGACCTCTTCCAACGACTCAACGTCGGCCCGGCGTCCATCTCCGTGGTCCGCTACGGCGCCTCCCGGCCAGACGTGGTCTCGACCAACACCGAGTTCGGAGATCTCACGTGGCTACGGGCCGGCGGGCCGGTCGCCGACGCGCCGGTCGGGGGCGGGGCCGGACATGAACGGGCGGGTGTCGATGACGGGGGAGACGCCGGCTCGTAGACTGGCATCATGTCGACCCTCGTCCATGAGTACGACTGGCCCGATCGCGTCGTTGTCGGCACTGTCGGCCGCCCCGGTGAACGCACCTTCTACCTGCAGGTGCGGCATGGCACCCGTTCCACCTGTGTCGCGCTCGAGAAGGAGCAGTCCGTGCTCCTCGCCGAGAAGATGGACGAGCTCCTCGATGAGCTCTCGGCCGACCAGAACCACCCCGTCACCGCCCCCAAGGAAGTCCCGGGCGAGCTCGTCGACGAGGACCCCCTGGACGAGCCCGTGATCGAGGAGTTCCGTTCCGGGGCGATGAGCCTCGGCTGGGACCCCCGGACCGCGCAGATCCTCATCGAGGCGTTCGCCCTCGAGGTGCCGGAGGAGGGCGACGTGCTCGGCGCGGGCGAGGACGCAGCCGACGAGCCGAGCGAGATGCTCCGCGTGCGGATCCCGGTCGGTGCCGCGCGAGCGTTCGCGCAACGCACCCGCCAGGTGGCGCATGCCGGACGCCCGATCTGCCCGCTCTGCGCCCGCCCGGTCGACCCGGACGGACATGTGTGCAACCTCCTCGATGACCGGTGAGCCGTTGCGGCTCGACCTCGAGCCCGGTGACGTGGATCTCCAGCACGGTGAGCTGAATCTCGCGGGCCGCATCACGGTCGCCTCCAACGCCACATTCGTCGGACGGATCGGTGACGACGCCGTCGTCTACAAGCCGATTGCCGGCGAGCGGCCCCTGTGGGACTTCCCGGACGGAACCCTCGCGTCCCGGGAAGTAGCCGCCTACCTGGTCTCGGAAGCCCTTGACTGGCGGATCGTCCCGCGCACCTGGCTCCGCGACGGACCGTTCGGCACCGGCATGGTGCAGCTGTGGCAGGAACCGGACCTCGAGCAGGACCCGGTGGATGTCGTCCCCTCGACAGAGGTCCCTACCAAGGGCTGGTGCACCGTGATGGAGGGGCACGACGAGAACGGGCAGATCGTCTCCGTGATCCATGAGGACGCTGCCGCCCTGCGGCGGATCGCCGTCTTCGACGTTCTGGTGAACAACGCCGACCGCAAGGGCAGCCACATCCTGCCGGCCACCGACGGCCACCGCTACGGCGTGGACCACGGGGTCAGCTTCCACACCGAGCCCAAGCTGCGCACCGTGCTGTGGGGGTGGATCGACGAGCCGCTCGATCCGGACGAGGTGGCCGGGGTGGAGCGGGTGCGGTCGGAGCTGAGCGGCGATCTGGGGGAGCAGCTCGCTCTCCTGCTGAGCGAGCCGGAGGTTGAGGCCCTCGCCGCGCGATGCGAGCGGCTGCGCGCCACCGGCGCTTTCCCGAGCCCGGGTGGAGATGCTCCAGCCGTGCCGTGGCCGTTGTTCTGACGTGCGGTGCGCACCGACGGCAGGTGCGCTCACTCGAGAGGGAGGGGCCGCCGTCGCGGGCTCATGACGGAAAACTGACGCCCGCCAACTCAGCGGAAATCTGCAGCTGCTCTCGGTGATCGGGGCGCAGGAACTGAGATGAGCGGCCGGGCTGTCGAGAACGCGGCGGCGGTTCCGTCCTAGGAGCACAGGCGGCTGTACCAGGCCGCATGAGATGAAGGAGAGGCACCATGACGATTGTGCGGATGGACCATGTGAGCGTCGTCGTTGACGACCTGGACGCGGCTGTGGAGTTCTTCACCGCGCTCGGAATGGAACTGGAGGGAACGGCGCCCATCGAGGGGCCGTGGGTCGACCGGGTGAACGCACTCGACCACGTCCGCGTGGACATTGCGATGATGCGGACCCCGGACGGGCACGGTCGGCTGGAGCTGACGAAGTTCCACCACCCGACGGCGATCAGCGCGCAGCCTGAGAACGCCCTCGGCAACACGCTGGGCCTACGCAGCGTCATGTTCGCCGTCGACGACCTCGACGCGACCATCGCCAGCGTGCGAGCCCACGGTGGGGAACTCATCGGTGAGGTAGCGCAGTACCAGGACAGTTTTCGACTGTGCTATCTCCGGGGTCCGGCGGGGATCATCGTCTCCTTGGCCGAGCAGCTCACCTGATCAGCCTGCGCGCTACCTCGCGTGCTGCCGGCTGAGGGTCACCCCAGGTAGGGCTCCACCCACGCTGCCGCGATCCGGGCCGCCCGCTGTGCCTGTCCCGGCTCGGTGAGCAGGTGATCGGCACCTTCGAGCGAGACGAAGCTGCGCGGGTGGCGGGCCATCCGGAAGATCTCGCTGGCGTTGTCGATCCCGACCGTCTGGTCGGTCGGTGAGTGCATGATCAGCAGCGGCCGGTCCAATGCGGTCACCTTGTCGGTCAGGTCCGCCCTGCGGACGTCCTCGACGAAGTCCCGTTTGAGCGTCAGCGCTCGTCCGCCGACGAGCCACTCGGCGCTTCCGTCCTGGCAGGCGCGATCGACGACTGCGTCATAGTGCCGTTCCACGTTGCTGGGGTCCGACGGTGCTGCGATGCTGACGACGGCCCCCACCTGTGCGTCCCGGCCGGCGGCGATCGCGGCCGCACCACCCCAGGAGTGCCCGACCAGCATCGAGACCGGGGTGCCCCGCTCGGCCATGAATCGCGTGGCCACCACGGTGTCGCGCACCTTCACCGTGAACGACCCGTCTCCCCAGTCCCCGTCCGAGTCGGTGAGTCCCAGAGCGTCGAAGCGGAGCATTCCGATGCCCTCGGCCGCGAGCTGCTTGCAGATCCGCGCTGCCGCGGGGCAGTCCTTGCCCAGGGTGAAGCCGTGCACGAACACGCCCCAGCCGCGAACCTCACCCACCGGCACATCCAGCACACCCGTGAGCATCGGCCCGGTCGAGCTCGGGAAGCGCACCTGCTCCGCCATCGTCATTCCTCCAGCATGCGTCGTCGGACGGACACCGTAACGCGGGTCGACGTCGCTCTCGCGCCAGCCGATGCGGCTCCGCGGTCCGCGCCGACCCCGCGCGACGACAGCGCTATGCTGCAGGCCACATCCACGAATCTGCTGGTGCCCAGGGAGACTCGGTTGCAACGAACACGCGACGGGCAGGGTGGATCGCCGGTCGGCATCGATGCGGACTATCTCGTCGTCGGGGCCGGGGCCACCGGAATGGCCTTCACCGATTCGTTGATCGATCACTGCGATGCACGAGTAGTGCTCACTGACCGGCGCCCTGCCCCCGGCGGGCACTGGCTCGACGCCTACCCGTTCGTCCGCCTTCACCAAGCCTCGGCCTTCTACGGAGTGGCCTCCACGCTCCTGGGTGAGGGCCGCCGTCAGGTGGATGGCCCTGAGGCGGGGCTGCACGAACGAGCGAACCGTGAGCAGATCTGTGCCTATTACGAGACGGTGCTGAACGATCGCTTCCTCCCCTCCGGGCAGGTCGAGTTCCTGGCCTCCAGCGACTACGACTGGGATCGGCGGGTCCTCGCCAGTGGCGGCACGGAGTTCGTCGTGGGGGAGCAGTGCCGGATCGTGGACGCACGCTTCATCGCCCCCGAGATCCCTGCGACGACACCCCCTCCGTTCGAGGCCACCGGCGGAGCGCGGGTCGTTCCGGTCAACGATCTGCCACGGGTCGAGGATGCTCCCAGCCAGTACGTCATCGTGGGGTCCGGGAAGACGGCGACCGATGCCGTGGTCTGGTTGCTCGGCGAGGGAGTCGCTCCCGATGCCATCTGCTGGGTTCGGCCCCGGGAGCCCTGGATGCTCAACCGCGCCAAGGTCCAGCCATCCCCGGAAGTGTTCCTGGGGATGGCGGCCGACACGCTTCAGGCGGCTGAGGTCGCGCGCTCCGTCGACGACCTGTTCGCGCGCCTGGAGGAGCTCGGCATCATGCTCCGCATCGACCGGACGCGCACGCCCACGATGGCGCGCACACCCACCCTGGCCACCTGGGAGCTGGAGCTGTTGCGCAGCATCGAGAACGTCGTCCGTCTCGGACGCCTGCGCCGTGCCGAACCGGGGCGCCTGATTTTCGACGACGGATCCGCCGAAGTCAGCCACGACGCCCTGATCGTGCACTGCGCTGTGCACGCTTTCCGGGAAGGGTCCGCGATGCCGATCTGGGGCAACGACGCCATCCGGACACAGTCGACGCGGGCCGGGTTCCCGTGCTTCGGGGCGGCGCTCATCGGCTACGTCGAGGCCACGCGAGAAGGGGACGCCGTGAAGAACACGGTGTGTCCGTCCAGCCCGTCAGCAAACACGCTCACGGACTGGCTCGCGATGAACGTTCTGGGCACCCGATCGGCGATGGCCTTCGGCGCGGAATCAGACATCGACGCCTGGGCTCACGGCGTGGCACTGAACCCGGCGCGCATACCTGCCGGGTACTCGTCGCCCGAGCTGGAGCACGTGCGGACTCGGCTCGCCAGCCACACGGCATCCGGTCTCGCCGCGATGACCAGGTTGTGGGCCGCGTCCCGGTGAGAGGTATCGCCGGGTGGCACTCCTCAGCGAGGCGGGCGGCGTCGCACCATGATCCTGTGCCGCCGGTCGTCGACGGGATTGTCCGGGTCGAGCTCGGCGTCGGTCAGATGCTCGAAGCCGGCCTTCTCCAACGCGCGCCATGACCGCCTGTTGTCTGCGTGTACCGGAACCACGGCATCCCCGGTGTCGGGTTCACGCTCCCACTGCAGGCGGACGAGCTGGTCGATCATGGCCGGGCCCACCCCGCGCCCGACGGCGGACTCCGCACCGATCAGATAGTCGATCGAGACGGCATTGTCTGGCACCGGCAGAAACTGCCCCACCTCAGCGAGATACTCGGGTTCGTCGGAGTAGCGGTACCACTGGATCATCGCGACCGGGCGGCCCTCCAGGTGCACGATCCAGGTCGGCGCCAGGTCTGTTCCGTCCACGCGTGGTCCGTACTCGCGCTCGATCGACTCCAGGTCCGCCGGCTCTGCCCACCAGCGGGATACCAGCGGTGCGGTCAGCCACCGGCTGAGCAGGGCGAAGTCGGCGCGGCGCAACGGGACGAAGGCGAGCTCCATGGTCCTACCCATCCTCATGGCGCCGGACCATCTCGGCGATCCACGTCGGTGCGAACGGGGACGTACACCCCTTCGGCGTCGGGTAGTCCTCGAGCACTCTGAGCCGTTCACCGATCTCGATCGCCCGGTCGCGGTGCTCCAGGTGCTCGATGCCGATCTGCGCGAGGCAGGTGTTCATTGCCCACTGCAGCCGGTCGGGCGCACCGGCCATCTCCGCCTCGATCACCTCGAGCAGTCCGGCCAGATCCAGGCCGTCCGGCGTCTTCACCACCCGATCGGCTGTCAGCGCCCACCCGCCACTGGCGACCACTGGATCGGTGTCTGCCATCCACGCCTCCCGCAGTTCCTCGACGTGCGGGTTCTTCTTCACCACGTAGTTGACCAGCCAGTCGTGCACCTTGGGTCCGTCGGCCGCTCGCAGCATCGCGTCCAGCTCGTCGGGCTGGAAGGTCTTCGGCCGACAGATCAACAGCGAGAGCAACCGAGCCGCGGTATCACCGGTGTCCCAGAGTTCACGCGCGAGCGCGGGCTGAGTCTTCAACCCCTTCGCCACGGCGCGCAGCTTGCTCAGGTTCACGCCATGGTCGTCGCCTCGGGCAGCGTTGGCCGCACGGACCTTCGGGTCCTCGAGCTCAGCCAGCTCGGCGAGCACCGCGGCCGTGGTCGTCTCCGTCGCTCCCGCCACCGCTGCCTCCTCCTCGTCGGTGCCGTCAGCCTAATCGGGTGCAGGGGCCCGGGCGCCAGCGTCGGTGCCCGCTCGTACACTTCCGGCATGAGTTCTCGCCTGGCCGTGCACACCTGGGATGCCCCTGAGGCGGAAGCCACGCTCGTGCTGCTGCACGGCATCACTGACTCCGGTCTCTGCTGGGCCGATGCCGTGAACCGCTGGCACCCGACCTACCGCGTGATCGCCCTGGACGCGCTCGGGCACGGTGAGTCGGACCGGTTCCGCCCCGACGAACTGGCCGCTGACCCGATCGAGCCGATGCTCGCCGAGACCATCGCCGTCCTGGAACAGCTCGGGTCCCTGGTGATCCTGGTAGGGCACTCCATGGGAGGTGCGGTCGCCGCAGCCATCACTCACCGACGTCCCGATCTCGTCACCGCACTGGTCCTCGAAGACCCCGCCTGGCGTGACCTCACCCCGGACCAGCAACGGCAGCGTGGCCAGGACTTCCTCGGCGGCCGAGGCGCCCCCGGCGAGAACTGGCCGGCCAGCGAGATCGAGCCCTGGCGCCGTTCCTACGACCAGACCGACCGGGCCTTCCTCTCCCTCGGGCGCGCGACGCCGTCGGATCCCTGGCGAGAGATCGTCGGTCACCTCACCGTGCCGACCCTGCTGGTCACCGGCACCGACGGCGTGATCCTCGCCGAGGAACGGCTCGCCGAGATCCGCGGAATCGGCAACCCGCACGTCGAGATCGCCGTCATTCCCGGGGCCGGTCACTGCGTGCGCCGTGACCGCACCGACGCCTTCCACGCCACCGTCGACCCGTGGATCCGCCGCCACCGAGTGGCCCCATGAACACGGACTCGACCGTCGAGGAGGTCATCGCCGCGCTGCGCGAGCACGCCACCGAGACCGAACGCGAGAAGATCAGCCGCCGGCTCCGGGGCAGCAGCCGGCCGCTCGGGGTGCGGATGGGCACCGTGTTCGACATTGCGAAGCAACGCACCGAGACTGACCTGCAAGCGGTGGCCGAACTGCTGCGATCCCCCTGGTACGAAGCGCGGATGGTGGGGGTGAGCATCCTCGACTTCCGAGCGAGGAAGCGGCTCACCGACGATCAGCGTGCCGAGCTCGCCGATCTCTACCTGGATCACCACGACACCCTCGACACCTGGGACTTCGTGGACCGCGCCGCACCCCGCGTGCTCGGCGGATGGCTGCTCACCCGCACCGACCGCGGCGTGCTGGAGATCCTTGCCAGCTCGCCGAACCTCGCCGAACGGCGGTCAGCGATCACCGCCACGTTCTGGCTGGTGCGCAACGGCGAGATCGCCGAGGCGCTCGCGGTCGCCGAGCTGCTCGCTGGCGACCCACACACGGAGGTGACGGCCTCGGTGGGCGTGGCGCTGCGGGAGGTGAGCGTGCAAGACCCGGCGGCTGCGATCGCCTTCTTGCGGCGGCGCGGCGGCGACCTGCCCCGCCCGGCCCTGCGCACCGCCGTCAGCAAGCTCGACGAGGCTGTCCGTACCGAACTGTTGGGGACCTGACTCAGAACCCGCCGAAGGCTGCCTGCAGGCCGAGGCTCCCACCGGTGACGATCAGCCACAAGGCGCCGCCGAGCAGCAGCGGGGTGGCTCCGGTGCGTCGCAGTGCCGGGAGATCGGTGGCGAGCCCGATCGCCGCCAGGGCGGCGGTGATGAGCAGGCTCGACAGGCCGGCAGCGACGTCCTGGACGGGGCCCGGCACCCAGCCGAGGCTGTTCGCCGCGGCGACCGCGACGAATGCCACCAGGAACCAGGGCACGAGGCGCCACACCGGGCGGTGCGCGGAGGTGGCCCGCTCCCGCCGCGCCACCAGCATGCCTAGCACCAGGCAGATCGGGACGATCGCCAGGGTGCGGCTGAGCTTGACCACCACCGCGGTGTGCGCGGCCTCGGGGGAGTAGCTGCCGGCCGCGGCCACCACCGAGGACATGTCATTCACCGCAGTGCCGGCGAGCACCCCGAAGGCCTCGTCGCTCAGCCCCAAGGCATGCCCCAGCGGCGGGAAGAGCAGCACCGCGGCGATGTTGAACACGAACACGGTGCTCAACGCGTAGGCCACCCGGGTGCCGGCCGGGCGCAGCACCGGGGTCACAGCCGCGATCGCCGAGGCCCCGCACACCGCCGTGCCCACCCCGATCAGGGTGCGCAGGTCCCCGTCCACCCCGAGCAGCCGTCCGAGCCCGACGGCGGCCCCCAGGCAGAGCAGCAAGGTTCCGATGGTCACGGGGAGCGCTTGGCTCCCGACGGCGGCCACCTCACCCAAGGACAGGTGCACGCCGAGCAAGACCACGGCGATCTGCAGCCCCCACCTGCTGGCGATCGGGAGAACAGGTGCCCAGGCCTGCCGGCGCTCGGTGCTTACCGCGGTGGCGACGAAGGCACCGGCGACCACCGCGATCACCGGCGCCCCGACCAGCGGGAATAGCCAGCTAGCGAGGGTGGCGGCGGCCGTGATCGTGGCACACACCAGGAGCGCGGTGAGTGGGGCGCCGGGTGCCGGGTCGGCGGGCGCCGGGTGGTGCGCCGCGTCCGTGGCGTGCTCGGTGGTGGCCATACTGATGATGCTGCCCGTGCTCTGCACCCTTCGGTACCTACCGGGTCACTTGATGAATATAGGCGTAGCCTATAGGTATGCCGGCTCCGAAGGACGTCACTCTCGACATGCTGCGACTGCTCGTCGCGGTTGCTGACCGTGGGAGCATCTCTGCTGCCGCGCGTGCGGCAGGGGTGAGTCAGCCCTCGGCAAGCGCCCGGATCAAAGACCTGGAGCGTCGCCTCGGGCTGGAGCTGGTGGACCGGCGCAGCCGCGGCGCGGAGCTCACCGCGGACGGGCGAACCGTGACCGACTGGGCGAGGGCCGTCGTCGAAGCGGCCGACGTGCTGATCACCGGAGCCCAAGCGCTCGCCGCCGAGCATGACTCCCAGCTCACTGTTGCCGCCAGTCAGACCGTGGGGGAGTACCTGATGCCCGCATGGCTGGCTGCCTACCGGAGGCGCAGCGAAGGGCGACCGGTACGGCTGCGGGTGATGAACTCCGCGGACGTGGTCGCCGCTCTGCGGTCGCGGGAGATCGACCTCGGGTTCGTCGAGTCGCCCACGGTGCCGGCCGATCTCGCTCGACGGCGGGTCGGCACCGACCGGCTCGCCCTCGTGGTGGGCCCTGATCATCCGCTCGCCCGCCGACGGCGTCCGCTCACCCGCGAACAGCTCCTCGGCCTGGACCTGGCCTCCCGTGAGGATGGGTCCGGCACCAGGGATGCGCTCACCCGTGCCCTGGGTGTGCCCGTGCAGCCTGCCCTGGAGCTGGGGTCGAACGCGGCCGTGAAGGTGGAGGTGGCTTCGGGTGGGTATCCGGCGGTGCTGAGCGCGCTCGCCGTGAGTGCGGAGGTCAGCGACGGGCGGCTGGTGGAGATCGATCTGCCCGAGGTGGACCTACGCCGACACCTGCACGCGGTGTGGCGGCGCGGCGCCCGGCTTCCCTCGGTGGCAGAGGACTTCCTTCGCGGGGTGCTCGGCCGCTAGCGCTGTCGCCGCCTGCCCCACCCGCTCTGGCCCTGCCCGCCCGCCTGCCCACCCGTCACCCCAGCCCCGCCCCCGCCCTGCCGAGCGCAACCTCGTGCGGCACCTGGGTGATTTTTTGCCGCACAAGGTTGCGCTCGGCAGGGCGGGGGCGGCGGGGTGTCGCGGGGCGCACACGCTCTCATGAAAGAACTCTTGCGAAAGAGTTGTTGCAGGTCTACGGTGCTGGGTATGCGGATCGACGACCCCGGTGCCATGCGGGCCCTTGCCCACCCCCTGCGGATCGAACTCTTCGAGCGGCTCGCCATCGAAGGCACGGCCACCGCGAGCGAGCTCGCCGCGCTGGTGGGCGCCACCCCGGCGAACTGCTCGTTCCATCTGCGCACCCTCGCCAAGCACGGCTACATCGAGCGCGTCGAGGGGGCCACCGGGCGGGACCGTCCCTGGCGGGTGGTGGACATCGAACAGTCCTGGTCGGCAGGCGAGCGCGACGGCTCCGACCGGGACCTCGCCGCCCGCGCCCTGGAATCGTCCTTCCTGGAGTGGGAGACCGAACGGCTCCGTCGTGCGGCTGGGCGACCTGCGCCGTCGGGCTGGACGAACGCTCTGGCCACCGCCGGGGCCACACTCCACCTCACCCCCGAGGAGGCGAAGGACATCTCCGAGCGGATCGGGGAGATCGTGCGCGAGTATGTGCCCCGCTGGGAGAACCCCGAACTGCGGCCCGACGGCGGCCGACCGGTACGTGTGTTCACCGCCACCTACCTGGTGGAACCGGCCGGTGAGCACCAACGATGAGGACCCTGCTGCGGCACCGACTGTTCCGCCGCCTGCTCGGCGGCTGGACCGTCGGCAACCTCGCCGACAGTGCCCTCTTCCTCACCCTGGCGGTATGGGCCAAGGACCTCACCGGTTCATCCAGCGCCGCCGGGCTGGTGTTCTTCGCCCTGGCGCTGCCCTCGCTGCTGGCGCCGCTGCTCGGACTGCTCGTGGACCGGGTGCGGCGCAAGCCGCTGATCGTGAGCGCCAATCTGGTGGCCGCCGGTGGTGCCGCCTCGCTCGTGCTGGTCGACGGGCCGGGAATGCTCTGGCTGCTCTACGCCGTCACGCTGCTCTACGGCGGGCTCGGCGTGCTGAACGGAGCCGCGCAGTCGGGCTTGTTGCGCGACCTGCTGCCCGATGACCAGCTCGACTCCGCGAACGCGATGCTCTCGACCGTGGACAACGGGCTTCGGATCCTCACCCCCGCGATCGGAGCCGGACTGTACGTGCTCTGGGGCGGCCAGGCGCTCGGTCTCGGTGTGGCCGCGCTGCTGCTGCTCACCGCGGCGCTGATCGCCTCGGTCCCGGTGGTCGAATCCGACCCGGACCGCGAGACGAGCACCTTCTGGGCCGACGCCGTCGCCGGCTTCGCCCACCTGCGCTCGGTTCCACTGCTGCTGCGGATGGTGATCGTGGTGGCTGCCGCGTTCGGGGTGATCGGGCTGTTCGACACGGTCCTGTTCGAGGTGGTCGAGCACGGCCTCGGGATGGATCCGGCGTTCTTCGGGGTGCTGATGAGCCTGCAGGGCGCGGGCGCGATCCTCGGCGGACTCACCTCGGCTCTGGTCCTGCGCCGATGGGGTCCGGCACGGACGGTCGGCACCTCGCTTGCCGTGGTGGCTCTGGCATCGCTGGCGTTCACCGTCGATGTGGTGGGGGTGCCTCTGTTGCCGGTGGTCATCGCGGCGATCCTGGTGGCCGGTGCCGCGATCCCCTGGCTGATGGTGGCAATGATCACCACCCGGCAACGGCTCACTCCGCCACGACTACAAGGGCGCACGGCGGCCGCGACGAATATCTCGATGACGCTGCCGCAGCTGGTCTCGATCGCCGCCGGAGCGGTCTTGGTGACGGTGGTGGACTACCGGGTGCTCCTGGTGGTCGCGGCCGTGGTGCTCGGCACGTGTGCGATCGTGCTGCTGCGCTTCCGCGGCGAAGAACCACCTGTGTCCGACGGTGCGGCGGAGCCGAGCGAGGCGGCGGACCTGCCGCGGTGATCATGCCGCGGGGCTGATCGGCAGGGCCTCGCGGGCGAGGTCGGCAACCTCTGCGGGCGAGCGCGAACTGGTGTCGATCCGCCCGAGCCCCGCTCCCTCGGCATCCATCAGGTCCTGGAAGCCCGTGGTGCGGGCCAGGAACTGATCCGCCAGATGCCGCTCGGCCGCCGTGCGGACACCGCCTGCCGACTCTTCGCGGATGCGCGCGGCCAGCACATCCGGCGTGGCCACCAGCCGTACGGCGACCACACGCGGACCGATCAGACCGCGGATCAGCGACGGCCGCAGCGCCGACCCCTCCAGCACCAGGCCGCCTCCGGCGCCTGCGCCGGCCAGATGCGCGGTGACCAGGCCACGAATCCGTGGTGCCAACCGGTCGTAGTGGTCGAGCACTGAGGCGAGCAGGTCCTCGACCGGGAGGGAGGCGTAGTGCTCGGCGACGTGGTCGGGCACCTCGCGGCCGGCCGTCCGCCAGGGGCGCCCCGGGTGGCGCGCCAGCTGATCGGTGCTCCGGCAGGTGTATCGCAATGCTTCGGCCAGTAGCGCTGCGGTGCTCGACTTGCCGGTGTGGGAGGTGCCGGAGATCAGGACGACGCGGGGGAGTGCCACACATTCGAGGCTATCGGCGCCGGATTGCTCGTCGAGCCATACAGCGATCGCGGGCCGGCCGGGCAACCCTCCGCTACCCTCAGCATCTCGGCTGGTCGATGACCGGTCCAGGAAAGTGATCAGCGGGAGGGCAACAGGTGTCACGGGATGAGGAGCAGCAGCCCGGCGCGCCATTGCGCGGTCCAGCGAGGTTCGCCGGTGCCGGGCTGGACGACTTCGACGACCTCGCCGATCACTTCGCCCCCGAGCTGCGCCGCGGGGTGATGATGGGCCGGCCGATGCTGGCCCTGGAAGGAAGGATGCTCGCCTGCCTTGATTCCGGGATGCTCGGCGTCCGGCTGGGACGGGAGTCGAGCGCGTTCGCCGAGGCGATGGAGCTGCCCGGCGCCACGCTCTTCGCGCCAGGGAAAGGACCGAAGCAGTTCCGCGACTGGGCCGCGATCCCCGCCGAGCACAGCAGCGAGTGGGCCTACTTCGTGGCAGCGGCCATCGAGGCACGTCGCTGACCTGGTAGGTGCCAGACCTCGTCGCGACGACGTGCGGGTTCCGACGACGATCGGCACCTCGGCGTCCGCGAGGTGCCACCGGTCGTCGCTCAGCGAGTGTTCGGTCGACGGCGAGTGGCACCTACCGCCGGTACGCGGGGTTCGCTGGGCCGCCGCGTCCGCCGGCTCGCCGCGCTCGGCTAGACGGCGACCCGTTCCGCTCCCGCATAGACGGTGAACCGATCCCCCGCGAGAACCCGATCAACGTCATGCCCGACTCCTGCGCCAGTTCCACCGCCAGTGCGCTCGGTGCACTCACCGCCGCCAGCGTCTCGATCCCCGCCAGGTGAGCCTTCTGCACCAGCTCGAACGACGCTCGCCCGGAGACCTGCAGCACGGTCGAGCGCACCGGCAGTTGCCCACTCAACAGCGCCCAGCCCACGATCTTGTCCACGGCGTTGTGCCGGCCCACGTCCTCCCGCAGGCACAGCAGTTCGGCCTCCGTCGTGAACAGGCCCGCGGCGTGCGTTCCGCCGGTGCGCTCGAACTGAGCCTGCCCGGCGCGCAGAGCCTCGGGGAGGGCGAGCAACATCTCAGGCGCCAGCCGCCCACCCACGGACGGGCCGTCGTCGGGGGAGGGGAAGGCCGACTCCTTGGTGACCTCCTCGATCGAGGACGTCCCACAGATGCCGCACGAGGACGAGGTGTACACGGCTCGTTCGGCGTTCGCGGCCGGTGGCGCCACCCCAGGTGCCAGCGTCACGTCGACGATGTTGTAGGTGGCCTGTCCGTGCTCGTCCACCCCTGGCCCGTACGAGAGTCGAGCGATCTGTGCTCTCTCGTGCACCACGGTCTCGGCCACGAGGAACCCGGCGGCCAGGTCGAAGTCGTGCCCCGGGGTGCGCATGGTCACCGCGAGCGAGCGGCCGTTCACCCGCACCTCCAGGGGCTCCTCCCCGGCGAGGTGCTCGATCCGCTCCCGACGGCGTCCGTCACCGTGGATCTGGAGCGTGCGGTGCCGTGTGCTCACCCGGGCCACTGCTGACTCCTCACGTTAGGCTCGTGACAACGGTACGGGAGGCACCATGGCACCAGCACCTGAGCACGGGATCGACGAGTCCGAGCTGCAGATCAGCAGCCCCAAGCATTCGGCGGCCGGGGTTCCCGGTGTGTTGCACGCGTTGGGCATGTCACTGGACCAGATGGGGCCGGTCCGCACTGCGAAGACGCTGCTCGCGGTGAACCAGACCGACGGTTTCGATTGCCCCGGTTGTGCGTGGCCCGAAGCGAAGAAGCGCCACACCGCCGAGTTCTGCGAGAACGGGGCCAAGGCCGTGGCCGAGGAAGCCACGAGAAGGCGCGTTCCGCCGTCGTTCTTCGCCGAGCATTCCCTGGACGATCTGGCCACCAAGGACGACTACTGGCTCGGCCAGCAGGGGCGGCTGGCCCACCCGATGGTGCGGGACGAGGGCGCCACCCACTATCGGCCGATCAGCTGGGACGACGCCTTCGACCTGATCGCGGCGGAGATCCACGCGGGCGACCCGGATGAAGCGATCTTCTACACCTCCGGCCGCACCTCCAACGAGGCCGCCTTTCTGTACCAGCTGATGGTCCGCGGGCTGGGGACGAACAACCTGCCGGACTGCTCGAACATGTGCCACGAGTCCTCCGGTGCGGCGCTCACCGAGACCATCGGGATCGGCAAGGGGTCGGTGAGCCTGGCCGACGTGGAGAACGCGTCGCTGATCCTGGTGGCCGGGCAGAACCCGGGCACCAACCACCCACGGATGCTCTCCTCCCTGGAGAAGGCGAAGGCACGTGGGGCCGTGATCGTGGCGATCAACCCGCTCCCCGAGGCCGGGCTCGGCACCTTCCACAACCCGCAGACACTGCAGGGCCTCACCCGCGGCACCCGGCTGGCCGATGATTTCCTGCAGATCCGGCTCGGTGGCGACCAGGCCTTGTTCCAGGCGCTCGGAGCGCTGATCATCGAGGCGGGAGCGCTCGACCACGAGTTCCTCACCGATTCCGTGACCGGCCTGGACGAGTACGCCGCGCATGTGACCGCACTGGACTGGGACGAGGTGCTCACCGCCACCGGGCTCGAGCGCCGGCAGATCGAGGCGCTCTCCGACCGCCTCATCGCCTCCGACGCCACCGTGGTGTGCTGGGCGATGGGGCTCACCCAGCACCCGCACGCCGTGGCCACGCTGCGTGACGTGGTCAATGTGCTGCTCCTGCAGGGCAACATCGGCAAGCCGGGAGCGGGTGTGTGCCCGGTGCGTGGGCACTCCAACGTGCAGGGCGATCGCACCATGGGCATCTTCGAGCAGATGCCCGAGTCGTTCCTTTCGGCGCTGGATCGGGAGTTCTCCTTCACCTCCCCGCGGGAGCACGGATACGACACCGTGGCCGCGATCGAGGCGATGCGTGACGGCAAGGCGCGGGTGTTCATGGCGATGGGCGGGAACTTCCTGCGCGCCACCCCGGACACCGAGTTGACCGAGGCTGCCATGCAACGGATGGCCCTCACGGTTCAGGTGTCGACGAAACTGAACCGATCCCACGTGATCACCGGCCGCCGCGCGCTCATCCTGCCCGCCCTCGGGCGTACCGACCGCGACGAGCAGGCGAGCGGCCCGCAGCGGGTCACCGTGGAGGACTCGATGAGTGCGGTGCACGCCTCGCAGGGGCGGCTGGAGCCGCCGTCGGCCCACGTGCTCTCCGAGGTGTCGATCGTGTGCCGGCTCGCCGAGCGCATGGTTCCCGACGGCGGACCTTCCGCTGGCAATGGATCTCGCCCGGGCGGGGTGCCCCAGGTGGACTGGCGGGCGCTCGAGGCCGACTACCGGCTGATCCGCGATCACATCTCCCGCGTGGTCCCCGGTTTTGAGGACTACGAGGCACGCATCGATGAGCCCGGCGGATTCGTGCTGCCGCACCCGCCGCGAGACACCCGCACGTTCGCTATGCCAGGCGGGAAGGCGGTGATGACGGCCAATGAGCTGGAGTACCCACGGGTGCCCGAAGGTCGGTTGCTGCTGCAGACGATCCGCTCGCACGACCAGTTCAACACCACCATCTACGGCAAGGATGACCGGTACCGGGGGATCCGCGGAGGACGGCGGGTGGTCTTCGTGCACGACGATGACCTGGCGGACCGGGGGCTCGCGGACGGCGACATGGTGGATCTGATCTCCGAGTTCAACGGGACCGAGCGCCGGGCGGAGGCGTTCCGCGCGGTGGCCTATCCGACAGCGCGCGGGTGCATCGCCGCCTACTACCCGGAGACGAACGTGCTGGTTCCGGTGGACTCCTATGCCAAGACGTCCCGCACACCGGCGTCGAAGTCGGTGGTGGTGCGGGTGGAGCGCAGCGGCGCGGAGTAGTCGGAGGTGCCGGAGCCGGCCAGCAGGGCCGGTCAGTCAGCTACGTGCCGCCCGGTCGAGCGCTGTGCATCCGGCTCTTCCGTCGCCGCCTCACCCGCCTGTGCAGCGATGCTCCGCCGCTCACCGCGCCGCTGCGAGAGCAGATACAGCACGGGCACCAGCAGCAGGGTCAGCAGGGTTGAGGTGATCAGACCGCCGATCACCACCAGCGCCAACGGCTGGGAGATGAACGCGCTGCCACCGGTCAGGCCCAGTGCCATCGGGATCAGGGCGCCGATGGTGGCCGCTGCCGTCATCAGGATCGGACGCAATCGGTGTCGCCCACCCTCGACGATGGCCTCGGCCAGGCTCATCCCCTGGGCGCGGTACTGATTGATCAGGTCGATCAGCACGATCGCGTTCGTCACGACCACGCCAACGAGCATCAGCGCACCGATGAGCGCTGCCACCCCCAGCGGTGTACCCGTGATCAGGAGGAGGGTGACTGCTCCGGTCGCGGCGAAGGGGACCGACACCAGCAGGATCAGCGGCTGCAGGAGCGAGTTGAACGTCGCCACCATCACCAGGTAGACGATCAGGATCGAGGCAGCCAGCGCCAGTCCGAGCTGTCCGAACGCTTCCTCCTGGTCGGCACTGACGCCACCGATCTCAGCACCGACTCCCTCGGGCAGATCCACCTCGTCCAGCGCAGCCTGCAGGTCAGCAGTCACGGCACCCAGGTCCTCCGCGGTCGCGGTCGCGGTGATCGTGACGCTGCGCAGCCCGTTCGCGCGGGTGATCTCCACCGGCTGATCCACCACCGCCACCTCGGCCACCTGCCCCAGGGGCACCGGACCGACCGCACCAGCGAGCTCGATCGCCTCGATCGCCTCACGGTCGTTGGGCACCTCGCTCAGTTGCATGACGATGTCCTGACGGCCCGTCTCGGTGTTCAACGACCCGACCGTCGTGCCCTGCAGCGCGGCGGAGACGGCCTGCCCGACCTGAGCTTCGGTCAGTCCGAGCGCTGCGGCAGCCTCCCGGTCGACGTCCACGGTCACGGTCGGGAGCTCGGCCGCGAGGTTGGAGGTCACGTCGGCGGCGCCATCGATACCGCGTACTGCCTCGAGCACGTCCTGGGAGGCGGCATCCACGGAGGCGCCGTCCGCTCCGGAGACGATCACCTCCAGTCCGCTCATCGCCCCCGCGGACATGCCGGAGGCCACCGTCAGCGTCCCGGCATCGTCGAGCTGTTCGAGCTCGGCCCGCAGCTCCTCCTCTGCGGCCTCGGCGTCCGTCACCAGGCTCAAGGTGATCGAGAAGGTCGTGGTGCCGTTGCTGCCGAAGAAGGCCATCGAGGCGTCGCCCGAGCCGCCGGTGACCTGGAAGGTCTCGACACCGGGCAGGTCGGCGATCACCTCTTCGACCACAGTGGCTGCCTCGTCCGCGGCAGCCAGGGACGTGCCGGCGGGAAGCTCCTGGCTCACACTCAGGGTGTTCTCCCCGGTGTTGCCGATGAAGTCGGTCTTCAGCTGGGTGGCCATCCCCGCGGTTCCGGCGAGGACCACGACGGCCGCGAGGATCGCGAGCCAGGGCTTGGCCAAGGCACCGTGCAGCACCCGCAGGTAGGAGCGCTGCACCGGCGAACGATGCTCCGCCTCCTCGGCCGCGATCCGTGCTTCCTCGGTGAGCGCGCCGCTGGGTGCGCGCACGAACCAGTACGCCAGGGCGGGCACGATGGTCAGGGAGACCAGCAGCGAGGCCAAGAGCGCCAGAGCGATCGTGAAAGCGAATGGCCGGAACAGCTCGCCCACCATGCCGCCGACGAGCCCCATCGGTACGAAGACCGCAGCAGTGGCCACCGTGGACGCGGTGATCGCGCCGGCCACCTCCTTCACGGCGTCGATGATCGCTGCGATGCGCGACTTCCCGTAGCTCAGGTGCCGGCTGATGTTCTCGATCACCACGATCGAGTCGTCCACCACGCGACCGATGGAGACGGTCAACGCGGCCAGGGTGAACAGGTTGAGCGAGAAGCCCACGACCTTCAGCCCGACCAGAGTGATCAGCAAGGAGAGCGGGATGGACAAGGCGGTGACCGCCGTCGGGCGGATCTTGCGCAGGAAGAGCAGGATGATGAGGACGGCGAAGACCAGGCCGAGCAGGCCCTCCACCGTGAGGTCCTCCACGGACTGCTCGATGAACGGGGCCTGGTCGAAGACCACCACGACGGCACTGCCGGAGCCCAGAGCGGCCTCGAAGTCCGCGAGGTGCTCAGCCACCGCCTCGGAGATCTCGACCGTGTTGCCGTCCGGGGTCTTGGTGATTGCGATGCTGAAGGATTGAGCGCCATCGGTGCGGGAGAACGAGGAGGCCTCGACCTGCTCAGAGCTGACCTCGGCGATCTCGTCCAGGCGGACCGGGCCGCTTGTGGTGGGGATCGGGACGGCGGCGACGTCGTCGGCGGAGGTGAGCTCGGTGCCGGTCTGCACCGACATGGTCTGGTCGTCTTCGGTGACCTCACCGCCGGGGATCACCACACCGTTGGCGCGCAGTGCACCCTGGACAGCATCGGGAGTCAGCTCCGCGGCCGCCATCGCTGCCAGGTCCACGTCGATCCGGACCTGCTCGTCCCGTACCCCGCTGAGCTGGACGTCACGCACGCCCTCGATCCGCTCGATCTCGGGGATGATCGCCGTGCGCAGCACATCGACGGCGGCATCGGGATCGTCGGTGGCGGCTACCGAGAGCTGGACCACCGGCAGGTCATCCAGGCTGCCCGCGATCACCTGCGTGTCCGCATCCTCGGGGAGCGCGCCGCTCATCCGGTTCACGGCCGCCTGGAGCTCCTGCTGGGCATTGGTGACGTCCGTGCCGTACTCGAGCTCGAGCAGGACCGCCGAGACGTTGGCGGACGAGGTCGAGGTGGTCTGTTCCAGTCCGCTGACGGCGCCCGCGGCCTGTTCCACCGTGTCTGTCACCTGGTTCTCGATCACCTCTGGTGACGCACCCGGATAGCTGGTGATCGCCGCGACCACCGGCAGGTTCAGCGGTGGCATCAGTTCCTGCTTGAGCGCGGTGGTGGACCACAGCCCGGCGACCACCGCCATCAGGGTCGCGAGTGCCACCAGTGCCCGGTTGGCCAGGCTGAAGCGAGCGAGAGCAGACAATCGAGGCTCCGGGTGTGAGAGTCTGGGGGACCAGATCATTAGCGTGAGGCTAATGATTAGCGTCAAGCGAAGGTATCACGTGGACCGCCACCAGCTCGTGCAAATGGTGCTCACAGCACACGAGGAAACGTCCCGGCTGCTGCTCAACGAGGACCTCTCCAGCCTGTTCGACTCCACCCTCACCCTGCCGCAGATCCACCTGATGGTGCTGCTCTACCGGGACGGTGCCGTCAGCGGCCACGAGTTGGCCGATCGGCTGGGTGTCTCGACACCGACGGTCTCCGGGATGGTTGACCGGCTCGAAGCGCAGCAGATGGTTCAGCGTCGTGCCGATCCAGGGGATCGTCGTGTGCGCCTGGTGGCGCTCACCGTCGAGGGAGAGCAGCGGGTCAGCTCGGTGCACGAGGCCGGATGGCGGATCGGCCGCGACCTCATGGATCGCATGGAGATGGCCGACCTGCGGGCCCTTGCTCAGGGCATGCAGGCCCTTGCCCGCGCCGCCAGGGCGTGAGGGTGCGTAGGCAGCGAGGGTGAGATCAAGGAGTTGCCGTGAACCAGCGCAGGGCATGCTGGCGAACACGTGCTGGTGGGCTGTGCCTGGTTGCCGTGATCATGGCAACCGGACCGCTCCCTGGCCCTGGGCGCCGAGGACGTCGTCCGGGTTCGAATACGGACACGACTTGAGTGAGAGGCAGCCGCAGCCGATGCAGTTCGAGAACCGGTCACGCAGCGCGGTCAGGTACTCGATCCTGTCGTTGAGGTCGTCGCGCCATTCGCGCGAGATGCGTGCCCAGTCCTTCTTGGTGGGTAGCCCTTCCTCCGGGAGCTGATCGAGCGCGTCCTTGATGCGGTCGAGGGAGATCCCCACTCGCTGTGACGCGCGTATGAACGCCAGCACCCGGAGCGTGTCCCGGCGATACTCACGGCGGCCCCCTGCGGTCCGCCGGCTGTGGATGAGGCCCAGGGACTCGTAGTAGTGCAGCGTCGAGACGGCAACCCCTGCCCGCTGGGCGATCTGTCCTGGTTTGAGCCAGACGACGTCCTTGGGCACCTGGGACATCGGGCGCCCCCCTCCTGCGACTTGACATCAAGTGGACTTGATGAAGTCGACTCTACATCGAGTCAACGTGACGAAGACGGGAGTGCAGCAACGTGATCGACGTGGATGTCTGGGCAGATGTGCGATGCCCGTGGTGCTGGATCGGACTACGTCGCCTCCGGCGGGCCAAAGCCATGATCGAGGAACCTGTGCGCGTGCGTCGGCGCAGTCTTCTGCTGGAGCCGCATGGCCCTGCGAGCCCGGGCCGGCCGACCGCGCAGGTCGCGACGAGTGAGTGGGGGATGTCTGCGACTGAGTGGGAAGCTAGGAGTCGACACATCCGGTCCGCGGGCGAGAGTGAGGGACTGCGAATCGACGTCGACGATGCCCCGATGTTCGACTCCACCCCGCTGCACCGGCTGCTCAAGCTCGCAGATGAGGCGAGGAGCGGCGATGTGGAGGCCGTGTGGGAGGACGCATACGCGACACATTTCGAGCGCAACGAGAACCTGGGCGACCCCGCAGTTCTTCGCGCACTGGCGTCGCGGTGGGCACTGGACGAATCCGAGGTTCATCGCACGCTGACCGGCGAGCGATTCGCCGCCGAGGTCTCCGACGATGTGGACACCGCCCGTCGGACCCAGATCACGTCCGTGCCGACGGTAGTCGCCCCGGACGGGAGACGTGTCTCGGGCAACGCGTCCGTGGATGAGGTCGCCCAGTTCCTCCTCGCCGCTGGTTCGATTCGATGAGCGCGACGATGCGGGCTGCGGCAATCGATGCCGTCGGCTCGCCCGACCAACTGCGTGTGCGCGAGCTCGCGCGCCCGGCCGTGCCAGATGACGGCGTCCTCGTCCGCGTGGTGGCTGCCGGCGTCCAGGTGACCGACGCAGCCATCCGCGCGGGGTGGACACCGCCGGGGGCGGTGATCCGATTCCCGCAGATTCTCGGCAACGAGTTCTCCGGTGTTATCGAACAGACCGGAGCTGACGTGGACGGGTTCGTGAAGGGTGACGAGGTGGCGGGCTTCAACACCCTCGGGTGCTACGCAGAGTATGTCGCAGTGCCGGCCTCGCAGGTTGTTGCCAAACCGTCGTCCGTACCCTGGCGGGCGGCTGGCGCTCTTTCGGCATCGGGGCAGACGGCGCATACCGCCCTCGAGGATCTCGCTGTGAGGGGAGGCGATGTGGTGCTGGTGCACGGCGCGGCAGGGGGCGTCGGCTCAGTGTTCACCCAGCTCGCTGTTCGCGCCGGTGCCACTGTGATCGGCACCGCCAGCGAGTCCAATCACGACTACCTGCGAGCCTTGGGGGCGATTCCGCTCGAGTACGGTCCCGGACAGGCAGCACGGATCCGCGCCGTCACCCCTCGCGTGGATGTGGCATTCGACGCGGCTGGGCACGAGAACCTGCGTACCGCCGTCGAACTCGTCGCCGACCGCGACCGGATCGCCACCATCGTCGACATGGCGCTTGCACAAGAACTGGGTTGCCGCATCGTGAGGAGCCGACGTACCGCGAGCCGGTTGGCGGACCTCATGGACCGACTCACCAACGGCCACCTCGGCGTCCATATCCGACGGAGCTACCGGCTTGAGGAGGTCCCTGATGCTCACCGGGACGTCGAAACAGGGCATGGGCGCGGCAAGATCGTGCTCGACATCGACGAGGCACCATGACCGCCGGTGCACGACTCGCGCGAGAGTCGCTCTGGACACCGTCGACCTGGCCGTTCATCACCAGCGTGCTGGCGTTGATGACATTCATCGCGTTCGAGGCCTTCGCCGTCACCACCGTCCTTCCGGTGGCGATGACCGAGCTCGGCGGACCGCAGTGGTACTCGCTCGCCTACGCCGCCACCATGACCGCTGCGTTGGTCGGGATGGTGACCGGCGGGAACTGGGCTGACCATGCCGGCCCGCGCGCGCCATTGAGAGTCGGAGGGACCCTCTTCTTGGCGGGCCTCGCGCTCTGCGTCGTAGCACCCGATGCGGCGACGTTCATTGTCGGGCGGCTCATGCAAGGCATCGGTGGCGGGATCGACTCCGTCGTCCTCTATGTACTGATCGCACGCCGCATACCCGAGAGGGCCCGCCCGCGAATGTTCGGGCTCCTCACGGCGGCATGGCTCATCCCGTCGATGGCGGGCCCGGTGCTCGCAGGCGCCCTGACGGAACTGATGAGCTGGCGCACAGTGTTCGCGCTCATCCTCGTCGGTGCCGCGATCTCGTTGCTCCTGCTGCTGTTCGTGACGCGCAGTCCGGCGCCGCGGATCCGGGCGTCGGCGCGGGAGGTCGTCGGACGCAAGGGCGTCCTGTCTCTCGTGGCTGCCCTGCTGCTCGTGACCCTTCATGTCGGCGGACAGCTCGGGTCGTCGATCTCGACCATGGTGGTCCTTCCTGGCGTGATCGCGCTGGCTGTGACGGCGTGGAGCATCCTGCCTCCAGGGACGTTGGCGCTGCGCGGAGTCCCGCAGCGGCTCGTCGCGCTCCGCGCCATCCTCGGCGCCACGGTCACCGCCACCAACGTCTACCTCACCCTCTACCTCCAGACCGAGCGCGGATACCCACCCACCACGGCAGGGCTCGTGATCGCTGTCGGCGCGCTCGGCTGGGCATCGGGTGCTTGGCTGCAGGGCCGGTTCTCGAGCGGACACCGGGCCCACCGGCGCCTGGTCTTCCTCGCCACCGCCCTCGTGGCGGCCGGTCCCGTCGGTGCCCTGCTCTATGTGGTCACCGATCTCCCTGTCTGGGCGGTTGTGGCGGGGGGTATCGCCATGGGCGTCGGGATGGGTATCGCGTACCCGCGGCTGTCCAGCGCCACCCTCGCCTTGGTGGAGGCCCCACAGCACGGTGCCTACAGCTCGGCCCTGCAAGCGGGCGAGAGTATGAGCGTCGGTGCCACCACCGCACTGGCAGCCGTGGTCCTGGCCACCACGTTGTCCACCGACGCCTCCTTCGCGCTGGTCAATGCCATGCTGATCGGGCTCGCCGTCGCGGGGACCGCCATCGCCTCGTCGACCGAGTGGGAACAGCGGCGATCGGTCAGCCCTCGCTGAGCTGCCCCGCCTCCACATGCCAGCGCCGGGTGGCGCGCACCGTGGCGAGCATCCGTCGGTCGTGGGTGACCAGCAGCACCGTGCCTGCGAAGCTCTCCAGTGCTTGTTCCACCTGCTCGATCGCCGGCAGGTCGAGGTGGTTCGTCGGTTCGTCCAGCACCAGCAGGTTCACCCCGCGTGCCTGCAGCAGCGCCAGTCCGGCGCGGGTGCGCTCGCCAGGGGAGAGCGCACGGGTGGGGCGCCGCCCGGCATCACCACCGAGAGCGAACTTTGCGAGCAGCGTGCGCACCTCCGACTCCGGCCAGTCCGGGACCTGCGCACCGAACGCTTCAGCCAGAGGCGCCGAATCGTCGAACAGCGCCCGGGCCTGGTCCACCTCGCCGAGCGCCACCGAGGCTCCGAGCGACGCGCGCCCGGCGTCCGGGGCGATCCGGCCCAGCAGCAGTGCCAGCAGCGTGGTCTTCCCGGACCCGTTCGCACCGGTGATCACGATCCTGTCGCCGGCGCTCACCTGGGCGCTGACCGGCCCGAGGGTGAAGTCGCCGCGCCGCACCACGGCCTGGTCCAGGGTGGCCACCACGGCCCCGGACCGGGGCGCCGCGGCGATCGACATCTGTAGCACCCACTCTTTGCGTGGCTCCGGCACCTCGTCCAGGCGCTCCAAGGCTCGCTCGGACTGGCCCACCTTCGCGGCCTGCTTCTCCGAGCGGGAGACGGCCGCGTGGATGAGGTGCTTGTCGCCGTCGGTGGCCTTCTTCCGGGCATTGCGCACGCCCTTGTCCGTCCACTGCTTCTGCGTCTGGATGCGCGAGCGCAGGCCGGACACCTTGTCGGCATACTCCTCGTACGCCTCCAGGGCATGCTGGCGAGCCAGCTCCCGCTCGGCCAGATAGGCTTCGTACCCGCCGCGGTAGACGTTCACCTGCTGCTGCGGGCGGTCCAGCTCCACGATGTCGGTGACCGTGCGGGCGAGAAACTCCCGATCGTGACTGACCAGCACCAGCGCCGCCCGGGAGGAGGCGACGAACCGTTCCAGCCGATCCAGGCCGGCCAGGTCGAGATCGTTGGTGGGCTCGTCCAGCAGCAGCACGTCGTAGCGCTGCAGCAGCAGCGCGGCCAGCCCCACCCGGGCTGCCTCCCCACCGGAGAGCGTGGTCATCTCGGCGTCCAGACCCGCCGTCAGGTTCAGGTCGTTCGCGACGGCGGGGGTCCGGTCGGCCAGGTCGGCGCCCCCCAGTGCCAACCACCTCTCCAGGGCGAGGGCGTACGCGTCGGCTGCTGCGCCGTCGTCGGGCCGGGTGGCCATCGCCTCGGCCGCAGTATCCATCGAGGTGGTCGCCTCGGCCACCCCGGTGCGCCGGTCCAGGAACTCCCGCACCGTCTCTCCCGGAACTCGTTCGGTCTCCTGTGCCAGCAAGCCCACGGTGGCGTGCGCGGGGCTAGCGTGACGGAACCGGTGACCTCCGCCGTCGTACGGGCACCGGCGAGCACGGCGAGCAGGGTGGACTTGCCGGAACCGTTGGCCCCGACCAGACCCCAGACGTCGCCGGGAGCGACGGTGACGGTGAGATTGTCGAAAAGCTGGCGGGCGCCGAAAGCCGCCCCCAGCCTCGAGACGTGCAGGGTGGCGGACATGAGCGTCACTGTACGGCGCGACCGCCGTCCACTCTCAACGCATTTCCGAGTCGGGTCCCGACGCGATCGGCTCGGGAGCGCCCGTGGCGGGACGGCGCCGACGCCGCGCGAGCAGGACCGCACCGAGCACGATCAGGACCAGCAGGATGAGGGCCGCCGCGACGAATGCCACGCCGAGCCACATCGCCCAGCCGGCACGCTCGCTAGCGGTGTCGGCCAACGTCTGCGCCCGGTCGAGCTCACCGGCCGTGAGGGCCGCACCGGCGGAGGCGACCGTGCGGTCCGCTTGCACCAGCGCCTCACCGAGCTCGGTGAAGGGGTCGCCCTCCGTCGTGACGATCTCGGTCACCTCGGCCACCTGGCCGATCACAGTGGCCGCCTGCGGGAGCGTCGCCTCGAGGGCGGCATAGTCCTCCTCGGACTCCGCCTCCTCGTAGGCGGACCGGACGGCCTCGGGCACGTCGAGACCGGTGTCCGCCGCGGCTCGTTGCACGGCGGCTGCGTCCTCGGCGGCCGGCTCGAGGAGCGGGAAGGTCCCCTCGGCCGCGTCGAAGTCCCAGTCCGTCATCTCGGTGCGCAGGCCCAGGGGTGGCTGCCAGGCGCCGTCGGTCTCGTCGATACTGGCGTAGCGCTCGCGGGCTGCGGCTCGAGCGTCCAGCAGCTCGCCCTGCTCCTCGGTGACGACCCACCGCCGGTAGGCGCCCGTTCCATCGACACCGCCGCGCTCGGCGGCCAGGTCGAGGAAGCGCCGCCAATCCACCGGACCGTGGTTCTCGCCGGAACCGGGCTGCTCGTAGGCGGACTCGCCGTCGTAGGCAGCGGCGATCACCGCGCTGAACTGGGCGTTGTCGAGGTCACCGAGGAACGCCTGGACGGCGGTGTAGGAGGCCGGGTAACCGTAGTCGTCGGTCTCGGTGCGCTGATGGTCTTCGGTCCACTCGATCAGCGGTAGCGACCCGTCGCCGGACCGATCCGGTGCCTCCGGTGGG
The DNA here is from genome assembly GCF_900105765.1 of Ruania alba. Classification (NCBI taxonomy): domain Bacteria; kingdom Bacillati; phylum Actinomycetota; class Actinomycetes; order Micrococcales; family Ruaniaceae; genus Ruania; species Ruania alba. Next base: position 1,869,000 of record NZ_FNTX01000002.1, read on the forward strand.
GTGCTCTCCCCGCCCAGGAGCGCCACGGCGCGATAGGCAGTGGCCTCGGTCAGACCCTCGCGCAGCCAGCGGCTGCTGAACTCCGGAGCGTTGAACCAGGCGTGCCCGAGCTCGTGATACAGCGTGACCTCGTCGAGTTCCTCGCCCACCACGATCTCGTTGCCCACGCTGTCGAACCACGCATAGCCGATCACATGCGGGGAGATGTCTTCGCGCACGACTTGGACGTCCGCCGGCCACGGGGCGCCGAGAAGCTCCTCGAGCACCGGCACACCGGTCGCGATTCGTCCGACGGCAAAGTCTCGCCACTCCTCGTCCCCGGGCAGGCTGTGCACCGTCAGCGGCACCACACCGTCCAGCGGGACCTCCGCCGTCTCGGCCTGGTCCGGGTCGCGCAACGAGACGGCCGACCAGACGCCCCAGCCGTCGCTGTACTCCTCGCTGCGGTAGACGTTGGTATCTCCCTGACGCTCGGACTCGAAATCGATAGTGGCGTTGAAGTCCAGGCTTCGTGGCGCCACCACCTCCACGCTCACCGCGCCCTCGTCGCCGGAGGCCTGTGCGGGGAACATGGCGTAGCCGGGGCCGACTCGGGTGCTCTGCTCCGAGCGCAGCGGGGCGCCCTCGATGGTGTAGGTCCACTCGATGGTGCGGCTCTGGCCGTAGCGCAACGGTGCGAAGGAGGCGTGGGCCCACAGTTGGTCGGGGTACTCCTCGTCCTCACTGATCCGGACGGTGAGTGAGGAGCCTCCGCTGGTGGCCTGTACCTCGGCGGCGCTGGCGGGCACCGCGATCGAGTACTCGTCGAAGTAGTAGTAGCGCGACCCCTCGTCCGGGGTGACGTTGGCAATCGTGGTGGTCACCTCGGCAGTGACCGTTCCGTTCTCGGTGACGACGAACCGGGCGTGGGTCTCCTCGGTGAGCCCGCTCGTCGCGGCGGCGGGGGTAGCGGTGAGGTCGAAGGGTAGCCCGAGGAGGGTCAGCGCAGCGGCGAGGAGAGCGATCAGTGTGGTGCGGTGCATCCGGCGCCGGCTGGGTGGGTGGTCCGCCACGATCGCTCCGATGTCGTCAGGCCAGAAGCCGGCCAGACGGCCGTTCAGAGATGATAGCCGCCGGGCGCACCGCTCGTGGCGGGTTGCCCGGGTCGCCTGGGCGGGGAAGTTCTGGCAGGCGGGTCGCTCAGTGCAGCGGAGTGGCGTGCGCCGGGACCTGCTCGTCCGCAGGCACCGGCCCCGGGGGAGTGCCATCCCCGAAGGGGCGGCCACCCAGCTGCTCCCGATGGTGCGGCTCCAGCCAGCCCGCCAGGTCCGGGCCCTTCGGGATGATGCCGTTCGGGTTCACGTCCCGGTGCACCACGTAGTAGTGCTCCTTGATCTGCGCGAAGTCGATCGTGTCCCCGAAGCCCGGGGTGGTGAACAGGTCGCGGGCGTAGGCCCAGAGCACCGGCATCTCGCTGAGCTTGGACCGGTTGCACTTGAAGTGCCCGTGGTAGACGGCGTCGAATCGGGCGAGCGTGGTGAACAACCGCACGTCGGCCTCGGTGATCGTGTCCCCGACGAGGTAGCGCTGGGTGGCCAGTCGCTCCTCGAGCCAGTCGATCCTCGAGAACAGCTGGTCGTAGGCCTTCTCGTAGGCCTCCTGGGAACCGGCGAAGCCACACCGGTAGACACCGTTGTTCACGTCCCGGTACACGAGCCCGGCGACCTCATCGATCTCGTCCCGCAGGTGCTCCGGGTACAGGTCGGGGGCGCCGTCGCGGTGGTAGGCCGTCCACTCGGTGGAGAAGTCGAGCGTGATCTGCGGGTAGTTGTTGGTGACCACGGCTCCGCTCGGGATATCCACGATCGCCGGCACGGTGATCCCGCGCGGGTAGTCCGGGGTGCGGGCGAAGTAGGCCTGCTGCAGCCGCTCGATCCCGAGCACCGGGTCCACCCCGCCCGGATCGAGGTCGAAGGTCCAGGAGCGGGCGTCGTGCGTGGGGCCGCTCAGGCCCATCGAGATCGCGTCCTCGAGCCCGAGCAGGCGCCGCACGATGATCGACCGGTTCGCCCATGGGCAGGCTCGCGCCGCCACGAGCCGGTACCGCCCGGCCTCCACCGGGTAGCCGTCCCGGCCGTCGGCGGTGATCCGGGTCTCGATGTAGCGGGTGTCGCGGGTGTACTCGCGACCTGGTTCGACATAGGTGCCCTGCTCAGCCATGGGATCAGCCTACGACGGCAGAGCGGGTCAGCGCAGAACGACAAATGCCTCCCCGGACCCGCGAACGGCCACCTCGCGCGACGAGTGGTCGAGGCTCCCCACCACATGGCTCGCTGCTCAGTGGTGGGGCCGGGGCAACTCATGGGGTTGTGCGGACCCGACGCCTCCGCTCGACCAAACTCCCTAGCAGGACAGGCAGACCGAGGAGCAAACCCAGCGAAGTCGAATGGCGCGTGTCAGCGTCCAACGCCGTGACTGCGAGGACGATTCCTGCGACAACGATCGCGATGTAGGTCAGGAGACCAACCGTCTCGCCATACCGATATGTGAGCGCGGCTATGGCGCAGACGATGAGGAAACCGGCAACGACTGCAGCCACTCCTGCCACCTCCTTGGTAGTGGGATCCAGCGTTGGGATTTCGCAGATGCACCTCTGGTAGCAGTGACGGTCATGCTACGCGGTCGCGAATCGCGAGGGGGTGGCTGATGGAGGGTTTGTCGAGCGGCGGGGCTGAGGCGGGTCAGGACACCCCTCGTGCAGCCTTGCGCTGCCGGTGCGCCTGCAGCAGCAGCTCGTCGATCATCGCTGCCGCTCCTGCCCCGAAGTCGCGCGGGGTGTCGAAGATCAGCCAGCGCAGGAAGGGGTACGGGTCATCACCCGTCCACGCCATCTCGGCCATGATCGCGACCGAGCCGCTGGGTCCGCCCTGCTGCTCGCTGAGGTGGAGCGCGATCTCGGGCGAGCGGTCCGAACCCAGGGTCGCCGTCCGCGGCAGCTCGGTGCTGCGCAGCGCACGCGCGAAGGCGTCGAGGTGGCGGTCGGTGAAGACCGTCTCCAGTGACCCGCTCCACGGGTGCGCCTCAGTGATCACCGTGGTGTCGAAGTGCCACAGGCTGCCCTGGTAAGCCGTCTCGACCCGCAGCCGTGATCCGCCGGCTCCCAGGTCGAGGATCGGTGTTCGCGTCATGCCAGCTCCCGATGAGTGTGTGGTCTGAGGTGGGCGTCCGCGTGGGAGATGCGGCCGAGCAACTGCTGCAGGTGCAGCCAGCGGGCCGGCTCGAGCGTGGACATCGGCTCCCGGACCCCGATCAGCAGCCACCGGCCCTGCACCTCGACCAGCTCCACCGGCAACCCGGACATCGTCAGTTCGGTGGCCAGTGCCGTGAGGAATCCGGGGTCAAGGTGCTCACCCGGAGTAGCACTGGTGCGGACCCCGGCGGGGACATGGAGCGAGAACTCCTCGGTGAATCTCCGCTCGACCCGCTGCCACCGGCCCGGCAACGGCACCCGGTCGTTGTTCAGCGGCGAACGCCGCGACCTCAGCAGAGCGTGCGCGCGGGCGATCCTCAGCTCAAGAGCCACATAACCGAAGGTGCGTTCGATGCCGTCGGAGAAGTCGCCGTCGCGGAAGCTGTAGTTCGCGATGTGTGCGCGGGCCGAGGGGATCCAGACCAGGTCCGTCAGCTCACCGGTGCGCGCGAATGCGACCAGTGCCCCGCCGACCGGGGGCGGGGCCGCCGGGACGTAGCCGAAGCCGTTCACCTGGGCGAACCGGGCCAGACGCAGCCAGTGATCGTCCTCGTCGCGGCGGGCCAGGCGGGCGATCAGCACGACCGTCACGGCGCCCACCCCGAGCGTCACCAGCAGGTTCCACCCGGCGGCGGCGAGTTCATCGAGGAGGAACGTCACCAGTGCTGAGAACCCGAAGAACAGGGTGACGATCGCGCACAGACCCACCATCCCCAGTCCCGCGACCCCGGCAACGCGGCGTGCCTGGGGCGTTGCTGACCGTGGTGCATGGCCAGCCGCAACCATCTGCGCCCGGTAGGCGCGGGCTGCCTCGGGCTGCACCTGCGCCGTCAGGGGGCGCACGTCCCACGCGGTCTCCGGGAAGGGGGTCATCTCTTCGGACGGTAGGCGGGCCGGGTTGCGAGCGGTCGAACACGGCCTGTCCGGCTGGGCAACAACATCTCCGGCACGACGTAGCGTGAGGACCGCAACGTCCCTCGTCTCACCGGAGTCTCACGTGCGCCTGCCGCTCATTCCCGTGCCCCGTTCCGTCCAGGTTCCCGACGGCGGAGCGCCCGTTCCGCTGGATGGTGCCGTTCTCGTGGCGCCCCCTGGTGTGGCCGCGTACGCGGCCGGCTTGCTCGGCCTGCCCCTCGCTGAGGTGAGTGACCTCGCCGAGGCGAGCTCCGCCGTCGTGCTTTCCGAGCAGCCCGGACAGGGCGAGGAGTACACGCTGCGTGCCGGCGAGGGGCGGATCGAGGTGACCGGCGGCGCGCACGGATTGCTGCGCGGGCTTGCCACCCTGGTGCAGCTGCGGGATCTCGACCTGCCGGACGCGCCGGCCGGGGCGGTGCCCGCCGTGGAGATCTCCGACGGGCCGCGGTTCGCGCACCGGGGGCTGATGGTGGACATTGCTCGGCATTTCTTCGGTGTGCCCACCCTGGAGCGGGTGATCGACCTGATGGCGAGGTACCAACTGAACGTGCTGCACCTGCACCTCACCGACGACCAGGGGTGGCGGATCGAGACACCGAGCAGGCCCGAGCTCACCGAGATCTCCGGGCGCACCGAGGCCGGCGGCGGGCCAGGCGGGTTCCTCACCGGCGAGCAGTATGCGCACCTGGTCGGGTATGCGACTGACCGAGGGATCGCGGTGATCCCCGAGATCGACATGCCGGGGCACTGCAACGCGGCTCTGCACGCGGTGCCTGAACTGAACTCCTCCGGGGAGGCCGCTCCGGCGAACACCGGCATCGATGTGGGGTTCTCCATGCTGCGGCTAGACAACCCGGCGACCGCGCCGTTCCTCACCGATGTGTTCACGGACCTGGCCGCGATCACCCCGGGGGAGTACCTGCACGTGGGTGGCGACGAGGTGTGGAAGATGGGGGAGGAGGAATATGCCGGCTTCATCGATCTGCTCACCGGGATCGTGGCCGAGACCGGGAAGTCGCCGATGCTGTGGGGCGAGGCGGCCGTGGCCGGGCTGCCGGGTGACGCGCTGATCCAGCTGTGGGACTCCAACAAGGACCCGGCCCCGATCGTGGCCGCGGCCGAGCAGGGCGCGAAGGTGGTGCTCAGCCCCGGCAAGCGGGTCTACCTCGACATGCAGTACCACGAGGGCTACCGGCTCGGGCAGCACTGGGCCGGCTACGTCGAGACCCGGGACTCCTACGACTGGGACCCGCTCGAGTACGCGCCAGCGCTGCCGGCCGAGGCTGTGGTGGGAGTGGAAGCGGCGATCTGGACCGAGACCATCGTCACCGAGGATGACCTGTTCACCATGCTGCTGCCGCGCTTGGCCGCGGCGGCCGAGGTGGCGTGGAGCGCGCAGGAGGACCGGGACTTCGACGACTTCGCCGCCCGGGTGCGGGAGCAGGCGGGGATCTGGCGGGCGCGGGGGTACGCCTTCTATCCGAGCCCGCAGGTGTTCGGCGAGAGCTGACGTCCCGGGGCGAAGGCGGTCTCAGTCAGCGAGCCCGCCACGATCTTCGCCACCCGTCGCTGCTTCGTCGCCTCCGCTTTAGCCTCGGCCACCTGCCGGGCCGCCTCTTTGCGGCGGGAGGGGGCGAGAGCGTCGAACTGCGCGCGCAGCCCTGCGCTCTCCAGCGCCTCGGCCAGCTCGGGCGGCACGTCCACGGTGCGTTCGGCGGTGTCGACGGCGATGGTCGCCTCCACCACGTCACCACCCTGGACTCCCAGCTCGCTCTGGGACGCCTTGCTCAGGCCGATCATGATCTCGCCGCCCATCCGAGCCACCCGCAGCCGGGCGGTGGCCCCGTCGATGGTGACTGCGACGTGCGGATTCTTCTGGCTCTTCACAATCGAGGGTGTCGTTGGGGTCGGAAGCCGCCTGTCTCGAGTAGTGATCTGGCGACGTAGTTCGTCAGGTTGCGGAAGCCGTGGGCGGAGCCGCGGAGGTGTTCGAGGCGGCCGTTGATCGCTTCGGTGGGGCCATTGGAGGTGCCGGGCCGGTCGACGTAAGCGAGCACGTCGGCGGCGCGCTTGGTCAGGGTGCGGCCGAGCGTGATGATCTCGCTGAACGGGCTGAGGACGCCTCGGCTGATCGACTCGATCAACTACCTCATCAGCTCGCGGCCCCGGGATCGGTCGGGCTCACGGTAGGCGGCGATCATCCGCTGGTAGATGCCCCAGGTGGCTTCGACCTCGACGTGGGCGTCGGCCGCGAACAGCTCCGTCAGCCGGTGCTGCTGGGTCTCGGTGCGCCGGCACAGATCCAGGGCGTCGCCTGCCAGACGGACGACGTGGAACCGGCACAGCCTCGGGTGGCTCTTCGGCGATGGCGGTCTTGAACCCGGTGAACCCGTCCATCGCGACGACCTCGATATTATCGCGCCATGACTTGTACCGTTCGGCGAGCCAGGCCTTGAACGCCTGTTTGGAGCGGCCGGCGACCATGTCCAGAAGCCGCGCCGGCCCGGTGCCATCGCGGATCGGCGTCAGGTCGATGATCACGGTCACGTACTTGTCGCCACGCCGGGCCGCCACCCGAACGGCTCGTGCGTCAACCGCCGGACCACCGTGTCCCTGGCCGCGCCCCGGCATCCGCAGGGACGACACCATGTGTCGGGCTCGACAACCCGGCACCGGAGAATCGCCCGATCGGGCTCCAACCGCTGCGCGAGCACTTCGAGCCCGAGATCATCGTTACCCCCATCCTCGGGAGACCTCGCCCCCTACCGGCCACCGACGCGCCGTCCGGACTACACCCTCAACTGCGACTGCGAAGAGCCCAAAAATAGCCCCGGTGCGAGGGGCGGCCCGCGTGCTATGTTCCGGCCATGACTAGACCCGGTGAGATCCTCGGCAGCGTGGTCGACGCCAGCGAGCGCGAGCAGCTCGAGACGTTCCTGGATTACCTGCGCGACGCCGTCGTGCGCAAGGCCCGCGGGGTGTCGGAGGAGGACGCCCGGCGCAGCCCGGTGCCGACCGGCACCAACCTCGGCGGCCTGATCAAACACCTGCGGTGGGTGGAACTGGGCGGGTTCGCCGGGCAGATCGGGCAGATTCCCGCCGCGGAGCTGCCCACGCCGCCGTGGACCGACGCAGACCCGGAGGCCGACCTGCGGCTGGAGCCGAACGAGAAGCTCGACGACGTCATCGCCGCCTACCAGGCGGCGTGCGACCGCTCCCGCGAGATCGCCGCCCAGCACAGCCTCGACTACGCCGTCACCACACCGCAGGGCAGGGAGCTGACGTGGATGTACCTGCACGTGATCCTGGAGACCGCCCGGCACGCGGGCCACGCGGACATCCTGCGCGAGATGATCGACGGCAGCGTCGGCGACTGACGGCTCGCGGCGCGTCGTCGGTCCGTGTTCCGGGTCGTCGGAGGCGGCGTTACACCGGTATCGGCGGAGGCTGACCTCCAACACCGCGGGCCGCCACCCGAACGGCTCGTGCGCCACCCGCCGGACCACCGTGTCCCTGGCCGCGCCCCGGCATCCGCAGCGACGACACCATCTGTCGGGCTCGACAACCCGGCACCGGAGAATCGCCCGATCGGGCTCCAACCGCTGCCCGAGCACTTCGAGCCCGAGATCATCGTCACCCCCATCCTCGGGAGACCTCGACCCCTACCGGCCACCGACGCGTCGACCGGACTACACCCTTAACTGCGAAGAGCCATTCTTCTGTGCGGGACCGAGCGCCTCGCACTGCCCCTCGGTGAGGACGATCGCCGCTGCACGCTCGTTCGCGCGGATGGTGGTGCGGATGGTCAGGGCGCTCATCTGCTGACCATAGGCCAGCGGTGTCCCGGGCAGTAGGGGTGCATTGCCACCCAAGACGTTGTTAACGTTGCCAGGTGACTGACACCAAGACACCCTCCCTGTCCCTCAACGACGGCACCACGATCCCGCAGCTCGGCTTCGGGGTGTGGCAGGTCCCGGACGACCAGGCCCAGGTCGCCACCGAGGAAGCCCTCCGTGTGGGGTACCGCCTCATCGACACCGCTGCCATCTACGGCAACGAGGCCGGCGTCGGCCGCGCCATCGCGGCCTCCGACGTGAACCGCGACGAGATGTACATCACCACCAAGCTGTGGAACGGCGAGCAGGGCTATGACTCGACCCTGCGCGCCTTCGACGTCTCGATGGACAAGCTCGGCCTGGACGTGCTCGACCTGTACCTCATCCACTGGCCGTGCCCGAAGGCCGACAAGTTCACCGACACCTGGAAGGCGTTCGTCGAGCTGAAGAAGTCCGGCCGGGTGCGTTCCATCGGTGTGTCGAACTTCCACGCCCCGCACCTGGACAAGATCATCGACGCCACCGGCGAGGTCCCGGTGCTCAACCAGGTGGAGCTGCACCCCTACTTCCAGCAGGGTGCGCTGCGCGAGGTGAACGCCTCCCACCAGATCGCCACCGAGGCGTGGTCGCCGCTCGGCTCCGGCCATGGTCTCCTCGAGGACGCGACCCTCACCGCGATTGCCGCCACGCACGGGGTGACCCCTGCGCAGGTGGTACTCGCCTGGCACCTGCAGGTGGGCAACGTGGTCATCCCGAAGTCCGTGACGCCGTCGCGCATCGCGGAGAACTTCGCGGCGACGTCGGTCACCCTGTCCGAGGACGAGATGACCAAGATCGCGGGCCTGGACGCCGGTACCCGCTACGGCGGCGACCCGGACGTCGCGAACTACGGCCTCGACTGACAGAACCACGTTCGAACGGCGCCGTCGCAGCCCAGGCTGCGGCGGCGCCGTCGTGTGTGGCGCCCTGCCGACGCCCCGCCGACGACCGCCGCCTACCCACCGGGGGTGAAGTTGACGTCGATTATCGGCGCGTAACCGACGTCAACTTCACCCCCGGTGGGCTGGTGGGCGGTGGTTTGGTGGGCGGGATCAGGCCCGGGGCGTGCGGGACCCGGTCAGCAGCACCCCGAGCACGGTCATGATCACCAGGGCACCGGCCACGATCGCGACCGGCACCTGCCAGCCGCCGGTGAGGGTGTGCACGCCGCCGACCATCGTGGGTGCCACGGCTGCGAGCGAGTACCCCACCGACTGCACCGTGGCCGATGCCTTCCGCGCCCGGTGCACCGAGGCGAACCGCCGCGAGATCAGGGTGAACACGAGCACGAAGTTCGCCCCCTGCGCCGCTCCAGCCAGGCTCACCCCCACCATCCACACCCCCGGAGCCACTAGCAGGGCCAGCGGAAGGCTCAACCATCCGCACGCGATCGCGATGAAGCTGGGCCGCAACCCGGCGTACCGGATGCCCACTGACGCTCCCAGGCTGCCGAGCACCGCGAACCCCTGGAAGAGCGACGCCGCCGCACCCGAGGCGCTCACCGGCACCTCCGCCAGGTCGGCGAGGATGAGCGGCAACCACGCGGTGAGCCCGTAGTAGCTCGAGGCCTGCATCCCGAACATCACGCACAGGGCCCAGGTGTACTTCTCCCGCAGCACACTGCGCCCCCCGACGGCGTCCCGCACCTCTCCCGATCCGGCGGCCCTGGCGGGCCGGGAGCCCTCCTGGGGGAGAGGGTGGCCGCGCCGGCCACCCTCGGTCGGCACGGCCAGCCACCACCACGCCACCGCCAGCACTCCCAGCACCGCCCAGGAGGCCAACGCCCACCGCCAGCCGATGAGGTGGGCGAGTGGCGCCGTCAGGGCAGTGGAGACCATCGTGCCGGTATTGATGACGGCGGTATAGATCCCGGTCACGGTGCTCACCCGGGTCGGGAACGTGCGCTGGGTGATCATCGGCACGGCGACGTTCGCCGTGGTGATGCCCAACCCGATCAGTACCGTTCCAGCGAACGCACCTGCGACGGCGAGCCCACCCAGGTCCACCGACCGCAAGCAGGTGCCCGCGAGCACCAGGAGCAGCGCCAGCAGCACACCTGAACGCAACGAGATCCTGCCGAGCAGGGCTGCCGCGGCCGGCGTGGTCAGGGCGAAGCACAGCACCGGGATACCCGTGAGCAACCCGGCGGTCGCGGCGGTGAGCTGCAGCTCGACAGACACCTCCGAGACCACCGGGGGCAACGCCGTCAGCGGCGTGCGCAGGTTCAACGCGGCGACCAGGATCGCCATGAGCAGCACCCCGTTGCCACCGAGAGCGCGCGTCAGAGCCCGCGTCGGACCCATCAGACCCAGCTCGGCAGCAGCATGTGCAGCCGCCAGAACCAGTACGGCACCCACTGGTTGGACCACACCGGCCAGTAGAACGCCCCCACTAGTACGGCCAGGATCACCAGGGCAGCCGCCGTCCAGATCCCCGGCCGGCGTTCCTGCAGCGTCAGGTGCCGGGAGCCGAGCAGCGTGCCGATCGCGAACGTCAAGCACATCGCGACGAAGGGGGCCAACGCCACGGTGTAGAAGGTGAAGATCGTGCGGTGCGCGTAGGCGAACCACGGCAGGTAGGTGGCTGCGTACCCGATGAGGATCGCCCAGGCGCGCCAGTCACCACGCCGCAACGCCGCCCACAGCACCAGCAGCAGCGCCAGGGCGGCGCCCCACCACAGGACAGGGTTGCCTACCGAGGTGATCGCCCCGACGCATCGCTCGGCACCGCACAAGTCCAGCGAGGTCGAGTCCTCGACGTCGCGCCAGGCGAAGGACGTGGGCCGGAGCTGGATGAGCCACCCGGCCGGGTGGGACATGTACGTGTGCTCAGACGTGAGTCCGTTGTGAAAGTCCCACATCTTCAGGTGATACTCCCACCAGGAGTTCAGCCAGTCCGGCATCCAGGTGCGCGCGGGCACCTCCGCGGTGGCGTTCACCTCGGCGGCCCACTGCCGGTTGTACGAGTGCGGGCTGAGCCACCACGGCAGCCAGGTGAGCATGTACACCGCGGCCGCAGTGGGTACCAGGGTGACGAAGGCAGGGAGGCCGTCCCGCAAGGTTCCGCCCCCGACCCACAGTGGTACGCCGGCGCTGCGGCGGGCGGTCACCGACCAGGCCACCACGGCGATCCCGAGCACAGCGACCGCATAGATCCCGGACCACTTGACGCCGCACGCGAGGCCCAGGCACACGGCGGCCACCAGCAGCCACCAGCGCATCCCCACCCGCGGCCCCCACGGGTCCCGGTACCGCCCGTGGGTGGCTAGCTCGGTGGCCGCAAGCCGGGCCAGTCGTCGCCGGTACTGCTCCCGATCCAGCAGCACCGCACCGAACGCAGCGAGCACCCAGAACTGCAGGAAGATGTCCAGGATGGAGATCCGGGACATGGTGATGTGCACCCCGTCCACGGCCAGCAGCAGCGCCGCCGTGCAGCCGAGCAGGCTGGAGGAGAACAGACGACGCGCGATCCTCGCCAGCAGCAGCACCGACAGGGTGCCGATCACGGCCGCGCTGATCCGCCAGCCCCACGGGGTCTCCGGACCGAGCAGGCGCATCCCGACGGCGATCATCCACTTGCCCACTCCGGGATGCACCACGTAGTCGGCACTGTCCTGGAGGTCCGAGAAGTCTCCGGCAGCGAAGTTCTCGTTCGGTTCCTCGTTCCAATCGCCCTCGTAGCCGAGGGTGAGCAGTGAGTACGCCTGCTTGACGTAGTAGGTCTCGTCGAAGACCAGCCGACCGGGGCGCTCCAGGTGCACCAGGCGCAGCACCCCGGCGATGGCGGTCACCAGCAGGGCGCCGACCCAACCCCACAGGCGCGAGCCTGCGACCGGGGAGAGCATCCGGTCGATGAGAGACTGCTCGATCTCGGCGGCTGAACGCCCTGCGACGTCGACCTCGCGCGGGTGCCACCAGCGGGGGCGGGTGGCGGTCTCGGGTTCGTTGGCCCCGGTGGAGCCCGATACGTCCTGTGGGGGTGCGTCCGGCGCAGCATCAGGTGCGCGCTCGGGACTCACCTACCCGAGTCTAGGTGGTTCGGTGGTCGAGACCGTGGGGGTGGTGGACCGCATCGGATCACATCTGGTGCGTGCGGAACGGGTTGACGATCTCGACGCCGCGGATCGTCGCACCGGTGCTGAGGTCTTCGGTCCAGAGCTCGCGGGCATTGGCCGACGCGGCGCTCTCCACGATTCAGGCATCGAAGATGGACAATGAGTGTTCGGTGGCAGTGTGTGCGGCTCGTGCGACCTGTACTTCGTCCATGGAGACGACGGGGTAGTTCATCGATTCGATCACCCGGGCGGCGTCGAGACGGGAGACGCGCAACTTGCGTGTCAGGACAGCATGCAACTCGATGAGGACCTGCATACTGACGTATGCGGGCACGGACAGGTCCAGTAGGAGTTCACGTGCTGTGGCCTGCTTGCCTACCTCATCGTCGTCAAAGAGGTAGGCGAGAATGTTCGTGTCGAGGAAGACGCTCATCGAGCGCGGTAGCGGTCGATGCGTTCGGCATACAGGTCTTCACGACTGAACCGCCTTCCCGCGGAGCGGCCACCGATCGACCGCGCGACGTCGATCAGCTTCGCAGTCGCTTCCCGCTGGCGGGCGATCGCATCGTCGGCATCGGCGTATCTGCGCAACTCCGACGCCAGGAAGGCGTTGACGGACTCGCCGCGTTCGATCGCTCGGATCCTCGCGCGCTTGAGTGTGTCCGCGTCAACGGTGATGGTGACACGAGAGCCGTGTAGCACGAGGTCTGCCCGGGCTCGGAGCCCGAGACCGGCCGGTCGTCATCGGAGCACGCGATAGCGCAGGCACACCACCTGGGAGTCGAAGATGCGGGACTCGACGAGATCGAGCCTCACCTGGCGCTGATGGGGGAAGAACGGGGTGCCACCGCCCGCCAGCACCGGGTGGATCCGGGGCTGGTACTCGTCGATCAGATCCATCGCCGCCGCCTCGTGTGCAAGGGTCGCGCCACCGATCGCGATATCGCCCGCGCCAGAGTCAGCCCGCAACCGCTCGATCTCCTCCGCTAGACCCGAGCCCAGCCGTGCGTTCCCCTCGACGGACGCGAGTGTGGTGGAGAAGACCACTTTGGGGATCCGCTTCCACAGCACCGCGAACTCTCGCTCGAGCGGACTCAACGCGGGGTTGTCCTCCGCTGTCTCCCAGTAGAGCATCGTTTCGTACAGCCGTCGGCCCATCAGATGGGTGCCAACGGCCCTGATCTGGTCGGTGCAGAATGCGAAGACCTCGTCGTCCGGCGCGGACCAGTCGAAACGGCCGTCGGGTCCAGCGATGTAGCCGTCCAAGGACATGCCCATCGCGTATGTCACGTGGCGCACCATGGCCTCCTCATCGAGTGCTCACCTGGATCATCTCGCAGCGGGCACCGAGGGGCCATGCGGGAGTTCCTGCGTGCAGCCGACGGATACCCTGGGACGACATGTCTGATGGATCGAATGCCGTCCTGCTGTCGTCGGCCGCGCTGGAGCGGGCGTGCGCTGCCGCTGTGCGGGGCGTCGGTGGGTCCGAGGAGACCGCCGCGGCCCTGGCGGCCGCCAGCGTGCAGGCCGAGCAGCGAGGAAAGCCCGCCGTCGGAGCCGCGCACCTGCTCGACTACCTGGACGCCCTCCGGTCCGGACGCCTCAACGGCGCGCCGGCCCCGACGATGGTGCACAGCCGAGCGGCGGCGATCTCAGTGGAGGCCGACGCCGGCGCGGCTCAGGTGGTGTTCGACCGGGCTCGGCCCGCGTTGATCGACAGCGCCGAGCGATGCGGTGTGGCCGTCCTCAGCATCCGCAACTCCTTCAGCGCCGGCGAGCTCGCGCACTACACCACGCAGGTCGCAGACCACGGGCTCATCGCGCTGGCGTGCGCGAACTCGCCCGCCCTGATGGCCGCCTACGGTGCCCGCACCGCCGTCACTGGTACCAACCCGTTGTCGTTCGCGCTGCCGCACTCGCACGGTCCGCGTGTGTTCGACCAGGCGGCCAGCGAGACTGCCTGGGTGTCGGTGCGCGACGCCGCAGCTCGCGGTGAGTCGATCCCCGAAGGCTGGGCACTGGGTCCCGACGGTGAGCCCACGACCGACGCCGCGGCAGGGATCGATGGAGCGCTCCTGCCGTTCGGCGGCGTGAAGGGCGCCAACATCGCCATGATGGTCGAGATGCTGGCTACGCTGGCCGGCGGCTCGTTCTCCCTCGACGCCGGACCCTTCGACTCGGGTGTACAGCCACCGCAGTTGGGACTGTTCGTCGCGGCCATCGATCCGGCCGCGTTCGATCCGGGCTTCGCTGAACGCGCCGAGGCTCACCACCGCCGACTCACCGAGCAGCACGGCGTCGACTTCGGCCGCCGTAAGAGCTCGCCCGCCGAGATCGCGATCCCGCACGACGTGCACGAGGCACTGCTGGCCGCGGCCCGGCCACCCGAACGGAGCAAGCAATGAGAACGAGCCGCGTCATCCAGACGGTCGAGGCACACACGGAGGGACTGCCCGTGCGTGTCGTCACCGGCGGGGTCGGGACCGTGCCCGGTGCCACGATGGCCGAGCGTCGCGAGTGGTTCATCGAGAACTCCGACGAGCTGCGCACCTTCCTGATGTGCGAGCCCCGCGGCCACTCCTGGCTCTCCGGCGCGATCCTGCAGCCGCCCACGCGCGCTGATGCCGATGCGGGCGTGCTGTTTATCGAGGTCACCGGTGTGCTCCCGATGTGCGGAGCCGGCACCATCGCGGTCGCGACCGTGTTGGTGGAGACGGGCATGGTGGCTGTGACCGAACCGGTCACCACCGTGCGACTCGATGTCCCGATCGGCCTGATTACCGCTGAGGTTCAGGTCCGAGACGGTCGAGCCGAGTCGGTCACGATCGTGAATGTGCCCTCGTACGCCCACGCGCTTGACCAGATCATCGACGTCCCCGGGTATGGCCAGCTTTCGTGTGATCTCGCGTTCGGGGGCAACTTCTACGCGGTCCTCGAGGCTGCCGACCTCGGGATTCCGTTCGAACGGGACCGTGCCGAGACGTTCATCACCGCCGGGCGTGCCGTGATGGCGGCGGTGAACGAGCAGATGGAACCCGTGCATCCTGACTCCGGCTATCGCGGGTGTGAGCACGCGGTGTTTCTGGCCCCGGGGTCGGACGGGAAGCACAGCCGCCATGCCCTCATCAACGTGCCTGGATGGCTGGACCGCTCACCCGGCGGCACGGGGACGAGTGCGCGGATGGCGCAACTGCACGCACGAGGTCAGCTCGCTCTGGATGAGGACTTCGTGAACCAGTCCTTCATCGGTACCTCGTTCACCGGGCGCCTCATCGAGCGGGTCGCGGTCGGTGGGCACGACGCCGTGGTTCCGACGATCACCGGTCGCGCCTGGCTCACTGCGACCGCGCAGTACATGCTCGACCCGACCGACCCGTTCCCGGCCGGTTTCACCGTCTGACCGACTCAACCGAACACCAATGCCGGGGCTGGGCCCGACAGCCCGCCCTTGTGCTGGAACCTCGACGGATGCGGCACACTGACAGGCGTGCCGACCGACATCCGCCCCGGAACGATCGTGCTCGCCGCGACCCCGATCGGCGATCCTGACGACGCGTCCCCGCGGTTGCGAAACCTGCTCGCCCGCGCTGACCTCATCGCCGCCGAGGACACCCGGCGGCTGCGGGCGCTCGCGGTCCGGCTCGAGGTGAGCATCGGTGGCCGGGTGGTCAGCTACCACGAGCACAACGAGGCCGGTCGCGGCGACGACCTGGTCCGTGCCGCCCAGGACGGGCAGATCGTGCTGGTGGTGACCGACGCAGGAATGCCCGCCGTCTCCGACCCCGGCTACCGCGTGGTGCGCGCCGCCGCCGAGGCGGGCGTGCCGGTGACGGCAGCCCCCGGTCCGAGCGCCGTCCTCACCGCGATCGCGCTCTCCGGGCTGCCCAGCGATCGGTTCTGCTTCGAAGGGTTCCTCCCGCGCAAGGCCGGTGACCGGCGGCGTGCGCTGAGTGCACTGGCCACCGAGCAGCGCACCATGGTGTTCTTTGAGTCCCCGCACCGCATCGAGGCCACCCTGACGGCGATGGCCGGCGTGTTCGGGGAGGCTCGCCAGGCCGCGGCGTGCCGGGAGCTGACCAAGACCTATGAGGAGGTGTGCCGCGGCCCACTCGCCGAGCTGGTCGAATGGGCGTCAGGTGAGATGCGAGGGGAGCTCACCGTGGTGGTGGCCGGTGCCGCACCCGTGGTGAGTCGACCGGAAGACTACACCGGCGCCGTCCTGGAACGGGTGGCGAGCGGAGAGCGACTCAAGGACGCCGCGGCTGCTGTAGCGACCGCCGTCGGGGTGAGTAAACGCGAGCTTTACGAAGCGGCGCTACGGGAGCGATGAAACCCACCCCGCGGCATCCGGCGCAGCTCTAGCATGTGGCCACCGGGCAGGCCCGCCCGGGTTGTGGACGACCCGGCGGAGGACTCGATGACCGAGCAGTCCCTCGACGATCCCACGGCGGTGCCCTGGCCAGGGCCAGCCGCGGCACCACCGCCATGGTCGCTTCCGGATCTCACAACAGACCTGGGCCGCGCCCGCTCCGGGCAGTGGGCCAGCGATGACCTGTGGGCCTTGTCGTGAGCGCCGATGGTGTCAGTTACGACGAGTTCACCAGCACCACCCCTGCGATGATGCCTGATGCACTGGCACTTCGTGGCGCGATCTACGACGGTGCGACGGCCACCGGGACCGTGGCTATCGCGATCCCGGACGGGACTGAGCTGGACCCCGCCGCCGTCTGGGTGATCGAGTCATGGAGCGAGGACACCGCCTACTTCGGCACGCTTTAGGGGCCGGCCGGCCCCACCCCAAGGCCTACCATTCCGCGTAACTGCCGTCGGTGCGTTGCCACACCGGTGACCGGTGCCGCTGCGGCTCGGCGGCTGCGGCGCGCACCGCGTCTTCGTCCACCGCGATCCCGAGACCGGGTGCACTCGACCGCACCAGGGCGCCGTCGCGGACCGTGAACGAGGCCGGGTCCACGAACCGGGCCAGGGTGTCGGCGGATCGGTCGTGCAGCTCCAGGTGGCACTCCTGCACCATCACCTCCTGCACGGCGAACCCGAGCTGGGCACAGGCGGCGAACGCGACTGGGCCGGTGGCACAGTGCGGGGCGAGCGCGACATGGCGCAGCGAAGCCACGGCGGCGATCCGCATCGCCTCGGAGATGCCGAAGCAGTGCGAGAGGTCCGGCTGCAGCACCCGCACCCCGGAATCGATGACGCTGCCCACCTCCCACCGGTCGTAGAGGCGTTCCCCGGTGGCGATCGGCACGGTGGTGCCTGCCGTGAGGGCGCCCAGCTCACCCTGGAACTCCGGTGGCAACGGCTCCTCGACGAATGCCGGTCGCAGCGGCTCCAGCTCGGCCAGCAGCACCCGTGCCTCGGCGGCGCTGACCCGGCCGTGGAAGTCGATGGCGAACGTCCGCTCCGGGCCGATCGCTGCGGCGAGGCGTTCCCATCGGCGCATCGTGGTGTGCAGGCGATGGGGCGTCTCGAGGAAGTCGCGCGGGCCCTCCGGGGCAGTTTTCATCATCCGGTAGCCGGCCTCGGTGAGCTCGTGGGCGCGATCCACCAGGGCGGCGTCATCGGTACCGTTCGCGGGGGCGTATAGGGGGAGGATGTCCCGTACCGGGCCGCCGAGCAGCACGTACACCGGCACCCGAGCGCAGTGCCGAGGACGTCCCAGAGTGCCTGGTCCAGCCCGGCTACGGCGGATCCGAGGATCGGCCCGCCGCGGTAGAAGCCGGACTTGTGCATCCGTTGCCACAGGCGCCCGATCTGCACGGGCTCACCGATCAGCAGGTCCGCGAGCTCGCGTACCGCCGCCTCGACGGTCTCGGCCCGGGACTCCAGGATCGGCTCACCCCATCCGGCGATGCCCGCGTCGGTGCTGACCTTGACGAGCAGGAACCGGTCCGAGACCCGGAAGGTCTCCACGGCGGTGATGCGGAGGTCCTCGGTCGTGGTGTTCGTGCTCATGGGGCGAACAGTGCTCCGTCGGTCCCGCGCACGCCGAGGGCCCACTGGTCGTGCCCGGAGCGCACCGGCGGGTGCGCCGCTGCTGCCTTCTCGTCGATGTCGATGCCCCACCCGGGCGCCTCGTTCGGGCGCATGTACCCGTTCTCCACCGGGAGTGTGCCGGGGAAGATCTCGTGCACGGCCTCCGGGTAGACGTGGCATTCCTGGATCCCGAACGCCGCGCTGGTGACGTCGATCGCGACGTTGGCCGCCGCCCCGACCGGGGAGACGTCCGCGGGCGAGTGCCAGGCGGTCTGCACCCCGTGCAGCTCGGCGAGGGTGGCCAGCTTGCGAGCGGGGGTGAGCCCGCCGATGGTGCTGATGTGGCACCGGATCAGGTCCACCCCGCCGTCGCTGATCAAGCGGGCTGCCTCGGTCATGGACGTGCACAGTTCCCCGACGGCGATCGGCACCGGCGAGGCTGCCCGCACCTCGGGGAGTCGGTCGAAGTGCTCCGGGGCGAGCACGTCCTCGAGGAAGAACAACCGGTACGGCTCCAGCGAGCGGGCGAGCATGATCGCCTGCTTGGGGGTGAGCCGGGAGTGCACGTCGTGCAGCAGGTTCACCTCCTCGCCGAGCTCGGTGCGGGCGCGGGCGAACAGTTCCGGGGCGGACGCGAGGTAGTCGCTCACCGACCACCCGTCGGGGTTGGCCGCCCCCGGGTAGCCGCCCGCAGTGCCGGGGGCGCCGTAGGTACCGATTCCCCGCTGGCCCACCTGCAGCCGCAGGTGCTGCCAGCCCTGCTCGATGAACGCCTGCGCCTGCTCCAGCGTGTCTTCAATAGTGGCGCCACTGGCGTGCGTATACGTGGGCACCGCGGTACGGACCCGACCGCCGAGCAACCGGTAGACGGGCATCCCGGTCCGCTTGCCGAGAATGTCCCACAGCGCCATGTCGATCCCGGAGAGCGCATTGTTGGCCACCGGTCCGTTTCGCCAGTAGGCGCTCAGGTGCGCCGACCGCCCGATGTCCTCGATGTCACCCGGGTCTCGACCGATGAGCAGACGTGCCAGGTGCTGTTCCACGTACTCCACCACAGCGGCGTACCGCTGGGTGAAGGTGGCGCAGCCGAGTCCGTACAGGCCCGGATCGGTGGTGTCCACCCGCACCACCACCAGGGGCATGCCCTCCGGTGCGGTGACGATGCACCGCACCCCGGTGATGCGCAGGTCGTCAGGTGCGTCCCAGGGTGGGAGCACGGTCGGGAAGGCGGGAGCCGGTCCGTCGGTGCTGGTCATCACAGGTCATCGCTCCAGGGTCGTGGCGGCAGGGTCGGGGATCGGACGGCTGCCGGCGGCCAGTGTGTGGCGTGCGGTGAAGCCGATCAGGCGTTCGGCGGCCAGCAGATCGACGGGTGCTTCTCGGCCGGGGAACCTACGCCGTCGGGGAACCTGTGGCCAGTACCGGTCCAACAAGGACTCGGTGGGGTACGGAACGCTCACCTCGGGTGCGGCCACGTGCAGCACGTGCGCTCCGGGTTGGCGCGGTGAGAGGGCGGCGATCATCGCCGCGGCCGCGTCCCTGGTCTCCAGGTACAGCCACAGGTCGGAAGCGCCCAGGCTCGGGTCGGCCGCGATTTCGGCAGCGTCGCCGAGCAGGCGGTCGTCCAGCTCGGGAACCTCCCCGAGGCCACCGACCAGGGGTAGCCGCAGGGCTACCACGTCGAATCCATACGCGCGAGAGAGGGCGGCCGCCGTGAACTCGTCTGCCCACTTCGACACCGAGTACGCGTCTGCCGCGATCGTGGCGGACTCGGCGCTGAGGGGGAGCGTCGGAGGTGTCGCTGCTGGGTCGGGACTGAACCGGATGCCGAGCGCGTTGATGCTGCTGGCGATGGAGATTCGGCGGATGCCGGCGGCACCCGCTGCGTCGAGCACCGTGTACGTGGCGCGGGTGTTCATCCCGAACACCTCGGGGGCCGAGGCCAGATCGGGTGCCGGGATGGCCGCCAGATGGATGACCGCGTCGGCCCCGGTCAGTGCCTCGGCGACAGCGGACGGGTCGGTGGCGCTCCCGACGACGATCCGGTCGACGGGCAGGTCACCGGGATCCGCCAGGACCAGGGCAGTGGCTGCGATCCCGCTGCGATCGAGCTGGTGCAGGACGCCGCGCCCGATCAGTCCGGCGGCGCCGGTCACCAGCACACGTGCGGGTGGGGGTGTGGGCGTTGCAGGAGTCATCCAGCGACCCCGAGAGCCAGTTCCCGGGCGGCAACCCACACGTGGGCCGGAGCAGTGGGTCGAGACACCGTCATCGTCGAACTCTCTCTCGGGTGGGATTGTGAACTGCACGTCTCGCGGTGTGTCGCAGGGCGTCGCCCCGCTCGACGAGAAAGCGCTTTCGCTTGAGTATGTGGATCCATGCGAACGCATGTCAAGTTCCAGAGGGAAAGCGGATCGACGCAACGTCGCTAGCATGTCCTCATGGCCGGACGGAAGCGCGTGACGCTCAGTGATGTTGCTGCGGCAGCTGGGGTGTCGCTCTCGACTGCCTCGAAGGCGCTCAACGGTGGTGGCCGCATCTCTGCTGCGACCAGGGTGCGGATCGCCCAGACCGCCGAGCGGCTCGACTTCAGGCCCAACGCGCTCGCGCAATCCTTCGCGCTCGGGCGCAGCCGGACCATCGGTCTGCTCACCCAGAACGCCGTCGGAACGTGGTCAGGGCCGATCCTCGTCGGGGTGACCAGCTTCCTTGGCCGGCACGAGCAGGCGGCGCTGCACTACGACGCCCATTTCGACATCGCGACCCTGAACGCCAACGTTCGCAAGTTGCTCGCGCGGCAGATCGACGGCGTGCTCATCATCGGCGAGGGGCCCGAGCATGTACTGAGGTCGGTCACCCACGAGTTCTCGGTGCCCGTCGCCTATGCCTTCGCGAGCACCGACGACGATGGTGACGCCACGTTCCTGCCCGACGGGGAGATGATCGGCCGGGTCGCCGCGGAGCATCTACTCGAGATCGGATGTCGCACGATCGCCCACATCGGCGTGGACGTCAATGTGCCCGCTACCGAGCGGACGCGCGGCTTCCACGAGGCGCTCGCCGATGCCGGGGTGCAGGCGGTCGGCACGCAGGTCAGCGGCGGGGACTGGACGGCCGCGTGGGGCAGAGCGGCGGTGACACGACTGCTCGAGGATGGCACAGACTTTGACGGGCTCTTCTGTGCCAACGACCAGATCGCCGAGGGTGCGGAGGAGATACTCCTCGCCCGCGGACTCTCAGTCCCCAGCGATGTCGCGATCGTGGGCGTGGACAACTGGGACGGGGTGGTCGCGCGGCGCCGCACTCATCTCACCACGGTCGATCCCCAGCTCGCCGCCGTCGGCGCCGCGGCTGCCGAGTATGTGATCGAGGGCAGGGACGACCCCGGTGTCCACCGGCTCCCGGTGCGGCTGGTGGTGGGGGCAAGTTCGGTCGTCTGAACCCTCCGCGCGTGCGAGTGTGTCCGGATCAGCGCTGTGGTCATCAGCAGGGCCGCGACAATGCAAGGATGATTCGATGGGCAAATCAACTCAGGATCATCCACTCAATGTGACCGTCTGGGGCGAGAATCTCCACGAGTTCCACGACGCCGAGCACATGGCCGCGCTGTATCCACAGGGGATGCACGCCACCATCGCCGAGGGGATCGGCTCGCTCCTGGGCGATCAGGTGAATGTGCGCACGGCCACCCTGGACCAGCCCGAGCACGGGCTCACCGACGAGGTGCTGGACTCCACCGGCGTGCTCACCTGGTGGGGGCACATGGGACACGACAGGGTCGACGACGCGGTGGTGCGCAAGGTGCACGACCGCGTCCTCGCTGGAATGGGCCTGCTGGTGCTTCACTCGGCGCACTTCTCCAAGATCTTCAAGTCCCTGATGGGGACCACCTGCTCGCTGGAGTGGCGGGACAGCAACGACACTGAGCTGGTCTGGACCGTGAAGCCGGACCACCCGATCGCCGACGGCGTCCCGCACCCGATCCGGATCGAGGGGCAGGAGATGTACGGGGAGCTGTTCGACATCCCCGAGCCGGATGAGTTGGTCTTCATCTCCTCCTTCACCGGGGGTGAGGTGTTCCGATCCGGCTGCACCTGGCGCCGGGGCAAGGGCAAGGTGTTCTATTTCTCGCCGGGTGATCAGGGCTACCCCGTCTATCACCACCCGGATGTGCAGCGCGTGATCGCCAACGGGGTCATGTGGGCGGCGCCGTCGCCTCGTGCCACCTTCGAGCGGCCCGATGTGGTGAGTCAGCCTGCGCCACGATTCACGGCCGAGGACTTCGCGCGGGTGGCGCCGGGGATGCAGGCAGGGCAGGAGGGTCACCGATGAGCGCGAGGAGCCCCCACGTAGGGGCGCCGAGGGACGAGGTGCACCGGAGTGAGGCACCGAAGGGCTCAGACCAGACAGTACCGATGAGCGCGAATACTCCACTGCGGGCCGGCGTGGTCGGCCTCGGCTGGGCCGGGCAGCAGCACATGGCTGGGTATCACGACTTGCCTGACGTCGAGCTGGTGGCGCTCGCGGGGATGGAGGAGCATCTGCTCAGCGAGCTGGGTGAGCGCTACTCCGTACCGGGCCGGTACACCAGCCTGGAGGCGATGCTCGCCGAGGCGAACCTCGACGTGCTGAGTATCGCCACACCGACCGCCCTGCACGCGCCGATGGCGATCGCTGCGCTGGGCGCAGGGGTGCACGTGCTGTGCGAGAAGCCGATGGCTCCCACCGCGGCCGATGCCGAGCGGATGGCCGAGGCGGCGCAGGCCGCGGACCGAGCACTGGAGATCACCTTCAACAAGCGCCACCGCGCGCCGGCACGAACGTTGCACCGGTTGGTGACCGACGGTGTGCTCGGGCGGGTGTACTACGCCAAGGCCGGCTGGGTGCGACGCAAGGGCATCCCCGGGCTGGGCACCTGGTTCACCCGCAAGGACTCCGCCGGTGGTGGTCCGATGATGGACATCGGGATCCACGCCCTCGACCTCGCACTGCACGTGCTGGGCGAGCCGGGTGTACGGACCGTCTCGGCCTCCACCTACGCCGAGTTCGGGCCGCGGGGCCTGGGCGGCGGCAGCTACGGCGTGGGTGCCCGGACCGCCGGGGACGCCACGGTGTATGAGGTGGAGGACTTGGGTACAGCCCTGCTCCGCCTGGACAACGACGCCACGCTCATGCTGGAAGCCAGCTGGGCGCAGTTCGTCGACCACGACCGGTTCTACCTGGAGCTGTTCGGGACCGAGGGGGGTGCGCGGATCGAGGTCGAGGGGCCCGACGCCCCGCAGATCCACGTGACGACCGATGTGGACGGCATTCCCGCGAATCTGGTCCCGGACATGCTTCCCGACGCCGGGCACGAGGCCAACGTGGCCGACTTCGTCGAGCTGGTGCGCAGCGGGTCCGACGCTGCGCGGGGGCAGGTCGGGCTGTTGCGCACGCACGTGATCGATGCCTGCTATTCCTCCGCTGAGCAGGGGTGTGAGGTCACGCTCTAGCGAGCCTGCCCCGTCAGCAAGCCTGCCTGTCAGCCGATCGGACTGACGCCCCTTCCTGGAATCGAATGTCGAAATGGCTGGTGGTGCGCCCCTCCTGGCGCACCACCGATAGCTAATTCGACGTGCGATTCCGGGACGGGGTTGACGTGCCTGGACGAGTGCGGTTGACTGCGCAGTCATGAGGAGCATGACAGCGCAGTCAACTGGATCCGGGGATACCCCGCGGGACGGGTTGCGCCCTGTCATGACCGACGTCGCCCGGCTCGCCGGGGTCTCCCAAAAGACCGTCTCCCGCGTGGTGCGTGGTGAGGCCAACGTGAGCACCGCCGTCCGTGATCGGGTGAACGCTGCCATTGCCGAGCTCGGTTTCCGTCCCAACGCTGCTGCGCGCGCTCTCGTCAGCAAGCGCAGCAACGCCGTCGGGATCCTCACCCCGGCCACCCCCCTGTATGGGCCCTCGGCCGAGCTGCTGGGCCTGGAGCGCGCCGCCGGTCGTGCCGGGCTCACCGTGCTGATCGCCTCCGCCGAAGCGGGCGAGGCGACGACCGTGACCGCAGCGATCCGGCGGCTCATCGACAGTGGCGTGGACGGCCTGTTGATGGGCAGTCTGCTCACCTCCGACGGCGTGGACGAGACCGAGCTGCATGGCAAACCGGCCGTCGTCGTCGGCGATCCGCCCGAGGGCATGCAACTACCCGCTGCGGTCACCGATCAGGAAGCGGGTGCCCGCGCGGCCATCGAGCACCTCCTCGCGCTCGGTCACCGGACCGTCCACCACCTCGCCGGCCCTTCCGCCTGGCACTCGGCCACCGCACGTACCCTCGCCTGGCGTGCTGCGCTGCAGAACGCTGGCCGACCAGTTCCCACCCATGTGATGGGCGACTGGACCTCCCGCTCCGGGTACGAGCTCGGGCGCAAGCTCGCGGCCGATCCCGACGCGACCGCCGTGTTCGTCGGCAACGATCAGATGGCCATCGGCCTGCTGCGCGCGCTCGCCGAAGCGGGCCGCCGGGTACCTGAGGACGTCTCGGTCGTCGGCTTCGATGACATCCCCGACGCCGAGTACCTGCCCGTGCCCCTGACCACCGTGAAGCAGGACTTCCAAGAGCTGGCTGATCGCGCCGTCGAGATGTTCACCGCACTGGTGGACGAGGACACGACCGACCACACCGACCATGGTGACGACCGCCTGGTCATCACCCCCGAGCTCGTCGTCCGGCGGAGCACCGCTCCGCCGCCGACGCCCGGTCGCTGAGGCGACCACCCAGGCCCACCCGGGCCGACCACCTGATGTCTACGAGGAAGTAGCACTCATGAAACAGCACACCTACCGCCGCGCAGCACTTCCTGTCGTGGCCTCCCTCAGCGCCCTGGCGCTGGTGGCGTGTACCGGATCAGACGGTGACGGTGGCACTGACGGTAACGGTGGCGAGACCGCCGATGAGATCACCACCGAACAGTTCGAGGAGGCGATGAGCACCCCGACCGAGCTCACCTTCTGGACCTGGGTACCCGACATCGAGAACCAGGTCGCGATGTTCGAAGAGGCCTACCCCGAGATCGACGTCGAGCTCGTCAATGTCGGACAGGGGGCTGAGCACTACCAGCAGATGCGCACCGCCATCCAGGCCGGCTCCGGCGCCCCGGACGTGGCCCAAGTGGAGTTTCAGCACCTGGCGTCGTTCCGCCTCGGCGGCGACCTGCTCGACCTGACCCCGTACCTCCAGGAGGACCTCTCCACCGCCTACCCGGACTGGGTGTGGAGCCAGGTCTCAGCCGACGGCGGCCTGTGGGGCATCCCGCAGGACACCGGCCCGCTCGGCAGTCTCTACCGCACCGACCTCTTCGATGAAGCCGGTATCGAACCGCCCGCCACCTGGGACGAGTTCGCCCAAGCAGCCGCCGACTACCGCGAGGCTATGCCGGACAGCTACCTCACCAATATGCCCGGTAATGATCCCGGTCAGTTCGTCGGGCTGCTCTGGCAGGCCGGAGCGCGCCCGTTCGCCTACGACGGCGCAGAGACCGTGACGATCGACCTCGACTCTCCCGAGGTGCTCCAGGTGGTCGAGTACTGGCAGGGCCTGATCGCCGACGACCTGGTCTCGGTGGATCCGGACTTCAACGACCAGTGGTATCAGGCGCTGGCGAACGGTAAGTACGCCAGCTGGCAGGTGGCGGCTTGGGGCCCGGTGTTCCTGCAGGGCACCGCCGGTAGCACCAGTGGACAGTGGGCTGCCTCCACGCTGCCGCAGTGGGAGGAAGGGCAGAACATCTCCGGGAACTGGGGCGGGTCCACCGATGCGGTGCTCTCCTCCACCGAGAACCCGATCGCTGCCGCCGAGCTGGCCCGGTGGATCAACGTTGAGGAGGAACCGGCGACGGCCTTCGCCGAGGAGCAATTCCTCTTCCCGCCCTCGCTGAGCATCCTCGAGTCCGAGGAGTTCCTTTCCGAGGAGGCCGAGTTCTACGGCGGACAGCAGGTGAACGCGACCTTCGCGGAGATCTCCGAGACGGTCCCCACCGATGATTTCGGATGGTTGCCGTTCATGGACTACGCGTACTCCTCCTACAACGAGACCCTCGGTAGCGCCATCGCCGATCGGGGTGACCTGGTCGCCGGCCTGGAAGCCTGGGAGGCCGATCTGATCGAGTACGCCGAGTCCCAGGGTTTCACCGTCCAGTGACCGCACGTTCGCTCCGGGTGGGTGGGTCTGTGGGCCCACCCACCCCGGTTGAGAAGGAGGGACGATGACGTCCACCACCACGCTGCGGCCGCCACGCAACACGCAGAGCCTGCTCCGGCGCCGCGAGGCACGCGCCGGCTACCTGTTCGTGCTGCCGTTCATGCTCGTCTTCATCGCCATGCTCGTGGTGCCCCTGGCTTACTCGGGATACCTGTCGATGTTCCGTAACCAGCTCATCGGTGGCGTCTCGTTCGTGGGCTTGGACAACTACGTGCGTGCCCTCGGGGATGCCACCTTCACCGGTGGCGTGGCGAGGATGGCCGTCTTCCTCGTCATCCAGGTGCCGATCATGCTGGGCCTGGCCCTGCTGTTCGCCCTGGTGCTGGACAGCGGGCGGTTGCGGATGAAGCGGTTCGTGCGGCTGAGCATCTTCATCCCGTACGCCGTGCCGGGTGTGATCTCGGCCCTGATGTGGGGCTACCTGTACGGCCCCGACTTCGGGCCGTTCGCCCAGATGGGCCGGGCCATCGGCCTCGGCACCCCGCAGTTCCTCTCCGCCGAGTTCATGCTCTTCTCGATCATGAACATCGTCACCTGGGGCTTCATCGGCTACAACATGATCATCCTGTACTCGGCGCTGCGCTCGATTCCCACCGAGATCTACGAGGCTGCCCGGGTGGACGGCGCCAGCGAGGTGCGCATCGCCACCGCCATCAAGATCCCGGCCTTGCGGCCGGCGCTGGTGCTCACCGCGATCTTCTCCGTGATCGGCACGTTCCAGCTCTTCAACGAACCGAACATCCTCGCCACGATCGCGCCCAATGTGATCGGCAACGGCTACACCCCGAACCTGTACGCCTACAACCTGGCCTTCGTGGGTCAGGAGGTGAACTACGCCGCGGCGATCGCGTTCCTGCTCGGCTTCGTGATCATGGTGGTCTCCTACGTCTTCCAGCTGAGCACCAGGAAGGGAGGCGCCTGATGAGCACTGTCACCGCCTCGGCCCGGCCCGCCACGGGCCGGAAGGCCCGCACAAGCCCCACCGAACGCAAGTCCACCGTGCTGACCGTGGCGATGGTCGCCGTCGGGGCGTACTTCCTGCTGCCCCTGTGGTGGCTCCTGGTGGCGTCCACGAAGTCCAATGCGGACCTGTTCTCCTCCTTCGGACTGTGGTTCGCCGACTCGATCAGCATCCTCGGCAACCTGGGTGACGTGTTCACCTTCCAGAACGGGATCTTCCTCGTCTGGGCCCGCAACACCGCGGTCTACGCGGGCGTGAGCGCCATTGGGGCCGCTGCGCTCGCCACCGCCGCCGGATACGCCTTCGCCACGTTGCGCTTCAAGGGCAGCACAGCCCTGTTCGCGATCATCCTCGGCGCCATCATGGTGCCCCTGACGGCGCTCGCGATCCCCACGTACCTGCTGTTCGCCCAGGTGGGGCTCACCGATACGCCCTGGGCGGTGATCCTTCCTTCGCTGGTCAGCCCGTTCGGGGTGTACCTGATGCGGGTGTACGCGGCCGGGGCCGTTCCGCCCTCCCTGCAGGAGGCCGCCAGGGTCGACGGCGCAGGAGAGTTCCGTATCTTCGTCACCATCGTCTCGAGGTTGCTGGCCCCCGGTTTTGTGACGGTGCTGCTGTTCGCACTGGTGAGCACCTGGAACAACTACTTCCTGCCGCTGATCATGCTGAACAGCCCCGAGTGGTACCCGTTGACGGTGGGCCTGGCGCAGTGGCAGTCCACCTCGCAGGCAGGGTCGGGCTCGCAGGCTCTGTTCTCCATGGTGATCACTGGCTCGTTGGTCTCGATCATCCCGCTGGTGATCGCCTTCCTGTTCCTGCAGCGCTACTGGCAGACCGGTCTGGCGACCGGTGGTGTGAAGCAATGACCCCGTTCAACCCGAGTACAAGGAGTTCGACGACTGTGCCCGATCAGCCCGACCTGAACGACCGCGTGCGTTTCGGCGCCGCCTACTACGTCGAGTACCACCCCACCGATGCCGACCGCGACCTGGAGCGCGACCTGGACTTGATGGCCGAGGCCGGGTTCAGCGTGATCCGGGTGGGGGAGTCCACCTGGTCCACCTGGGAACCGGAGGACGGCCGGTTCGAGCTGGACTGGCTCGAGCCGGTGCTGGACGGCGCCCACGCCCGGGGGATCGACGTCATCCTCGGCACTCCCACCTATGCGGTGCCGCCGTGGCTGGCGCGGAAGTACCCGGAGATCGCGGGGGAGCGGCGCACCGGCCAGCGCAACCACTGGGGCGCGCGGCAGGAGATGGACCTGACGCACGCCGCCTACAAGTTCTACAGCGAACGGGTGATCCGGGCCGTCGTCGGGCGCTATGCCGACCACTCGGCCGTGATCGGTTTCCAGGTGGACAACGAGCCCGGCCTGCAGCTGCTGCACAACGAGAACGTCTTCCAGGCCTTCGTCGACCATCTGCGGAAGCAGTACGGCGACGTGGAGACGCTCAACCGCGAGTGGGGGCTGGTGTACTGGTCGCACCGGCTCAGCACCTGGGCCGATCTGTGGCGGCCCGACGGCAATGCCCAGCCGCAGTACGACCTCGCGTGGCGCCGCTTCCAGACGCAGCTGGTCACCGACTTCATCGCCTGGCAGGCGGGCATCGTGCGCGAGATCGCCCCAGCGCAGAAGTTCGTGACCACCTGTATCGCGTACTCCCGCCCGGGGGTGGACGACCCGCAGCTGACGTCGGCGTTGGACGTGACCGCAGGCAACCCGTATTACACGATGCAGGACGGCCTGGCATTGCCTTCGCCGGAGGACGTGCCGCAGGGGTGGACGACCACCGGCACCTGGACGATCTTCCACAGCGCCGACCGGATGTACTCCTCGAAGCAGGCACCGTTCCTGGTGACCGAGACGAATGCGGGCGCCATCGGGGGGCCGGCCACGAACGTGCCGGCCTTCGACGGGCAGTGGCGCCAGGTCGCGTGGGCGATGATTGCTCGCGGTGCGCGGATGATCGAGTACTGGCACTGGCACACGTTGCACTACGGCACCGAGACGTACTGGATCGGGGTACTCCCGCACGACCAGCAGCCGGGTCGGGTGTACGAGCAGCTGGCGGCGCTCGGAGGTGAGATCACGACGGCGGAGGCTCACCTGCGCGGGCTGGTGCCGGACGCCGAGGTGGGGTTGTTGTGGTCGAACGAGTCCAAGCGTGGCCTGATGGGGCAGCCGTCGCTTGCTCAGGCCGATGGCTCGGGTGACCCCGGCAGCTACGAGCGGATTGTCGGAGCGTTCTACCGCGGGGCGTTCGAGACCGGTGCGCCGGTACGCATCGTGCACGACGGGCAGCTGGCGCTACGTGAGCCGGCGGAGGTGGCCGCTGAGCTGCCGGTGCTGCTGGTGCCCGCGCTGTATGTCGCCTCGGATGACTTGCTCGACTGGCTGCGGGCCTACGCCGAGGCCGGTGGTCACCTGGTGCTCGGCCCGCGCACTGGGTACGCCGACGCTGAGGCCCGGGCCCGGCTGGAGACCAAGCCCGGTCGGCTCGCCGAGGTGGCCGGGGTGGACTACCAGGAGTTCAGCAACCTCTCCGTGCCGGCGCCCGTGCGAGGGAGCGGACTGGACGTTCCCGAGGGCGCCACGGCGACGGCGTGGGCGGACTACCTGCGTGTGTCTGGCGGTGCGGAGGTGCTGGTGGAGTACGACCACCGGGCTTTGGGCGCCTACCCGGCGGTGACCACCGCTCCCGCGGGAGCGGGGCGGGTGACCACCGTGGGGACCGTACCGGACCCGGCGCTCGCGGCCGCCGTGCTGCGGTGGGTGGCCCCGGGTGAGGGCGAGGTCTGGCGGTCGCTCGCGGGCGGCTCGGTCACGGTGACATCGGCGACCAACGGCGAGGGCCGCCGTCTGCGGGTCCTGCACAACTGGTCGTGGGAACCGGCGACGGTCACGCTGCCGGCTGCCGTCACGGATCTGCTGGGTGACGGCGCCGGTCTCGCCGCGGGGGAGAGGCTCGAGCTGGGTGCCTGGGACGTGCGGGTGTTGGTGGAGGGCTGAGAGTGCCACGATGAGGGCGCCGAGATTGAGTTCGAGCAACCCTCCTGAGGTTCCAGAGTGCGAAATCGACGCTGCGCGTGATGGCCCTGGGGCCTACCGTACGAAGGACGCCGACGACTGGGAGCGATCACATCGCCGGAGGCGATGCCAGAGCCCAACGCGGTGACCGAGGTCGCGAACACTCGACGGTGAGTGACGGTCACCCGTTCTCGGCCGCCGAGGCTGCGTCCTGCTCGAGGGACCTGAGTAGCGCGCGAGACGCCCCGCTGATGTGTTCTCGCAGCAGCACCCTGGCGCGTTCACCGTCGCCGGATTCGACCGCATCGAGGATCGTGCGATGCTCGACCGCTTCGCTCGTGTACCTCGGTTCGACCCGCCACCCCGCGGTCGCGATGAACGATGCCAGTACCTCCATCTTGTCGAGGAAGTTGATCAGCCACTCGTTGCCGCAAAGAACGTACAACTCCCGGTGGAAGTGGCGGTTGGCGAGCCCGAGCTGTGCCGGCTGATCAGACTCGAGCCAGCCGTCGGCCTCGGCGAGTGCCTGGCGTGCACCGGTGTGCGGCGTGGCGCCGTGTCGTTCGACTCCCAGGTGCACGGCCTGTGGCTCGACCGCGAGCCGGGCATCGTCGACGGCGCGGACGGTCACCTCGTCGAGCTGCCGCACACTGACCCGCTGGTACGAGTTGGCCACTACGAGCCCACTGGATTGCAGCTGCTTGAGTGCCTCGCGCACGGGCGTCTTCGAAACGCCCAGCATCTCAGCGAGGTCTCGCTCGACCAACGGCGCTCCCTGCGGAAGGACGCCGTCGAGGATCGCCTGCCGCAGAGCATCCCTGACGCGGTCACCCCGCGAGACAGGCGCTTGCATGATCAGCGTCTTTAGGGCATCCGAATGATCACTCATCTTCATGCATGAACACTAGTATCTTGGTATACCAAAATGCAAGCGTGTGGCGAGCGCTTCCCGCTACGCGGTTGCACGTGTGGCTGCGTGAGCAGTCGCCTTGGCGCTTGGGGCGACTGAGAGGTGTCGCGTTGGCGCGATGGCGACATATAGATATGCTGGTATACCACTATGCTACGGTGCTCGTGTTGAACGGACGGCGGCAGTCGTACTCGCACAGGAGCAGCCACTCGACTGTCATCGGTCCGCTGACATGAGCCCAGAGTCGGGATCGACGCCGACCGATCAAGTTGGAGGAACTTTCAATGACGATGACTTCCAGACGAGGGAAGGCGGCGGCCGGCGGGCTCGTCTTCGCTCTTGGCCTTTCGCTGGGTGCGTGCGGCAGCGACTCGAGCGGTTCAGACGGCGACGTCACGCTGCGCGTTGCGTGGTGGGGATCCCAGGAACGCCACGAGAACTTTCTCTCGCTCATCGAGACCTATGAGTCCGAGAACCCTGGCGTGACGATCGAGGCGGAGTACTCCGACTCCGGAGGGCACTGGGACCGTCTTGCGACGACGACTGCTGGCCAGGATGCGCCTGACGTCATCTCCTTCGACAAGGAGCACCTGTTCGAGTACGGCGGACGTGGTGCTCTGCTCGATCTGAATACTCTGGACTCCATGGACACCTCCGATTTCCCGGAGGCGTCCATGGGACAGGGCAGCCTGGACGGCGAGCTCTACGGCCTGCCCTTCTCTCAGAACGCGTACACCGTCATCGCGAACGAGGACTTGTTCGCTGACGCTGGGGTCGAGCTTCCGGACGACGCCGCTTGGACGTGGGACGACTACTACCGGATCACCGACGAGGTGGCCACGGCGCTCGGCGGCGAGGTGCGTGGGAGCGACTACGGAGAAGCCGGCAACGCGACCCTGGAGATGTGGCTGGGACAGAACGGTGAGTCCCTGTATGCCGACGACGGGTCGGGTATCGGATACGAGCCGGCGACGGCCTCGGCATGGTTCGCTCACCTTGAGCACATCCGCGATTCTGCGAGTGGGCCGTCCCCGGACGAGTTCATCGAGGAGATGTCCGGTGTGTTCGAGGAGGGCCGCTTCCTGACCAACCGGACGGCGATGGCGTTCTACTACGCCAGCCAGCTGCCCGCACTCGAGGCCGCCGCTGACAGCTCGATGGAGTTGCTGCGTCCTCCGTCGCCAACCGGAGATGTGGCCGAGAACGGTCTGGCTCACATCCCTTCTTGGTTCTGGGGGATCTCCAGCCAGAGCGAGAACACAGAGGCTGCGGGTGAGCTGCTGAACTTCCTCAGCAATGACGAGCGTGTCGCTGAGACCATGCTGGTGAGTCTCGGTGTCCCGGCAAGCGGCGCGGCTCAGGAGACGATCCTCCCGGAGCTGGATGCGACCGGCCAGGAGGTGGTCAGTTTCATCGGTGAGACGAGCGAGGAGTCGAC
Organism: Ruania alba; assembly: GCF_900105765.1. Classification (NCBI taxonomy): domain Bacteria; kingdom Bacillati; phylum Actinomycetota; class Actinomycetes; order Micrococcales; family Ruaniaceae; genus Ruania; species Ruania alba. The sequence continues at coordinate 1,901,640 of NZ_FNTX01000002.1, forward strand.
CTTCGCTCCAGCACCCGCACCGCCGGGCGCCGGTGCGGTCGGTGGAATCGTCAATCGCTACATGGAGGAAGTGCTTTTCAGTCGGTTGACGCCCGACGAGGCGGCGGAGCAGATGACCGCCGAGATTGAGGCAGAGCTCGATCGTGCGTAGCAGGAGACCGCGCGACCTCGCGGACCGGTGCGGGAGCCAGACCGGCTCCCGCACCGGTCGGGGACGAGGCCTCGCATGACGCACTCGCCGCACTTCCGGCCTCAGTTCGGCCTGCAGGGGCCGGTGATGGCGTGGCAGGACCCGTGGGCGGTAGCGCCCTCGGACACGCTGCGCCGTACCGGCACGGGCGTGAGCATCGCCTCGCACGACGCGCCGGTCAGCGGGCGTGAGTTCGCCGAGATGCTGGGGACATTCGGTGCCGACTTCTATCTGCACCATGTGCTCCCCGGTGAAGGAGACGAACGTGCCATGTTGCGCGACATCGCAGCGGCGGGCCTCGGAGTGGTGCTAGGGAACGAGTACGGGAACATCAACGGGCCGTTCGTCGAGGGGACCAATCGTTATGACATTCCCGGTGACCTCGTCGTTGCGGCGGCCCGGTCCGGGGCGTTGCGCGCTGTGCTGTATGACGAGCCGGAGCACCTCCAGATCAATGCCGCACAGTACCGGCGTGACGCTGTGCGACCGCACTTCGGATCCACCCAGGACCTGAGCGCCGGTGAGGCCGCGGAACTGATCGAGGCCAACGCCAGGGAGATCGTCAACGCGGTCGAGCAGGCATCCTCACCACGGACGCCGGTGTTGAGCGAGCAGGTATTTCCTGTGCTGTTCCACACGCTGGCCAGGGCGGGAATGACACCCTGTCCGAAAGTCATGAAGGAGTCGTTCCAGCCGCTTCAGCTCGCCACATCACTCGGTGCGGCCAGGCAGTTCGATCGCGACTTCTGGATCTGTGTCGATTTGTGGGGCCCGGACATCGGTCCATGGTTCACCCGGGCCCCCGGGTATCCCGGGCATGGCCCGGAAGAGTACGCATCCGCCCTGCGCATGGCCTACTTTTTCGGTCCCAGTCACATGTTCACCGAGGGACTGGACGTCCTCATGCAGCACACATCGGAGGGTTTCCTCGCCTCCGAGTACGGTCAGGTCTGGCTGGAGTTCGTCCGATCGTTCGTCCCTGCGAACCCGCTGCGGTGGAGCTTCCGCGACGCCACTGCCACGATTGCGTTCATCCACGCCGAGGACAGTAATTACGGTCAGGACGATCGGCCGTTCGGACAGCCCGACGGGCGGGCCCCCGAGCGATCGCGCAGCATCTTCGACGTGTGGCATCTCTTGAGCCACGGTTCCATCCCGCGCAACGGCACGTGCATGCACATTCCTGGATTCGAGTTCCCACGCCACCAGTTGAATGGCGTGGACCGCTCGGAATTTCCGTTCGCTACTGGAGTCCCAGGGGTGGAGCGGCCCACGTCCACGCACGGCCTGTTCCACCCCATGAACAACGTCCTCGCCTTCGACGAGAGAGTCGGGACGCAGAGCATCCGCGACGCCAAGTTGCTGATCGTTGCGGGCACCAGGCTGCCGGATCGCACCCGAGAGATGCTGCGGGCCCGCGCGGTTGACGGGGCGACCGTGGTCATCGCCGAGTGGCTCGATCCCACCGCCGACGCCGGAACGTACTGGATCGGGCGCGGCCTGTGGATCGTCACCGACGACTTCGTATCGGACGAGGCCGTGCGAGAGGCCGTGGCTATGCATCTGGGACCACCCGATCGGTGGACCCAGCAGTTCGGCGACCACGAACTGCACATGTATCCCGGTGACGCCGACGGCACCACCCTCGAGTTCGAGATCGTCTCGCGATGACGCCTGGATGCGACATAGGTCAATCTCCCACCGATAACCGTCCGAGGAGTTCACACCGCATGCCCGACGTGGTCATCATTCATCCTGAATCGCCCTCGCCACGGATCCAGTTCGGATTGAACCTGCTCAGCAGCAGGCTCGAGGCGCAGGGCGCCTCGGTGTCGCGCTCGACGCATTTCCAACCGGCGCACTCTGACGGAACTCGGATCCTGCTCGGCGTGCGTGGAGCGTCCGCGGACGTCGACGAGCTCGAGGCGCAGGAGATCCTTCTCTACAATTCGGGTGTACCGGCGCGGGACGGGTACTACGTTGCGTCATTGCCCGGGAGCCTCACGGTCGTGACCGGCGAGAGCGAGTCGGGTGTGTTGTACGGGTGCCAGGAGCTGGCGCGCCAGATCGAGGCCATCGGTGAGGTGCCGAGAGATCTGGATCGAGGCGAGGCACCTGACTTGGTGCTGCGCGGGCCGGCCATCGGCCTCCAGAAGACGACGGTGGAACCCCCTCGGCAGGTGTACGAGTATCCGATCAACCGAGAGCGGTTCCCGTGGTTCTATGATCGTTCGACCTGGCTGGATCTGCTGGACTTGCTGTTCTCCGAACGGGCCAACGTCATCTACCTATGGAGCGGGCATCCGTTCTCCTCCTTTGTCCGTCTGCCGGACTATCCGGAGGCCCAGGAGGTCACGGCGGAGGAGCTTGCGGAGAATCGCGAGCTGCTCTCCTGGCTGACAGCAGAGGCGGACCGGCGCGGAATATGGATTGTGGTGAAGTTCTATAACATTCATATTCCGCTACCCTTCGCCGTTCACCATGACATCGCTCTCCACCAGCCGACGCCGACGGCGTTGACCAGCGATTACACGCGTCAGTCGATCGCGGCGTTTGTCGATCAGTTCCCCAATGTCGGTCTCTACACGTGCCTCGGAGAAGTGCTTCAGGGGGACATCTACGGTGCTGAGTGGTTCGTCGACACGATCCTCGCCGGCGTCAAGGAGGGCGTGGCACGTTCCGGTCGTGACGAGTTGCCGCCGGTGATCGTGCGAGCGCACGCCGTGGACCTCAAGCCGATCCTGGCGCAGGCTCTGACCTCGTATCCCCGGTTGTTCACCGAAGCCAAGTTCAACGGCGAATCGCTCACTACCTGGAACCCGCGTGGGAAGTGGCAGGATATCCACCGTGACCTTGCCGCGCAGGGAAGCCTTCACATCGTCAACATCCACATTCTGGCCAATCTCGAACCTTTCCGGTTCGGCGCGGTGTCCTTCATCCAGAAAAGCGTGTCGGCGATCGTGCACCGGTTGGCATCGCACGGCTTACACCTCTACCCCCTCTTCTACTGGGAGTGGCCGCTGACACCGGACCGGGCCGAGCCGCGCCTGCGACAGATCGATCGGGACTGGATCTGGTACGCCGCATGGCTGCGCTACGCATGGCGCAGCGACCGAGATGCCGACGGTGAACGGGAGTACTGGACCCGCGCTCTTGCTGACCAGTTCGGGAGCCGTGAGGCGGCTGCTGGGGCATTGGATGCGTATGAGGCGATGGGGCAGGTTGCCCCGAGGCTTGTCCGGCGGCTCGGAATCACGGAAGGCAACCGGCAGACGCTCAGCCTGGGGATGACGATGAGCCAGCTGACGAACCCTGGGCGCCACCGTCCCTGGGCGGACCTGTGGGACTCGCACGCTCCCGCTGGTGAGCGGCTCGAGACCTACGTGCAGCGGGAGGTTCGCGGTGAGGCGCACGTCGGTGAGACGCCCATCACCGTTGTCGAGGACGCGTGCTACTTCGCCGAACGAGCCGTCGCAGCGATCACCCGCGGTGGCGAGCATGTGCGGCGCGCGGTCGATGAGTATCAGCGCATCGCGGACGACGCCGAGGCGATCGCCTTGATGGCCGCCTTCTACCGGTTGCGGGTCGAGGCCGCAGTCGCCGTGGTCGCCTATCGAGAGGGGGATGGGCGTAGCCCGGGTCAGGACGTGCCATCGCTGCAACGAGCGGCCGACCAGATCGACAAGAGTGTGACCCTGTATGAGCGCCTGACGGAGCTCACCGACCGTAGCTATTACTACGCGAACAGCATGCAGACTCCGCAACGGAAGGTGCCCTTCGCCGACGGGCACGAGTTTGCGCACTGGCGTCAGTGCCTTCCGCTCTACCTCGAGGAGGCAAAGAACTTCCGGGCGAATGTCGACCGTCTCGCTACAGGAGACGTGGCAACAGTGCGGCCCGAATCGATCCCACCCACTGCTTTCACCCCCGCCCCATACGACCTCCTCTCCGAGAGTGCCGAAAAGTACACGGTTCGAGCAGGTCAATCGGTCTTTGCAGATGCCGACAGCAACATCCGTGAGATAGCCCCAGAGCTCGACGGGATGACGGGCGTGCGGTTCAACTCCTCCGAGGCGTACGAGGGCCAGGTGAGCGTGACCCTGCGGCTGAACAGGCCATCGCAGGTCCTGATCGGGTACTTCCAGAGCGCCGAGTCGGTGTGGTTGCAGGTGCCTGACCTCGAGGTAGACACGCATGCCGATGCACGTGGCGGGCTGGAACCGGTTCTGCGATCAGCAGTCGCTGTGGACTTCCTCCCGGTGGTGAATGTCCACTCGTTCTCCTATGAGGCAGGCGTGCACACGTTGGCCATGGGTGCGGGCGCCTACGCGATTCTCGGCGTCACGGTGGCCGATCAGGTCTTCACCGGTCGTAACGTCCTCGGTGAAGCCGATCCGTACGCATCTCTGGACTGGCTGTACGAGGGCACCGACGTCGACGAGAGGAGCGCGAAATGATCGAAAGGCTAGGTAGTGGGTCGCTCCGACGAGACAGGGAGCACCCGTCATGAGCGCATTGTCCGAACTCGCGAGCATACGTAGGTCGAAGGTCCCACGCAGGGACAAGCCGAGCAAAGCTGAGCGTCGCGAAGGTCGTGCTGCCTACGTCTTCCTGCTGCCATGGATCCTGGGCACGGCGCTTCTCACGATCGGCCCGATGGTAGTTTCCCTGGCGCTATCGTTCACTGACTATAATCTGCTCCAGCCCCCGAGCTGGATCGGGTTCGACAACTTCAGTCGCATGCTGGAAGACGCACGACTGCAGAATTCCCTGAACGTGACGTTCCGGTTCGTCGCCTTCTCATTGCCGTTGCAACTGCTGGCGGCCCTCCTCCTCGCGGTCGCACTCGATCGCGGCGTCCGCGGACTCGCCTTCTACCGGTCGATCTTCTATCTGCCGTCTTTGCTCGGAGGGTCGGTCGCGATCGCTGTGCTGTGGCGCCAGATATTCGGCATCGAGGGGCTGGTGAACCAGGTCATCGCCCCGCTGGGCATCGAGGGCCAAGGGTGGGTGTCCTCGCCTGACACCGCGCTGGGGACCCTGGTGATCCTCAATGTCTGGACGTTCGGTGCGCCGATGATCATCTTCCTCGCCGGGCTGCGCCAGATACCCGTGATGTACTACGAAGCAGCTTCCGTGGACGGTGCGACCCCGGTCCGGCAGTTCTTCACCATCACGCTTCCCCTCCTCACGCCGATCATCTTCTTCAATCTCGTCCTGGGAATCATTGGTGCCTTTCAATCGTTCACCCAGGCATTCGTCGTGTCGAACGGGTCTGGTGGCCCAGCTGATTCGACGATGTTCTACACGCTGTATCTATATCAGATGGGGTTCAACAATTTCGACATGGGCTACGCCTCGGCCATGGCCTGGGTCCTGTTGGTGATCATCGCCATGTTCACATTCATCAATTTCATCGCTTCGAAGTATTGGGTCTTCTATGACGACTGAGTTGGAAACCCCCCGCGTCCAGCAGAAGCATGGGGTCGAGATGAGCCCAGGCGGCAGAGGTTCACGGCGCCCTCGCCTCTCCCGATCGATGCGGCAGCTGCTGAAGCACATCGTGCTGATCGTTGTGGGTCTGCTCATGATGTACCCGTTGCTGTGGATGGTCGTCAGCTCGCTCCGGCCCACCGAGATGATCTTCCGCACGCCGGGACTGTGGCTGACCACGTTCGAGGTCCAGAACTACATCGATGGGTGGAACGCGCTCACCTCGACCTTCGGCCACTACATGCTCAACTCGGCCATTGTGGTGGTCGGTTCCATCATCGGGAACCTGCTTTCGTGCTCGATGGCTGCCTATGCGTTCGCCCGATTGAAGTTCCGGGGGCGTTCGTTCATGTTCGCCGTCATGTTGGCCACTATCATGCTGCCCGTCCATGTGGTAATCGTGCCGCAGTACATCGTCTTCTCACAATTGGATTGGGTGAACACGTTCCTCCCTCTCATCGTGCCGAAGTTCCTTGCGACGGAAGCGTTTTTCATCTTCCTCATGGTGCAGTTCATCCGTGGTATCCCGCGGGAGTTGGATGAGGCGGCGCGCATCGACGGCTCGGGCCATTTCAGGATCTATTCGAGCATTATCCTGCCGCTCATGGTCCCGGCTCTGGCGACGACGACGATCTTTACGTTCATCTGGACGTGGAACGACTTCTTCGGCCAACTGATCTACCTGACGAGGCCCGAGATGTACACGGTCCCTGTGGCGTTGCGCGCCTTTGTGGACGCGAGTTCGGACTCTGCGTGGGGTGCGCTCTTCGCCATGTCGCTCGTCTCGCTGATACCGGTGTTCATGATCTTCCTGTTCGGACAGCGATACCTGTTGAAGGGAATCGCAACGACGGGTGGGAAGTGAGCGCCGTGGTGTCGGGCGCCGATGTGTTGCGGACGGTGGAGCTTTCGATCCCCTCCGTGCTTACCCCGCTGTTCAACGAGCGTCTCTCTCCCCGGTTTCGGACTCTCCGTCAGTGACGAGTCGAGGACATGGGCAACGGAGAGAATAGTTGTGGATCGCAAGTGAGCGGCATTCGGTCCGCTGATTTGCGCGGCGCCGCGAGTGGCGCAGCGGTAGCTCACCGGGCTGCCCTCCCTTCAAGTGAAGGATTGTCCCTGCGGCCGGTGAGATCTGCCCTGACCACACTCAGGTGCCGTGCCGCTGGAGGACTGAGGGCACGCTCGCGAGGCTGGCCTCAGTGTCGAGGATCGGGCGACATTGGACACTTCGGGCACCGTCGTTGGGCTGCTGATTGGTTCCTGCCAATGCATGAGTCTTACTGCAGGACGTGACCGGGCAGACGTGAGGCGTTGCCCGTCGCTGAGCAGATACCCGTTTGGCGCTGGCTATGTTCACATGTCGCGCCCATTCACGAGTACCTGAACCAAGTGCCAGCCGTGGTTCATGGCCGCGCTGGAACTCGTTCATCGACTTCCCGGGTAGATCGGATCTGCAGGGTACTCACCTGTCCACCACCCCCAGACGAAGCCGAGCCGAGCGGAGTGCCGAAGGGGTAGCTGACGTTCTGACGCCTCTACTGGTCGAGCATGCAGGTGCCCTCAGCTCATGAACAGTCCGCCGGGATCCGCTCCGCGACCCCGGACGAGCTCGCGATGCCGGGTCGACGACGGCCTGCCGCTGACGAGGGCTTTCGCCAGAGGACCCGCTACTTCACGGCCCCGGCAGTCAACCCGCTGATGAGGTGCCGCTGCAGGAAGACGAACAGCAGGATCACCGGAAGTGAAACGATCACACCACCGGCGGCGAGCATGCCCCAGTTCACGGTGAACTCGGTGATGAAGAACTGCAGCGCGACCGGGAGGGTCCGGACGGACTCGTCCTGAGCCAGCAGGGCGGCGAAGACATACTCGTTCCACGAGACGATGAAGATGTACAGGGCTGTCGCCGACATCCCGGGCAGGGCGACCGGAAGCAGGATCCGGACGAAGGCGGTGAAACGGTTGCACCCGTCCACTCGTGCCGCCTCCTCCATGTCGGCAGGCAGCGCTGCGAAGTATCCGGTCATCATCCAGACAGCGAACGGGATCGCGAACGAGCAGTAGGCGATGATCAGCGCCAGGTAGGTGTCGACCAGCCCCAGGGCGCGCATGACGTCGTAGATCGGGATCAGGATCAGTGCGCTCGGGAACATCGGGATGACCAGGAACATCGACATGAGGAACCGGCGCCCGGGGAAGCGGTATCGGGCGAAGGCATAGGCCGCCGTGATCGAGACGAACAGGCCGAGAGCCGTGGTGCCCACGCCGACGATGAAACTGTTCCTGAAGTAGGTCAGGAAGTTCATCCGCTGGAAGAGCTCGATGAAGTTGTCGAACGTCAGAG